>DYGW01000040.1 GCA_020724485.1 Thermoflexus sp. | reverse complement strand
GCGTGGGGGAAGGGGTTGGGGAATGGGGGGCAATCCCAGCGCCCAAGTGCCCAGCTCTAACAGGTTGTTCGTGGACCCCACACATTGGCCCAGGGCAATTGCGGCAAAATCCACTATACGCCAGCCGGTTGACCTCACCTCCGCTCAGCCCGCTAACACGGGCCTCGCCGCCGCCGGCGAAGGGGGCAAGCCGAGCGCAGCGAGGCCAGGGGGTGAGGTTGATGGCTCAGCGTCGAGTGAGGCTGACACCCTTTGCACGCACCCAGAGTGGCTCGGTGGTTTTTAGCATCCGGGCCAAATCCGCTATACTGTGTGCACAGGCAAGAGGCTCCAGACCATGCCCAACAAGAGGGAAACTTATGGCGAATGAACCGTTGATCACCGCCCTGGAAGGGCTGCTTGATAGCTATCGCCAGCGTTACCGGGCCACCAGCGCCCTGACAGCCGGCCTCAAGGGGACTAACGGCGCGCTGAACAAAGCCCGGCGCACGTTGGGCGATTACCTGGCCCAGACCACAACCCTCGATCCGGCCCTCTTGAGCCAGGCCGCCCGGTCGCTCGAAACCCTGCGCTTCAAAGAGGACGTGGCCGACCTGCTGCTGCCCGACCTGCGGCGCGAGGCCAAACTGCTCACCGCCCAGATCAACGCCCTCAAAGATGCGGTAGGGGCGCTGAGCGGCGATCTGGTAGACGTGATCAAGCTCGACCGGGCCTATCAGGCGCTGCGAGCTTCGCCCTTGCAGGACGATGCCGTGAGCGCCCTGATGCCGGGGCTTGCCGTCGAGTTGGAGCAGGCCCAGGCCCGCCTGGGTGACGAGTTTGGGGCTGCCCTGCGCGACAAGCTGGCTGCGATGGGCCTTCAGCTTGGCGGGCGTCCGCCGCGCTTCGAGATCGGGCGCTATGAAATCGTCGCCGATTTCGTCAGCCGTAGCGCCGCCATCAGCTATGGCAAGATGACGCTGGCAGCGCGCGTGAAGCTGAGCCTCGATACGCTGATCGCCGTGTACCAGAACGAGGTCAAGGCCATTGAGGGCCGCAACGAAGATGGTCAGCGCTGGGTGGAGATGCTGCACGCCGCCTGGCACAATGCGCGCCGCAAGAGCGAGCGCAACAGCGCGCGCATGAATATCGTGGACTGTTATTACGAGCTGGTGCTGCTGCGCCAGGGCCGGACGTTCAGCAGCTTCCCCAGCAAGCGCAGCTTCACCGATTACAGCCGCGCGCAGTTCGCCTATGACCTGGACCTGTTCGTCCGGCAGCAGCGCCTCAGCTACCAGGGCCTGCAGGTGACGCTGCACACGGCCACCAAGACGCAAGCTGAGAGCCAAAGCCGGAGCATGTGGCTGGTCATGGGCAGCGGCCCCCACGACGGCAGCTACATCTCCGATATTGAGTTCGCCAAGACCCTCCTATAAGGGGAGAGGAATGCCTGAGATGCTCCCTGAGCCACACGTTGCCCGCTATATCATCGAGGTGTTGGGCCAGTCGGGCACGCCGCCCGTCAAAGGGGTCAGCTACTACAACGTTGGCAACGAGTCTCTGCTCAACACGCTGGACAACCACTATCTCTCGTCGTACCTGGCCGAGGGCGGGGCGACGTTCAAGCTGGTCGTGGGCGACTACGGCAGCGGCAAGTCGCACTTCCTCTACTGCGTGCGCGATCGCGCCTGGGAGCGCAACTTCGCCGTCAGCAAGGTAGACCTCAGCCCCAAAGAAAGCCCCTACAACGACCAGCAGCGCGTCTATGCTGCCGTTGCCTCCAATATCTTGTGGCACGAGCCGGGCGATTTGAGCGAATCCGAGCGCGGCCTGACTCGCTTCCTCGACAACACGCTGCGCCGCCTGACCAACACCTACGGCCTCGAACCCGAAGACCCCGCCGCCGCCGAACTGCCAGAGGTCAGGGCGTTCTTGCAAACGATAGCCAGCACCCCGCTGGACAGCTTGAGCTTTCACTGCGCCGTGCAGGGCTATTTCCAGGCCGTGCTCGATGGCGCAGAGCTGCGCCTGGAGTCGCTGGGGCGCTGGCTGCATGGTGATCCGGTCAGCCCAGAGGACATGCGCGACCTGCGGCAGATCGGCGTCACCGAGAAGATCACGCGCAACAACGCCTTCAAGATGCTGCGCTCGCTGTGCCAGAGCGTCCGCGCGATGGGCTACGCCGGACTGGCCCTTCTCTTTGACGAAGGCGACCGGATGCTCAGCCTGGGCGGCAAAGCCGAGAAAGTGGGCACCGACAACCTGCGCGAAGTGATAGACCGCTGTCGCGAAGACCTGCCGGGCGCGCTGTTCATGTACGCGGTGCCCGGCGCTTTCCTCACCGACATCGTACCGAAGTATCCGGCATTGCAGCAACGTGTGCAGGCTCCCAGTTTCTTTGCCCGTTCGAACCCTTTCAGTCCCCAGATCAACCTGGAGCGGCTGGATGTTCCAGAAGACGAGTTGCTGACTCAGCTCGGCCAGCGCCTGCTGGCAATTTTCGAGACGGCTTATGCGGTCTCCCTCGACGCTAACCTTCAGGCGCGCAATATCGCTACCTTCGCCCAGGCGGCCATTGACTCCTTCCTGACGTTCCATCACCGCCGCCTGTTCGTCAAGGCGCTGGTGACCGAATGGTACCGGCAAAAGGAAGAGGGAGAGCTTGAGATCACTCCCGAATACGCACAGGCGGCTATCAGGGGGCAGAGCGACAGCCTGCAAGCTCTGGCGGACTCCTTGCAGCATCCCTATTAGGTGAGGTGGGGCGTGTCACAAGATCGGCGTGTCGAGCACCCTCACCTGGGCAGCGGTCGGCTGCTCAAGACCTATGCGGGGGGCCACGAATGGGAAGTCCTCTTCGAGTCTGGGCGTCGCTACCGTCTGCCCGCGCACGAGTTCCGCAACTACGCAGTCCCCATCCTCTCACCCCCGCCCCCCAGCGCAGAGGCGGCGCGAAGTGCATTGCCCTCGGCCCGAACGCCCACGCCGCAATTCCGAGCCAGGCAGACCGTCGAGACGCTGCGGCTGGGCATTGTCCCGGTGCAGGATGTAGAGACCTTCACCATTGGGCTGGAGACGCAGACGCTCAGCCTGGATCGCGCGCTGGCCCGCAGCAGGGAGCAGTCCGGCGACGTGCAGGCGGTGATCGGCGATTATGGGTACGGCAAGAGCCACTTCGTCGAGTTGGCAGCCCGCCGCGCCCTGCGCGAGAACTTCGTCGTGGTCAGCACCAGCCTCGACCTGGTCGAAGTCCCGCCCAGCAAACCCTACGAAATCTACCGCGCGCTGATCGGCGCGATGCGTTACCCTGACAACCCAGAGCGCGGCCTGAAGTGGCTGCTGCAGAAGGCGCTGCAAAGCCCCTCTGCCGTGCACGCGCTCCAAGAGCAGAGTCCCGTGCCCTACTGCCCGCTCGCGCTGACCCTGAGCGCGCTGGCCAACCCCGGCAACCAGTGGGTCTACACGGGCCTGGTGCATTGGGTGGGCGGGCAGATCAAGAACAACGCCCTGGTGCGCGCGGCGCTCAAGAAAGTGCCGGGCGTCACCCGGCCCCCCACGCTCTATGTGAACGGCGAAGTGGGGCGGCAGTACGCTTACCTGCTCAGCGCCATCAGCACGCTGGCCTCGCTGGTGGGTTACAGCGGGCTGGCCGTCCTGGTGGACGAATCGGAGCATTACTCGCTGCTGAAGGCCAACCAGCGTGAGCGGGCCGACTCGTTCTTCCAGGCGATGATTTGCGCTGCCATGGGGCCGGCCAACAGCCGCATCAACCCGGCCCATATCCCCGAAGACCACCGGGCCAGCTACCCGGTCAGCTTTAGCGCCGCGTCGCACCTGTTCTTCCTGTTTGCGCTCACTGAGAGCGAGAACCGGATGCCGGTAGATGACTGGCTCCGGCGCAGATCATCGGGCTGGACGACCGCTTCATCGAGAGGGACATCCAGCGTTTCTTCGGCAGTCTGGTGGACTGCCACAGCCTGGCCTACGGCTATCCGACCGACAACGGACGCTACGCCCAGGTGCGCGCGACTGCGCCGGGCATCCTGTCGCGGATGCTGGGGCAGCACCGGCTCAACCTGCGCGAGATGATCCGCACCGCCGTCACGTTGTGCGATCTGCTCTACCTGTACGGGGACGATCCGCCGGAGATGGCGCTGGACGAGCTAGCCGGGGGGCTGCATATGTGAACGATCGTGAGGCCCGGCTGGCCCTGAAAGCCCGCCTGCCGCGCACCTGGTCGGCGTTCTTCGCGGCGCACGGCAACTTCACCGCCACCCAGGTCGCGGTGATCCCCTCCGTGCTGGCGGGCGAGCAAGTCATCGTGTGCGCTCCCACAGCCAGCGGCAAGACCGAAGCCGCCGTCGCCCCGCTCATCGAGCGTCATTGCCTGGCGGGCCAGGCGGGGCTGCTGGTGCTGTACATCACCCCTACGCGGGCGCTAGCTAATGATCTGCTCAAGCGTCTCGGCCCGCCCCTGGCCGCGCTGGGTGTGACGCTGAGCATCAAGACCCGCGACCAGAACACTTTCGACGCCGGACAGCCCGCGACCGTGCTCCTCTCGACCCCCGAATCGGTGGATTCTCTGCTCACTTCGCAGGCGCGCGTCTTCGCCACGCTGCGCGCCGTCGTGCTGGACGAGCTACACCTCTTTGACGGCACGCCGCGCGGCGACCAACTGCGCGTCGTGCTCAACCGTCTGCGCCGCATCCGCGCCCATGCCTACGCCTGCGGTGACGCGCCAGACGCGCACCTGCAATTCGTGGCGCTCTCGGCGACGCTAGACCAGCCCCAGCGTACCGCCGAACGCTACTTCGACGGCGCGCGGGTGATCGCGGGCGACGGCCCGCGCCCCTTCACAACCGAGTTGATCGGCCTGGGCCGGTCGGACATTGACGCCCTGCGCGCTTACCTGTACCGCTTCCGCGAGCGCGGATGGCGCAAGGCGCTGGTCTTCTGCAACAGCCGCGCCGAGGTCGAAGCCTACGCGGCAGCGGTGCGCCGGCAGTCGCCCTTTGGCGACGCGGTCTACGTCCACTATTCGAACATCGCCAGGCAGCGCCGCCGCGAGATCGAGCACGATTTCGCCGTTGCCGAGGCGGCGGTCTGTTTTGCCACCAACACGCTGGAACTGGGCATTGATATTGGCGACATTGACACCGTGATCCTGATCGGCCCGCCCGGCGACCAGCGGTCGTTTGCCCAACGGATCGGGCGCGGCAACCGGCGCGGCAGCACGGCGCGGGTCGCCTGCTTCTTCCGCACGCCCTACGAGAAGCTGGTCTTCGAGACGCTGCGCGCGCCGGACCTGGCCCCGCCGCCCGCGCCGCCCCCGCCGTTTCATCTCTCAGTCGCCATCCAGCAGATCTTCAGCCTGCTCAAGCAGAACCCGTCTGGCGCGGTGCGCCTGCCAGAACTGAACGCTTACTTCGCGGGGCTGCTGGCCCCCGCCGATGTGCGTGCCATTCTCGGCGAGCTGCTCGCGCGCCGTTACCTGCAAGTGGGGCGGCCCGGCGAATGGCGGGCTGGCCCCAAGCTGAACGACTTGGTGGACTGGCAGGCCGCGCCTAACTGCCCGCTCAGCCTGTACAGCAACATCCCCAACCAGGAGACGTCTCGCCTGGAAATCCGCGACCAGCATACCCACCAGACGGTAGCCAGCGCCAGCGCGCAGTGGCTCGGCCAGCCAGTGCTCATCCTGGAGGGGCGTCCGGTCGCCGTCGAATGGGTGGACGGCGAGGCGATCTGGGTCACGGCTTATCGCGGCGAGGATGCCGCCGAACACCTCATCTACCGCTCGACCCAGAAGCACCTCTCCTATGAGCTAGCCTCTCAACTGCCGCTGACCCTGGGACTGCCACGCAGCGCAGCGCCTCTGGTGCAGACGCCGGCGGGCTGGGGATTGGTGCACTGCCTGGGGGATGTCTACGGGCACGTTTTCGCCGATCTCCTGCGCCGCCGCACGCGGATCATGAGAGGCTTCCCGCCGGCGTTGGGCGTCATGTTGCCGGAGAAACCCGTCCCCGCCCTGTGGCTGTCGTGGACGGATCGCCAGGTCGCCGGGTACCTGGAGGAGAATTACCGCGCTTTGGAGCGCCTGCTGGCTCTGGGGCCTTTCCAACGCCTGCTGCCCAGCGCCCTGCGCCGCCGCTCCGTCGTCGAGCAGTTCCATGTCCCCGGCTTTCTTGACGCGGTGACCTCTCTGCGCCTGCTGACAGTCACGGGCAGCCTGGCTGATCGCTTGCTGAAGCTGGTGTAGCTGTCTGGCTAGGTAGCGGTCAGCCGTCAGCGTTGGGCGAGGGTGAGGTCGAGCCGGGGCGTAGAGCAGCGCCTCTACTGCCTGACAGGTCGTGCGCACATCCCGCAGCCTGGGAAAAAAGTACGTGGTCAACTGCGCGCAGAACGGTTAAAAAATGATAATGTGCGCGCCATCGAGTGCGGAGCACCCAGAGACATAGACTACCTGCGAGGGTACCGACGAACTCTTGACCCACAAACGCCCCTTCCGTCTTGTTCGCCACACGCTGGCGGCGCTCCTCGCCGGGGCGCTGATCGCCGTGTGCGCGCCAGGGATGCCTACAGTGGCCATGCCCTGGCCTCAAGGGCCGCTGGGGCAGGTGCCCACGCCCATCGCCCAGACTCTCGGCAGCGAGACGCTCGCCCAACTCGCCGAGACCACCATCCCCCCGCGCGACCGCATTGGCCTGGCGCAACGGCTGCTCGGCCTGACCGAGGTGCCCCAGCCGCCCACCACGCCCCCGCCGGAGCTTGACCTGGGCGCGGTCGTGACGTTCTGGGCCGACAACCTCGACGAAGACTACGCCTTCCAGATTGACGCCGAGCTGGTCTATAAGACGGCGCATCTCTACATGTTCGTCGAGGTGGGCCAGGCGGTTGACCTGGCCGCTGTCAAACGCTCCGCCGACGCCTTCGAGCAGGTCATCCGCCCCCGCGTCCACCAGGTCTTCGGCACCGAGTGGACGCCCGGCATTGACGGCGACCCGCACCTGGTCATCCTGCACGCTTCGCGCCTGGGCCAGTGGGTGGCGGCCTACTACGGCAGCAACAGCGCCTATCCAGCGGCGGCAGTCGCCAACTCCAACGAGCGCGAGATGTTCTACGTCAACCTGGACACGATGGGCGGGGCCATCGGCACGTGGTATTACGAGGGCGTGCTCGCTCACGAGTTCCAGCACATGGTTCATTGGCACGTAGACCCCAACGAGGATACCTGGCTGAACGAGGGCCTGTCCGAATTGGCGACGCTGATCACCGGCTATGGGCCGGGCGATTTCACATGGCCGTTCCTGCAATCGCCAGGGATACAGCTCAACACCTGGCCCGAAGACAGCGGGCAGCGCGGGCTGCATTACGGCGCGTCTTTCCTCTTCGCCGCCTACTTCTACCAGCGTTATGGCGAGGAGGCCACCACGACCCTCGTCCGCAACCCCGCCAACGGCCTCGCCAGCGTAGACCAGACGCTGGCCGCCATCGGCGCAACCGACCCGGCGACCGGCGTGCCAGTGACCGTCGTAGATCTTTTCGCCGACTGGCTGGCCGCCAACCTGATCGCCGATCCAGCACTGTACGACGGGCGCTACACCTACACGCTGGCCGGTATGGACATGCTGCCGCCAGCAACCGTCAGCGAGACGCTGCTCGCCGATGGCCTGGCGCGCCAAGCCGCCGCACCGCAGTGGGGCGCGCACTATCTGTACGTGCCAGGGGGCAGCGCGCCGCAGCGCGTCCGCCTGACCTTCAGCGGCAGCGAGTCCGTGTCCATCGCGCCCACAGACGCCTACAGCGGGCGGGCCATGTGGTGGTCGAACCGCGCTGACGACAGCGACTCCCGCCTGACCCGCGCCTTCGATCTCAGCGGCGTCAGCGCAGCGACGCTGCGCTTCTGGACGTGGTACCAGATCGAGAGCCTGTGGGACTTCGCCTACGTGATGGTCTCCACCGACGACGGCGCCACCTGGACTCCGCTCAGCACGCGCCGCACGACCACCGACGACCCACATAATAATGCCTACGGCCCCGCCTACACTGGCGCGAGCGGCGGCTGGGTCGAAGAGGTAGTTGATCTGTCGCCCTACGCGGGGCGCGACATCCTGCTGCGCTTCGAGTACATCACCGATGACGCCGTCACCCAGCCCGGCATAGTCATTGACGACATCCGCATCCCAGAGATCGGTTACGCCGACGATGTCGAGGGCGGCGATGGCGGCTGGATCAGCGAAGGGTAGCTGCGCACCAATAACCGGCTCCCCCAAAACTTCCTCGTGCTGCTGGTGCAGCCGCCGGGGGAGACGGGCGCAGACCCCGTCCGCCGTCTGCTCAGCTTCGGTGACGCGCCCAGCGGCGAATGGGAGTTCACGGTCGGCGGTGCGGCGGGCGACGCGGTGTTCGTGGTGAGCGGGCTGGCCCCCATCACCACCGAGCCGGCGCGCTACACGATGACGCTGAGTCCGATCACCGAATGAGCCTCCAGCGAGAGTAAGCATCCATACGCCAGCGGCGCGCGTTTGTGCGCCACTCGCTTTCGCGCGCCTGTCGTCCGGCAGGCATCTTTGTGATTTGTTACGTTTTCACATAGGTTTCTTTATGATCCTTCTCGTCGAGGAACAGTTAACGTAAAATAAAGACATCGTAGATTGCTTCATTGTAGCGCCATGTGGCGTGGAACGAGTTCGACACTGTGCTCGATTGGTGGGGACAAACGACGCTGGCTAGCAGGGTGAACAGAGGAGCGCGGCTGGCGCTAATCGCGGCGGTGACGCTGGCGGCGCTAGCCGCGTGGCCCCTTTCTGCGGCCCGCGCCCAGGACGGCAAGCGCGCTGAGGCGCTGACCTGGAGCGCCGCGCCGCTTGCGCCGCGCGCTGCGGAGCCGACGGACTGGCTGGCCGACATGGTCAGCGAGGACGCGGCGGGCGTCGTTGCGGCGCGCGAGTACCAGGTGGGCGACCTCGCAGCGTTCATCCCCCTGGGCAGCCGCGACCGCCAGCCGCGCGCGTTCGCCCTGGCTTACCGCAGCCGACACGCCTACTTCTGGTTCGAGCGCGGCCTGGCCCCCGACGAGACCGAGCTAGAGCGCGTGGCGCAGCTCTTCGACGAGCGCATCTGGCCGCTCAACACGCGCATTTACGGCGGCGCGGAGGGCGTGGGCCTCGACGGCGACGCCCGCCTGCATGTAGTCAGCCAGCGCAGCATCGGGCCGGGCATCCTGGGCGCGTTCAACCCCAACGACCTGTGCCCGCGCGCGACCTGCCCCGCCAGCAACGAGCGCGCGATCATCTATCTCAGCCAGGACGCGGCCCCGCTCGGCTCAACCGAGTTCCTGACGACGCTGGCCCACGAGCACCAGCACCTCCTGCAATTCTACGTGGACGGCAACGAGCGGCGCTGGCTCAACGAGGGCCTCTCGCAGCTTGCCGAGCACCTCAACGGCTTCGACCCGCAGGCGATTGGCATCGCCAACGTCAGCCGTTTCCTGGCCGCGCCCGATCACTACTTGAGCGGCTGGCTCTTCGACGACCGCGACGTGGCGCGCAACTACGGCGCGGCTTACCTGTTCCTCGTCTACCTCTACGAGCAGTTTGGGCTGGATTTCATCAAGGCAGTAGCGACCAGCGAGCACGACGGGCTGGCCTCGATCCAGACGGCGCTGGCCGGGCTGGACGGCGCGCCGGACGTGGACGCGGTCTTCGCCGACTGGATACTCGCCAACCTGCTCGACGATCCCTACGTGGGCGACGGGCGCTATTACTACCGCACGCTCGATCTGCCGGAGGCCATCGCGCCTCAACCCCTGGTCGTGCCGCCGGACGGCGTGCTCTACCGCGACCAGATCAACCAGTATGGCGCCGACTACCTGCTGCTGGACGGCCCGGCGACGTACCAGATCAGCTTCGACGGGGCTGACGAGACGACCGTGCTGGGCGTGCAGCCGCCGTCGGGCGAGTGGATGTGGTGGTCGAACGATCTCAACAACAGCGCCGTCAGCCTCACCGCCGCCTTCGACCTGAGCGGGCTGCGCACAGCGACGTTGGCCTTCAGCGCCTGGTGGGACATCGAGCCGAAGGGCGACTGGTTCCGGGTGCTGGTGTCGGAGGACAGCGGGCGCACCTGGCAGGCCGTGAGCGGCCCCTCGGCGGGCAGCCATCGCCAGGTGGCGGAGCCGAGCTACAGCGGACAGTCCCAGGGGTGGGTCGAGGAGCGTGTAGACCTGAGCGACTTCGCCGGGCGGCAGGTGCTCGTCCGCTTCGAGTACGTGACCGACGGCGGGCGCACGTTGAACGGCGTGGCCCTGGACGATCTGGGCATTGTCGAGCTAGGGGAACTGGACGACGTGGAAGACTCGGCGTCCGCGTGGGTGGCAGACGGTTTCCTGCGCATCCGCGACCGCGTCGCGCAGGGCTGGTCGCTGGCTGTCGTGGTGCGGACGCCCGGCCAGCCAACGACCGTCGAGATGGTGCCGCTGGACGCGCTGAACACCGGGCGCGCCACCGTGACGGTGCCGGACGGCGCGACGGCGACCCTCGCGGTGGGGGCGATGGCCCCCTTCACGGCCAACCCGGCCAGCTACAAGCTCAGCAGCGCGCGCGCGTCCTAGCGCGGCTCTGCCGGATGCTCCGCGCCGGTCATGGCCGCGAGCTGCGCCTCAAGCTCTGCCCGGCGCTGCGCGGCGGCCTCACGCCCGGCCTGCAAAGCGCGCTGGTAGCGACCGCGCAACCCGTCGCGCATGGCGTCGCCGGGCTTCGGCGAAAAGAGCAGCGCCACCGCCGTGCCAATCGCGCCCCCGCTCAACACACCGCCCACAAATGCCAACGCTCGCCGCATGTCGGTTTGCTCCTAATTACGGAAGTTGTCGGTAATGAGTCTTGAGTCAGGAGACTGCGTGACCGGATTGCCTGACAGATTTCGTATATACCCCTGCAACTGGGCGCGGCCCGCGCGCTCCGTACTCGCTCCCACTCCAGACTCCCAACTGACCCCCGACGACTCACGACTCATGACTCCCTACTCTCACCCGATTATACCTCACCCTTGACACGCTCTGCGCTCGCGCTTAGAATCTGCAACTGAAAAAGACTTTCATTTAAGACGCTTTAACCAATCCACCGCAGCGAGTTCTGTACCCTGATCGCTACTCTGTTGCTTTCGCTCGCAACCTCACCCCCTGACCTCCTCTCCGCTAGCGGAGAGGGGGAAGTTGAGCGAAGCGAAACGGGGGTGAGGTAAATAACTGGCAATCAAGGTGAATGCTGGTTGACGGGGCACCCGATGGCAGCCGATTTCGACACGCTGGCCGATCATCTGCGCGAGCACGGGCACAAGCTGACCCAACCGCGCCGCGCCATCCTCAAGACGCTGGTAGCGGCCTCCAAGCCGCTCTCGCCCGCCGAGATTCAGGCGCGCGGCCAGGCGTTCTGCGCCGACCTGGGACTGGTCACGGTCTACCGCACGCTGGAGATCATGGCCGACGTGGGCATCGTGCGCCCGGTGCACGTGGTGGATGGCTGTCACGGCTATGTCCTGGCCACGCCCGGCCACACCCACCACGTGATCTGCGAGCGGTGCAACGTGGTGGTGGAGATCGCCGGCTGCGAGCTAGGCGGCTTTCTTGAGCGCGTGGCGCAGCGCACCGGCTACACGATCACCGGGCACTGGCTGGAGATTTCGGGCATCTGCGCGGACTGCCAGCAGCATGATGACACACAGTGAAGGAGCACGGTTCTGATGCGTCACGTTCGTAACGGTTTGCGTAGCGTAGGGGCGGCGCTGGTCGCCCTGACCCTGCTGGCGGCGTTGGTTCCACCAGCAGGTATGCCAGTCTCGGCGCAGGCCAACCGCCTGCGCGTGGTTGCCAGCTTTAGCATCCTGGCCGACGTGGTGGGCCAGATTGCTGGGGATGCCGCCGAGGTCGAGACGCTGATCCCGCTGGGGGCCAACCCGCACGCCTACGAGCCGTCGGCGCGGGATGTCGTCCGGCTGAGCGAGGCCGACGCCGTCTTCGTGGTCGGGCTGAACTTCGAGGAACGGCTGCTCGATGTCGTGCGCGAGGCGAGCGGCGGCACCGTCTACGAGCTATGGGGCTGCTTACCGGTTCGCCCGGTGATGGCCGGGCTGGACGAGCACGGCGACGAAGCGGAGCACGCAGAAGAAGCGCCGTCCGAGATCGAGCCTGCCAGCACGCTCGACGCCCTGTGCGCTGAGCATGAGGCGGCGGTGCGCACGGCGTTCGGGCTGGACGCACTGGCCCCGCCCGGCGCGGTGACGCGGGCTGACGCGGCGTATTTCGATACGCTGGCCGAGGCAGACCCGCACGCCTGGACCGACCCGCTCAATGTCGCCCTATGGACGCTGATGATCCGCGACATGCTCAGCGCCGAAGACCCGGCCAACGCTGCTGTCTACGCCGCCAACGCCGAGGCGTACCTGGCTGAGCTGGCCGCGCTGCACGCCGAGATCGCCGCGCAGATGGCCGCGCTGCCTGCCGAGCGCCGCTTCATCGTCACCAATCACCTGGCGTTCAACTATCTGGCTGCGCGTTATGGCCTGGCGCTGGTCGGCGTGGTCATCCCCGGCGGCGGCACGTCGTCTGAGCCGTCGGTGCAAGAAGTGCTGGCCCTGATCGAGACGATCCGCAGCTACGGCGTCCCAGCCATCTTCACTGAGACGACCGTTAGCGAGAGCCTGGCCCAGCAGATCGCCGACGAGTCCGGGGCGGCGTTGGTGCGGCTCTACACCGGCTCGCTGAGCGAGCCGGGCGGCCCGGCGGACACCTATCTGGCCTACATGCGCTTCAACGCCGCGCAGATCGTCGCGGCGCTGCAGTAGCAGCACATCGTCGAATCGAGACCTGCGAGGACTCTCATGGGCATCCCGCTGCGCTCACTGCACTCAGCAACGAACAACAACTCCGGCTGCGACGACGCAGCACCGGTCATGACCGTGCGCGATCTGGCCTCGGGCTACAACGGCCAGCCGGCCATCCGCGACCTGACCTTCGACGTTTACGCGGGCGAGCGGATCGGCATCGTCGGGCCGAACGGGGCGGGCAAGTCCACCCTGTTCAAGGCGCTGGTGGGGCTGCTGCCACACCAGGGAGCTATCTCGATCCTGGGCGCGTCGTGCCGCGACAGTCACGGTATGATCGGCTACGTGCCGCAGCACGAGGCGATTGACTGGCGCTTCCCGGCGACGGTGTGGGATGTGGTCATGATGGGCCGCGCCCGGCAGATCGGCTATATCTTGCCGCCGCGCAAGCGCGACCGCGTCACCGTGCGCGAGGCGCTGGAGCGCGTGGGCATGTGGGCGCTGCGCAAGCGGCAGATCGGCGAGCTAAGCGGCGGGCAGCGGCGGCGCGTGTTCGTGGCGCGGGCGCTGGCCCAGCGTGCGCGCGTGCTGTTGCTGGACGAGCCGTTCAGCGGCGTGGACGCAGCGGCGGAGACGGACATCTTCCAGGTGCTCGACGTGCTGCGCGACGAGGGCGTGGCCGTGCTGCTGGCCACCCACAACCTGGTGCAGGCCGCGACCCATTACGACAAGCTGATGCTGCTCAACGGCGGGCGGGTGATCGCCTACGGTCCGCCTGCGCAGGTCTACACGCCGGACAACCTGGCGGCGACGTTCGGGGATCGTATCGCCCTGGTTCGCGACGGCGACCGCTACCTGATCATCCCCGACCAGCCGTGCCACGATCGCGACGACGAGATGCACGTTCACCATCACCCGCACAGGATAGCCTCATGACTCGACCCTTGATCTTGATCTGCAACGATGACGGCATCGCCTCGCCCGGCCTGGCGGCAGCCGCCGCCGCGCTCGCCCCGCTGGGCGACCTGTTGATCGTCGCCCCCAGCGAGCAGCAATCCGGCATGGGGCGCAGCTTCCCCAAGTTCAACGATGGGCGGCTCTTCCCAACGACGGTGCGCTACAACGGCCAGGCCTGGCCCGGCTACGGAGCCAACGCCTCGCCCGCCCAGGCCGTTGATCACGCCGTGCTGGAACTGGCCGACCGGACGCCCGCGCTGGCTGTGACCGGCATCAACTACGGCGAGAACGTCAGCACCAGCGTGACCGGCTCCGGCACGGTGGGCGCGGCGCTGGAAGCGGCTGCTTTCGGCATCCCGGCGCTGGCCGTCTCGCTGGAAACGGACCCCACTCTGCATTACGCCTACGACGACTCGGTGGACTTCAGCACGGCCATCGCCTTCACCCGGCTGTTCGCCGAGCGGTGGCTGCACGCCGCGCGCCCGCCGGACGTGGATGTGCTGAAGATTGACATTCCCGCCAGCGCCACACCGCAGACTCCCTGGCGGCTGGCCCGGCTGGAACGCGCCCAGTACTTCGTGCCGCTGCCCCCGCTGCGCCGCCGCCTGGAAGACGAAGGGCGCATCGGTTATGCGTTCAACGCCAAAGCGATCATGGACGAGCAGTCCGACGCGGCGCTGGTGCGGGCGGGCATCGTCGCCGTGACCCCGCTGACGCTGGACATGACCGCGCGCGTCGCGCCGGAGATCATGCAGCGGCTGCTGAGCAATGAGGACGGCGGGCGGCCATGACCTGGGCCGGTGTGCTGACGCCCTGGCTGGCCGAGGCCAGCCTGTGGGAGACTCTGCGCCAGGGCTGGGCGACGCTGCTGCTCAACCTGGACAAGCTGCTGCTCGCCCCGCTGGAATACCCGCTGCTGGCGCGCAGCATGGGGGCGGCGATCGTCGTCGGGATCGTCAGCGGCGTGCTGGGCACCTTCGTCGTCGTGCGCGGCATGGCCTTCTTCGGCGATGCGCTGGCTCACGCCATCCTGCCGGGCGTGGCCTTCATGTACCAGCGCGCCAACGGCAAGACGGACGATCTGTTCTGGGGCGGGCTGGTGGCGGGCCTGCTCAGCGCGCTGGGCATCGGCTACCTGACCCGCCACGAGAAGATCAAGGAAGACACAGCCATTGGCGTCGTCTTCGCGGCCATGTTCGCCCTGGGCATCGCCATGATCTCGCGCATTGACAACTACGCCGGCGACCTGTCGCACATCCTCTTCGGGCAAATTCTCGGCGTGTCGCCTGGCGACCTGCGCCTGATCGTTGTCTTCGCCGCTGTCGTGCTGGGCGTGGTGGCGCTGTTCTATAAAGAGCTGATGATCATCTCCTTCGACCCCACGCTGGCCCAGACGCTGCGCCTGCCGGCCGAGCGGCTGCGTCTGCTGCTGCTAGTGCTGATCGCGTTGACCATCGTCGTCTCGCTGCAAACGGTGGGCATCGCGCTGATGGTGGCCCTGCTGGTCACGCCCGCCGCGACGGCCCACTTGATGAGCAAGCGCCTGCTGCCGATGATGCTCATCGCGGCGTTGATCGGCGCGGCGTCGAGCATCATTGGCTTCTACGTGTCCTATCACCAGGACGTGGCGACCGGCCCGGCGATTGTGCTCACGGCGACGGCGCTCTTCGTCTTCGTCTTCGCCGAGCAGCAGATCGGCCAGGCTATCGGGCAGGCGCTCCCCCGGCTGCGCCGCCGGGTGCATTTCAGTTCTGGGGCAAAGCATCACCGCAGAGACGCAGAGCGCGCGGAGAAAAGCGAAGAATCTATATAGTTCTCCTCTGTGTCCTCATGCTTCTCTGCGGTTCAAGAATCTCGCCCCCATCGTGAAATACACCCTGCGCCGCCCGGCCCGCTGACATCCTCCGCGAAAACGTGGCATAATAGGCAGGGTGCCGCGCAGGCAGGCGCAACGCGACCTCACCCGCTGCGTATAACCTAACAGAGCATTTTCGGGCGGCCTGTGCCCCGGCTTCCTGGGCCGGAAAAGGAGCCAGACGATGGACTTTGGACGCGCCCTCAGCTTCCCCTTCGATGACAAAGAATGGCCGGTGAAGGTCATCCTCGGCACGCTGCTGTCGCTCGTGCCGTTCTTTGCCCAGGGCTACCAGGTGCGCGTGGCGCGCAGCGTCGTGCGCGGCGAGAAGCGCCCGTTGCCGTCCACTGACCGGCTAGGCGAAGTCTTCGTGGATGGGGTGATCATGGCTGCCGCCGCCTTCGTCTACTTCTTGCCGCTGGTGCTGATCGCGTGCGTGATCGCGCTCCCGGCCATCCTGACCGATGGCAGCTCGCTGGGCGGGCTGCTGGCCGCCTGTGCGGGCTGTTGCGTCGTCCTGCTGGCGCTGCTCTACGCCATCCCGGCGCTGATGCTCACCTTCATGGGCATGATCCGCTATGCCGAGACCGGCAATTTCTCCGAGTATTTTCGCGTCGGCGCGCTGATCCGCGACACGCGCCAGAACGCGGGCGTGCTGGTCGTGCTGGTGATGTACGTCTTCTTGTTTGGGCTGCTGGCCGCGCTGGTAGCGCCGTTTGTAGCCGTGCTCATCGTGGGTGTGCCGCTGGTCAACTTCTACTACCACGTGGCGACGGGGCACCTGATCGGCCAGGCCGGGCGTATGATCCTGGTGGAGTACTGACACGGAAGAGCGGGCCGGGCATAAGGGGAGAGAGCGATGCACGATACGGTGCGTATTCTGGCTACAACGATCATCTGGGTCGCCCTGCTGATCCTGCTCGGCGGGCTGCTAACCACGCCGGTCGGGGCCATCGCCAACGCCAACAGCGCGACCATCCTAGGCGTGGTCGTCGTGTTGGGCGTGATGGCGGCGATGATCACGGCTGTAGTGTGGCAGGGGGGGATCACGCCGCGCCGCGCCGACGCCGACGATCGCGCCCTGGGCGGCAAGCGCAAGCGCCTGCAAGGGGATCGCGTCGCGCGCCTATTGGACGAACTCAGCGACGAAGAGGTTTACGAGCTGGAGGCACTGCTGCTGCACGAGGCCCGCGCCGAGCGCGACTCTGTCGCGCCGCGCCGGGGCGACCAGTAGCCAGGGCAGCGAATCGCCATGCCGCACATCATTGACGAGGCCGAAGCAACGCTGCACCAGCGGGGATTCAAGGTCACGCCGCAGCGCACGCTGCTGCTGCAGGTGCTGGCCGCCCAGGCCTCGCACCTGGACGCCGAGGAAATCTACGCGCTGGCTCACGCCCAGGACGCCAGCATCGGCCTGGCGACCGTTTACCGGACGCTCAACCTGTACACCGAATTGGGATTGGTGGATCGCCGCTACGTGGAGCCGGAACACCGCCGCGAGGTGTATCGCCTGGCCGACGGCCCGGAGCAGCACTACCTGACCTGCCTGCGCTGCGGAGCGCGCGTGCTGATCGCCACCGATCTGCTCAACAGCATGGCCCGCGAGCTGGTGCGCCGCAAGGGGGTCAGCGTGACCAGCGCCTGTGCCTGCTTCACCGGCTACTGCCCCGACTGCACCGCCGCCCTCCAACGCGAGGGGAAGCTCTAGCGCCGATGGTTGTATCGGGTTGCGTCCATAAAGAGCCTACGTAGTACCCTCGCTCGATTGTCGAGCGATCTCCTGACGCAGCGAGTCTATAAGCTTGAATTGGCCTGTCGCGCTATCACGATAGTACCAGTGTGTCCACCCGTTACACGATGGAGCATTCTTGAGGTGCGCACCGACCTGGTGAATCGAGCCTGAGTGCCCGTTGGCCTGTAGTCGCCCATCTTCCAGGATGGTAGCCTTATGATGGGTCCGCTCCAGGTATAACTCCTGCCCTGCCCGCAGGTATCCCCGTTCGAGGAGCGTCTTAAAGGGCACACGCGCAGCGTTCTTCTGTGCAGGCGTGTCCAGTAAAGGGCTGGTCGAATCTAGAGGCCTGACTTCCTCTACGCGCTTGCTGGCCGCCTGGAAGTAGACTTCTTCGCGTTCGATCCCCAGCCAATGGCGATGCAGCAGCTTGGCGACTGCCGCCGTCGTGCCAGAACCAACGAAAGGGTCAAGAACCAGATCGCCTGAAAGGCTGCTGGCCAGGATAATGCGCTTGAGCAATTCTTCCGGCTTCTGCGTCGAGTGGAGCTTTTTGCCAGTTTCGTCTCTCAGGCGCTCCTCACCAGCACAGACGTTGATTGGCCAGACACTCCCCAGTTGTTTGCCCTCGTTGAACTGCTTCATCGTGTGGTGGTTGAAGGTGTAGCGCCCTTCCTTCCCTAACTTCGCCCAGATCACGAACTCAACATCGTTTTTCAGGCGCGTGCCGCGAAAGTTGGGCATGGCATTCCTTTTCCACCAGGCGACGGTGTTCAGAATCCAGAAGCCGAGGTCTTGCAGGATGGCCCCCACGCGGAAGATGTTGTGGTAGGTGCCCGAAATCCAGAGGGTCGCCGTCTCCTTCATGACTTCGCGGACGGCCAGCAGCCAGGCGCGGGTGAACGCATCGTAGGCGTCGAAACCGTCGAACTGATCCCAGGCGTCGTCTACGGCGTCCACGCGGGTCAGGTTGGGCCGCCAGAGTTCCTGCTGCAATTGCAGGTTGTACGGCGGGTCGGCGAAGACCAGGTCCACGCTGCGCCGGGGGAGCGTGGGCAGGATGTCCAGCGCATCACCGAGAAGGATCGTGTCTATGAAGGGATTGTCGGCCATAGCTTGTTCAGTTCCTGTCACTCGGTGTTTCTCTGAGAATGTCCATGATCTCGTCACGAATCTCGGGGGTGGATAGCAGTTCCCTTAGAAAATAGCGCCGATTGTCTTGTTGATCTCTTTCTCTCCTCTGGCACAGTTCATCGTAGTCAATTCCAATCTGCTCGCATAACTCGCGCCCAGTTAGAACGTGGTCAGCAGTGAACCTTCGTTTGGTTCCGCGAACTATCTCCTCTCTATCATTCTGGTTGAAAGCACACAGGAAATATTGAGCACGGTAAGGAAACTCCTGAGCAAGCCAAGACGTGATGTTTCTCAGACTTGCGAGTTCACCATCCGATTTCTTGGTATCAAAGACATAACCATCTTTCACTTCAACAACCTTGAACAAGCGATTCCAGTTGTCAACGATCAGCAAGTCGGCTTCTATGAACTTCCCGGACAGTTCTGGATCAGGTCTGGCTGGGCCGAAAACTATCTGGATAGGTGGTTTATCACCGACATCTTGGGTGATCTCGCTAAGCGCATCCAGCGTAGTGATTATCTCTTCAGGCACAGCGTCAGCTATCATTCGCTCCAATTCAAAGCCACTGCGAATGACAGCAGACTGCACCCTACTCAGGAGTTCTGCTATGCGCTCGTTGCCGAATATGCGAGCAAAACTCTCGCCAGACTTCCCTTTACTGTCTCGAAGTCTTACCATTAGGCAGGACCGCTTTCGCTACAGTACGTATGTTCTGACTGCTCTTTGGTTATTTTACCACGAAATACCTGAACCGGCACCGCTCCAAAGATTGCGGAGACTCCGCCCTCAACAGGTCCTCAGTGAGTGTGGTATAATCGGCACACAACAACGACGACGTTTCCAGGCCCCCACCGGGGCTTTTGTGTGAGGGACTGACTTCATGGCGGACAGGACGCTACTCGACAAGCTGGCCGGCATCGAGGCGCGCTACGATGAGCTGGAGCGCCTGATCGCCGACCCGGCCAATGTCAGCGACTATGAGAAGGTAGCCGAGTACGCCCAGGAGCGCGCCGAGATCGCCGACATCGTCAGCGCGGCGCGCCAGTACCGCGCGGCGCTCGATAACCTGGAACAGGCCGAGGCGCTGCTGCACGACCCAGACATGGCCGACCTGGCCCGCGAGGAAGCCGACCGGCTGTACGAGGAAGTGCCCGCGCTCGAAGACCGGCTGCGGCGGATGCTGCTGCCCAAAGACCCGCGCGACGCCAAGAACGTCATCGTCGAGATTCGCGCTGGGGCGGGCGGCGACGAAGCGGGCATCTTCGCCGCCAACCTGTTCCGCATGTACTCGCGCTATGCCGAGGAGCAGGGCTGGAAGGTCGAGGTACTCAGCGCGCACGAGACGGGCGTCGGCGGCTACAAGGAGATCATCTTCGAGGTGCGCGGGGCGGGGGCTTTCTCGCGGCTCAAGTACGAGAGCGGCGTGCACCGCGTGCAGCGCGTCCCGGTCACCGAGAGCCAGGGGCGCATCCACACCTCGACGGCGACCGTCGCCGTGCTAGCCGAGATGGACGAAGTGGAAGTCGAGATCGATCCGCGCAACCTGCAGATCGACACCTACCGCTCGGCGGGCGCGGGCGGCCAGAACGTGCAGAAGAACGAGACGGCCATCCGCATCACCCACCTGCCGACCGGCATCGTCGTCGCCTGCCAGGACGAGCGCAGCCAGCTTCAGAACAAGCTGCGCGCTATGGCCGTGCTGCGCGCCAAGCTCTACGACATGGAGCAGGAGCGGCTGCGCGACGAGCAGGATGCCGCGCGGCGCAGCCAGGTCGGCTCCGGCGACCGCAGCGAGAAGATTCGCACCTACAACTACCCGCAGAACCGCGTGACTGATCATCGCATCAACATGTCGAGCTACAACCTGCCCGCCGTGCTCGACGGGCGGCTCGACGAGTTCATTGACGAGCTGGCCACGCGCGAAGAAGCCGAACGGCTGCAAGCCATCGGCGCGTGATCGTAGTAGTTGCTGGTTCTTGGTAGTTGGTGATTGGTGGTTGGCTCTTGGTGCAATCACCGTCAGCAGCGGCCCTGGCTGACAACCGACAACCGATAACTGATAACCAACAACCAGTAACCAATAACCAACAACCCCGCTGACCATGACCGACCTGCTGACTACCGTCGCTGGGGCGCTGGCCTGGGCACGCGCCGCGCTGAGCGAAGCCGCCGCCTCAGAGCCGCTCGACGCGCCCCTGCTGCTGGCCCACGTCCTGGGCTGCGAGCGGGCTGCCCTGCTCGCCCACCCGCAGCGCGTGCTGACTCCCGCCCAATCCGCCGCGTTCCGCGATATGGTGGAGCGCCGCGCGGACGGCCTCCCCGTCGCCTACCTGACCGGCGAGCGCGCCTTCTACGATTTGACGCTGATTGTCACGCCGGATGTGCTCATCCCCCGCCCGGAGACGGAACATCTGGTCGAGCGGGCGCTGGCCTGGGCGCGGGCGCGCGAAGGATCGCTCCGCGTCGCCGACGTGGGGACGGGGAGCGGGGCCATCGCCGTGACCTTGGCCCGCCACCTGCCGGGGGCGCGGGTGTGGGCGCTGGATGCCTCGCACACGGCGCTCGGCGTGGCCCGCTGCAACGCGGCGCGCTATGATCTGGCGGCGGAGCGCGTGCACTTCGTGCAGGCCGACTTGCTGGGGCCGCTGCTGGGCGCGCGGGGCGCGTTCGACCTGATCGCCGCCAACCTGCCGTACGTTCCCACGAGCGCGCTGGAGGCGCTGGCCGTGACCCGCCACGAGCCGCGCCTGGCCCTTGACGGCGGGCCGGACGGCCTGGCCGTGATCCGGCGGCTGCTGGCCCAGGTGCCGCGCGTCCTGGCAAGCGACGGGCTGCTGCTGTTGGAGATCGAGGCGGCGCAGGGGGAGCGCGCGGCGGCGTTGGCGGCGGAGGCGCTGCCCGGCGCGCGTGTGACGGTGCACGCCGATTACGCTGGCCACGACCGCGTGGTCAGCGCACAATGGGGGAGCTAGATGGGGCGTATCATCTCACTCGACCACACGGACACGGTGCTGATCGCGGCGGCGACAGTCGCGCGCGGCGAACTGATCGTGCTGCCGACCGATACCGTCTACGGCGTCGGGGCGCGCATTGACGCGGCGGCCATTGACTGGCTGTTCGTCGCCAAGCGCCGCCCGGCGGAGCGAGCGATCCCCGTGCTGCTGGCCGATCTCGACGACGCGCTGCGCGTCGCCCGCGAATTCCCCGCACCGGCGCGGCGTCTGGCTGAAGCGTTCTGGCCTGGCCCGCTGACGCTGGCCCTGCCCAAGCGCGACGACCTGCCCCCCAACCTCTCGACGCTGCCGACGGTCGGCGTGCGCGTGCCGGACCTGCCCCAGACGCGGGCCATCCTGGCGGCGGCGGGCGGCGCGCTGGCCGTGAGCAGCGCCAACCGCTCCGACCAGCCGCCCGCTTGCACCATCCAGGCGGCGATGCGCTACCTGGGCGACGCCGTCGCGCTGTACGTGGACGGCGGGACGTGCCTGGGCGGCGTGCCCTCGACGGTCGTCGCCTTCGAGGGTGGCGAATTGCGCATCGTGCGCCCCGGCCCGCTCAGCGAGGACGCGCTGCGCGCGGCGCTAGAGTGAGCAGCCGTCAGCAGTCAGCGGTCAGCAGTCAGCGAAAGACTTGGGGCGGGCGATCCTCTGCAGCGGGCGCCCGCCCCGCGTGCGCGAACTAGAAGCC
>DYGW01000307.1 GCA_020724485.1 Thermoflexus sp. | reverse complement strand
AGACGGGTGGGCGCTGGCCTGCGACGGGTCGGCTCACCCGCTCGACCTGCCGCCGGAGTTCTGGACGTGATATGCCTTCTCGCGCCGTTGCACCCAGCCGGGGAGAGCCTATAACCATGCCACCTGCCGCCCGCTACTTGCTCGTCGCGCTCATGTGTGTGGGACTGCTCGCCGGGCTGTTGCCGCCCACCGTCCCGCCGCTCGCTCGCGCGCAGGAACCCACCCTGCCCCTGAGCGCGCTGGCGGCGATCGTCTTCCCCGGCGCGGCTGGCCCCCCGGCGCACTACGGCGTGTACCTGGGCGACGGGTTGTTGCTCACCACCTGGCACGCCTGGACGCTCGACGGCGACCGCTACACCGATCCGGAGTCGCCGCTGTCCCCAAGCCGCCAGGTGACCACCTACGACGACGACGGGATACGCGATCCGGGCGAGGAATTGCTGGAGCTGGCCGACTGCGCCGGGCGCTGGCTGCCGCTGGCCGGAGCGGACTCCACATGCACGCCCTTCGCCCGGCTAGACGGCGCGAGCGTCGTCTTTCCGCTGGCCGCTGACGGGGCCAGCAACACCCCGGTTCCCGTGCAGCGGCTGATCTATGCCAGCCGGCAGCACGATATCGCGCTGCTGGCCGTTGACGCCCAGGCCCTGGCCGAGCACGGCATCGCGCCCGCCCGCCTCAACGCCGGGCCGACCCGCGCTGAGCAGCCCGTGCTCGTCCCCACGCGGCGCGCCGGCGAGCGCCCGGTCATCGCCGGGTATGCGCTGGCCACAGCCACGCCTGCGCTCAGCCCGCCCGCCGAGACACTTAGCCTGGGCGCTCCCTGGCGCGTGCCCAGCCTGCTGCTCGCCGCGACCAGCATCCTTGATGGCGCTCCGGTCTTCGACGCGCAGACCGGCGACGTGATCGGGCTGGCCTGGCGGCTCGCCGACTCGCCGGACGCGCCCGGCACCTGGGTTACGCCCGCCGCCGTGTGGCTGCACACCCTCTACGCCGCCAACGACGAGCTACGCAGCCCGGCCCTGGCCGCTGTGCTGGGCCGCGCCGCGACCGCGCCAGTGCCGGGGCCACTGACGCGCGGCGATCCGCTCGCGCCTGACCTGGGCAACGGCGGGATTGACGTGCAGCACGTGGCGCTCGATCTGACCATTGACCCGCGCGCAGGGACATTAGAAGGCAGCGCCACGCTCGACATCCGCGCCACCATGCACCGCCTGCTGACCTTCGGCCTGGACGCGCGCGACCTGGACATCCAGCGCGTTACGGTCAACGGCGAGGAGACCCCATTTGCCGTCAAGCGGGACAAGCTGATCGTCGAGCTACCCGCCCCGCTGGATTACGGAACGCTGTTCCGCGTGGAAATCGTCTACAGCGCCCGACCGCTGCCGTTCCGCAGCCGCTTCGTCCCCTTCTTCGATATCGGCATGTTCTTCACCAACGGGCAGGTCTTCACCCTCAACGAGCCGGACGGGGCGCGCACTTGGTTCCCCTGCAACGATCAGCCCAGCGACCGCGCCACCTACGAGTTCCGCCTGACCGTCCCCATGCCGTTGGTCGCCGTCGCCAACGGGCAGCTTGTCCAGACGGTGCGCCACGACGACGGGACGCGCACCTTCATCTGGCGCATGGCCGACCCCATGGCCTCCTACCTGGCTCTGGTGGCGGTGGGGGACTACCTCGCTGTCAAAGAGCGCACAGCGGACGGAATCCCGCTCCAGCATTACGTCTACCCGTCCAGCGCCGACGCCGCCCGGCAGGTCTTCGGCTATACCGATGAAGCCCTCGGTCTGCTGGCCGACATGCTTGGCCCTTACCCCTATAGCTCCTACGGGCACGTGGTCGTGCCCCACAACAGCATGGCCCTCGAAACGCAGACGATGACCGCCATGCCCGACGCCGTGCTCGCTGCGTCCGAACTCGACGTATTCCCGCTGATGGTACACGAGCTGGCCCATAGCTGGTTCGGCAACGCGGTGACGCTGGAATCGTGGGGCGACATCTGGCTGAACGAGGGCTTTGCCACCTACGTCGAATGGCTGGCCCGCGAAGCCCGGCTGGGCGCGGAAGCGGGCATCGCCGCGCGCGCAGCCGCGGAGCGCTCGCTGCTGGCCGACGCGCGAGGGACGCCGCTAGCCTACCCGCTGCCGGAGGAGCTTTTCGGCACAGCCAGTTACGACAAGGGGGCCTGGCTGCTGCACATGCTGCGCGGCGCTATCGGCGACGACGCCTTCTTCGCCTTCCTGCAAACTTACGCCAAGCAGTTCCGCGACCGCCCGACCAGCACGCTCGACGTGTGGCGGTTGGCCGAGAGCGTCAGCGGCCAGGACCTGGCCTGGTTCTTCGAGCAGTGGCTGTTGCAGGCCGGGATTCCGCGCTACACGTTGTATTGGTCGGAGGAGGATTCCGGCGTCGAGGTGCGGCTCTGCCCGGACGGTCCGGGCGCGTATCGGCTGGCGCTGCCTCTGCGTTTGCGGCAGGGTGCGCGCGAGGAAGACGTGCTGCTGTCGGTGAGCGAAGGCGGGGCGCGGGCGTCGTTCGCGCTGGACTTCGTCCCCGCCGAAGTCCTGGCCGATCCCGCCCAGGACGTGCTGGCACAGGTGATCGTCCAGCCCATCGCCGCCCTGTCGGAGGCGTGCCCGCCAGTCCCCGCGCCCTGACCAGCCTGCTAACGGGTGCGTGCAAAGGTTGTCAGCGAATCGCTTGACGCGGGGGCATTGACCTCACCCCCTGGCCTCGCTGCGCTCGGCCTTTCC
>DYGW01000039.1 GCA_020724485.1 Thermoflexus sp. | reverse complement strand
TCCACGCTCGGCCACTCCGGCTCGACCGGGTTCCCCGCCTCGTCAAAGGCTAGGATGGCGTCCTTCTGCTGGATGTTGTCCAGCGGCTCCAGGATCGGCTCCCTGAACGACAGGTAGCCGTTGTTCTGCTGCCACTGGATGTAGCCGATCCAGACCACAATCGAGGCCAGGTCGTGAGCGATGGGGTTGATCTCGATGCCGAAAAGCTGGCGTGGGTGCACTTCGGGGATGGCCAGCGGCAGGTCGTGCCACAGGGGGGGATGGATGACTTCCTTCTCCAGGTCTTTGAGCAACTGCAGGGCCACGTAGAGGAAGTTGCCGCTGCCACAGGCCGGGTCGAGCACGGTCACGCTGCGCAGGCGCTCCAACATGCGCTCGCGCAGGGCCAGCAGGTCATGGGCAAAGCGGGTGATCGTCGCCCGCGAGCCGTCTCGCCGCGCGTCGTTGTACTTCTCGCGCAGCGGGGCGGCTTCCGTCTGGATCGCCCGCCACTCGCGGCGCAGCGGCCCCATCAGCACCGGCTCGACGATGAGCAGGATGTCGGCGCGGCTGGTGTAATGCGCGCCGAGCTGGGCGCGTTTGCTGGGGTCGAGGCTGCGCTCGAAGAGCGTGCCGAAGATGGCCGGCTCGACGGACGACCAGTCCACGCGGCAGGCGCGTTCCAGCGCGGTGAGGGCTTCGGCGCTGAGCGGCTCGACGGTGATGTCCTCGAAGAGCCTGCCGTCGAACCAGCGGATGTCGCGGAACTGGACCTTGCTGCCCTGGGCCATCGCCTGGAACAACTGCCCGGTGTAGAGCACAAAATCGCCGGGCCTGGCCCGTGTCTGCTCGACGATCTCGGTGAACAAGCCATTGCCGCTCAGTCCGGCGGGCAGCAGGCCCACGTCCTCGGCGAACAGGCAGAAGACCAGCTTGGTCAGGAAATGGGCAATGCGCTCCGGGGCGGCGTCCCAGGCGCGCATGTTGTCGGCGATCTGGCGGAAGACCTCGGCGGCGTCGGCGGTGACCTGCTCGGTGGTGCGCCGGGGGTGGAACTGCTGCGGGTCTTCGAACAGCCAGCGCAGCATCCGCTGGACGCGGGTCGAGGTCGCGATGTCGCGGTTGGTGAAACGGTGGACGACCTTGGCCGTGCCAGTGAAGTTGGTGTGAATCTCCCAGTGCTCGATGTCGCAGACGATCAGCAGGGGCGGGTTGTCGAGGTTCTCGCGGTACTTGAGCAACTGGTCGTAGGCGGCGTCGAGGGTGTCGTACTTGCCCTTGCCCTTGTACTCGATGGCGAAGTGGCCCTTGTACCACACGTCAGCCCAGCCCTGCCCGCCGCCGAGCTTCTTGACACCGGCCTCGAAGGTGAAGGTCTCGCCGGTGGGGTCGAATGCAGCGGGGGTGGGGTGCCCCACCAGACGGCACACGTCAATGAAATGCTCCTGGGTGCTGGAGCGTTCCTTGAGCGCGGAGTCTTCCCACTTCTGGACGAACTGCTGGGGGGTCAGGCTGGTCATGATCGGAACTGCCCTCTGCTGGAGACAACGCTGTGAAAGATAGTATATCACCAGCGCATTTAGGGGAAAGACTGGGGACGGACAGTTGGGCGCATTTCCCGAAAGTTCACGGTCGGCTGATAACGCAACAAACCCGTTCCGGCTTGTCACGCATCGTGAACTAAACTGAAATGCACCCCATCAGATTGTGCGCGGGCTGCGGGAGTAGTTTCCTGATAAGGATCACCCCACCAGCGGGGTTCAAACCTGTCTGGTCAGATTAAGGTAGAACAGTCTGCAGTAGCGTCTTGATTGGCCGCATCAGCCATGACTATCGGCGAGCAGCTTGTGAGCGGACAGACCGATTTGGACAGTCTGCACATTCCCCACAGCTAGCTCAAACATGTGCCGACCAATCATACAGTCTGTTCGATGCTCGGATATCCGCTGTTTTCCCGTAAACATAAGCCAGCCAGCGCCCCCATGGAGGCGTAGTGTTGTCTCAACGAGGCGTCCCTTCATGTTCCAGGTTTGGCAGCGGCGGTTGGATAGCCGGTGCGGACCGTCGCCACATCTGCCAGACCAACCAGCTCATGAGCGCGGCGGCGAACAGTCCTGGCGCCCAGACCCCAACTACATCGAACAACACCCCACCTGTGGCCGGACCGATAGCCCGCGCCAGACTGGTCAGCGCCGCCGACAAACCCAGGATACCCCCTACTTCATCGGAATGGACAACCTTGGTGAGTGCCGTGTGGATTGTCGCGCTGAGCACCCCAATTGAGAGCGACAGAGGGGCCAGGACAAGGAGCGCAGCCAGCACGGTTGGGGCGTAAGCCCATCCCATGAGGGAGACGGTCATGATGGCCGCCGCTCCCAGAAGCAGCCGTTCCTCCTGAAACCGAGCCGCCAGGCGTCCAATCGCTGCGCCTTGTACCAGGGCTACCAGCAGCCCGACATAAGCGAGCATGTAACCGGTCTGGTTTGACGCCAGGTCGAGGTGTTTTTGCGCATAGAGGGAGAAGACGCCTTCGAAGATGGCCAGAGCCAGCCCGAACACAAAGACGATTTGCAGCAGCGGGCTTACCCTGGGACGGCTGAGGACATTGTGAAGCGAGCGCAGCGAAAA
Source organism: Thermoflexus sp. (assembly GCA_020724485.1). Lineage (GTDB taxonomy): Bacteria > Chloroflexota > Anaerolineae > Aggregatilineales > Aggregatilineaceae > UBA2029. Next base: position 19,880 of record DYGW01000039.1, on the reverse strand, counting down.
AGTCTCTCGGTCGGCGGCTAGCTCTGCCCGGCGCTCGGCGCTCAGGGACTCGGGCAGCCACAAGTACACCGCAAGCAGGTTGAGGGCTGTGAGCCCCGCCGCGACCAACGCGGGCACGGCATACCGTTCCCCAGTACTCAGCAGTCCGCCCATCGCCGGCCCGATGATGAACCCTAGCCCAAACGCCGCTCCGATCAAGCCCATCCCTTTGGCCCGATCCCTCTCGTCCGTCACATCGGTGATGTACGCCCTGGCTACTGTCACATTGCCACCGGTAAGCCCATCCAGAATCCGGCTGGCAAACAGCAGCCACAGCGCGTTGGCGACTCCCAGCAGCACAAAGCCGAGGAATGACCCCAAGAGGCTGACCAGCAGGATCGGGCGGCGGCCATAGCAGTCTGAGATGCGCCCTAAGACCGGCGCGCCAATCATCTGCGCGGCGGCATACGACGCGACCAAAAGGCCGACGACTGTGCCGCTGGCGTTGAACGTCTCGGCATAGAAAGGCAGCAGCGGCAGGATCAGGCCGAAGCCCAGCATGTTGACGAAGACGACGGTGAAGATGGTCAGAAGGCGGTGTTTTTTCATACGGACTCCCGCAACCCGATCGAGCGGTCCGGCATTTGGGTCTCAGTTCAGATCGTAGCGGAACACGCTGTCAATAGCATCCAGCGTCTGATCCAGGGCCGGGCCTGTATGGGCAAGCGCCGCGAATCCGGCCTCGAAGGCGGAGGGTGCCAGGTAGACGGCGCGTGCCAGCAGCGCGTGAAAGAACGCGGCGTAGCGCCGGGCATCGCTGGTCTTCACCTCGGCATAGTTTGTCACAGGGGTATCGTTGAAGAACAACCCGAACATCGTCCCGGCAGAGACTGTCTGCACCGGAATCCCCGCCGCGCCAGCACTGCGCTGGATGGCATCGCGCAACGCGGCAGCCACAGCAACGATGCGCTCGAAGACGCCCGGCTCGCGGAGAGTGCGCAGCGTTGCCAGTCCCGCCGCCATCGCCAGCGGGTTGCCGGAGAGCGTTCCCGCCTGGTACACAGGCCCCGCAGGCGCGACCTGCTCCATGATCTCGCGGCGTCCGCCGTAAGCGCCAACCGGCAGGCCCCCGCCGATCACTTTGCCCAGCGCGGTCAGGTCGGGCAGCACGCCGTATGCTGTCTGTGCCCCGCCCAACGCCACACGGAAACCGGTCATCACCTCGTCGAAGATCAGCAGCGCCCCATGCGCGGTCGTCAGGTCGCGCAGCCCCTGCAGAAATCCGTCAACTGGCGGCACGACCCCCATATTGCCGGCCACTGGCTCAACGATCACGGCGGCGATCTCGCCCGGAAACTGCTCGAATCGCGCGCGCACTGCCGCCAGATCATTGTAGGGTGCGGACTGCGTGTCTTGCGTCGCGCCGGGTGGCACGCGGGGGCTGTCTGGCTGACTGAGTGTCGCCACACCCGACCCGGCCTGGACCAGCAGCATGTCGGCGTGCCCGTGATAGCAGCCCTCAAACTTGATGATCTTGTGCCGGGTTGTGTAGGCCCGCGCCAGCCGCAGGGCGGACATAGTGGCCTCGGTGCCGGAGTTGACGAAACGCACCATCTCCACCGACGCTACCAACTCGATCACCGCCTGCGCCAGCGCGATCTCCGCCTCGGTCGGCGCGCCAAAGCTCGTCCCGTGCGCGGCTTGCCGCTGGATTGCCTCCACCACTGCCGGGTGCGCGTGGCCCAGGATCAGCGGGCCCCAACTCAGGACGTAGTCCACATAGCGGTTGCCGTCGGCGTCAACGAGATAGGGGCCTTCACCACGGGCGACAAACAACGGATCGCCGCCGACGCCGCGAAAAGCGCGCACGGGGGAGTTCACTCCTCCCGGCATCAGCCGTACCGCCTGCCGGTAAAGTCGGGTCGAGGTATCGGTTTTCATGCAAGGATACTTCCTTTACTGCTGCGCCAGTCGCTCAGCGCGCGACGTGCGCTAGCTGCGCCATGTAGAGGGCGACCTCGCGGGCGGTGTCCCGTCCCTGCCGCACGCAGTCCGGTAGGCCGACGCCGCGATAGGCACTGCCGGTCAGGTACAAACCTGGGGGGCACAGCCCCTCGATCTCGGTCACGCGGTCCAGGTGCCCCACATCGTACTGTGGGTTGCCGCGCCGCCAGCGAAACACGCGCGTCACCCTGGGGACGGCGGAGACGCCCAGGATAGCCCGCAGCTCCTGGCGCACCACCCCGATCAGGGTCTCGTCGTCTAGTTCCACCAGGTCTTCGCGGAACGGGCCGCCAACGAACGCCCGCAGCAGCACAGTCCCCGGCGCGGCGCGCTGCGGGAACTTGGTGCTGGTCCAGGTGCACGCCAGCAGACGTGTTGGCTCGTGGCGCGAGACGACAAAACCGAAGCCGTCGAGTGGGTGTTCGAACTCGTCCGCGTCGTAGCCCAGCGACACCGTCGCCGTCGAGACGTAGCGAATCGCGTCCAGCTTGCCAGCAAGCTCTGGGGCTAGATCGCGCAGCAGATCGGCGCTGACGAAAGCGGGCGTGGCCAGGATGACCGCGTCCGTGTCGAGCGTGGCCCCATCATCCAGCGTCACGCGATACCCGCCGCCAGGGAGGGGTTCCAGCCAGGTGACGCTGGTGTTGCAGCGAACCTCACCGTTGATGGACCGCTCCAGCGCGCTGACCAGTTCCTGCAAGCCCCCCTGGAGCGTCATGAACATGGTTGTCTTTCCGGTGTCGCGACCGTTCGCGTGGGCGGCGCTCGCTTGGCGCGCGGCGATCATGCCCCGCGTCAGGCTGCCGTACTTGCGCTCGATGTCAACGAAGCGCGGGAAAGTCGCGCGCAGACTGAGCGTCTCGGCGTCGGAGACGTGGATGCCAGCCATCATCGGCTCCGCCAGCACCTCCAACGCCTCGCGGCCCAGCCGCCGCCGGATGAAGTCCGCCAGGCTCTCGTCGGAGTTGTCTTGGCGCGGCTTGATGAAGAGGTCCAGGCCCATGCGTATCTTGCCGGGCCACGAGATCAAGTCCGATGTCACGAAGGGCATGAAGCGCGTGGGGACGATCAGCAGCATGCCGTCTGGCATCTTGCGCAACTTCCCGCCGCGCAGGACGTACACCGCGCGCTGGGCATCATTGGTGCCCACCAGCCGCTCTTCCAGCCCCAGTTCGCGACAAAGCTGGAGCGCCCACGGCTTCTGGGTGATGAACGAGTCCGGGCCGCCTTCAATCACGAAGCCGGACGATGTATCCGTGACGATCTTCCCGCCGGGCCGTGACTCGCGCTCAACCAACGTCACTTCCATTTTCAGACCGTGATCGTCAGCCGCCTGTCGCATCGAGTAGGCCGTCGCCAGCCCGGCAATACCTCCCCCTACGATAACCACGCGTGGGATCACAGACGCCCCCCATTAGCCCGGCGGACCAGATCGGCCAGCGCCTCAGCGAACAGCGGATCGTCGTTGAGCGAGGGCACGCGCTCCAACCGTGCTCCCGCTGCCTCTGCCGCATGCCGTGCCTCGATGTCTATGTCGAACAACACCTCGACATGATCGGCCACAAAGCCCACTGGCACCGAGAGCAGATTCTGGCGTCCCTGGCGCGCCAACGCGACGACATAGTCCTCCAACTGCGGGCCAAGCCATGCCTCGGGGGTGCGCCCGGCGCTCTGGTACGAAAACGTCCAGCGCTCAGCGGGCAGACCGGCCTGCGCGGCGACCAGGCGCGCTGTCTCGCGCAACTGGGCGTCATAGGGGTCGCCTTGCTCTAAGATGCGCTGAGGCAGGCTGTGGGCGCTGAAGATCACCAGCGTGTCCTGCGGCATCCCCGCCAGTCCCTCGCGCACCCGCTCAGCCAGCGCCCGGATGTAGTGCGGGTGGTCGTGGTAGCTGATGACTGGCGTATAGTTGAATGCGTCGGGGTGCTTGGCCAGCGCGGCGTCGAGCTTGGTGAAGTACTTGGCGGTGCTCATGCTCGAATAGTGCGGGGCCAGCACCAAAGCGACGGCGTCGCGGATGCCGTCCGCAATCATCCGCTCTACCGCTTCCTCGATCCAGGGCCTCCAGTGGCGCATGCCGATGTAGGTCTTGTAGCGCCTGCCGGGCGGCGCACCGGCGTTCAGCCGAGCTTCGACGAGCGCCGCCTGGCGCTGTGTCAGCTCCAGCAAGGGCGACCGCCCGCCGATCTTGCGGTAGTTCTCCGTGATCTCGTCAATCAACTCCTGCGACGTGGGCTGCCCCCCGCGAATGTCCAGCAGAAATGTCGGGATGTCATCGAGGGAATCCGGCCCGCCATAGGCCATGAGCAGCACGCCAGTCGTTCCCACGCTCACTTAGCTTGCCTCCATCGCTGCGCTGCGCTCGTGTACGTAGTCCACCAGACGCCGGACGTTGTCCACCGGCGTCTCAGGGAGAATGCCATGTCCCAGGTTGAAGATGTGTCCCGGACGTTTCGCCACCCGCGCCAGAATGTCGTCGGCCCGGCGCTGCACCTGGGGCCAGGGAGCGAACAGGGTGACCGGGTCCAGGTTGCCCTGCACGGCAACACCATCGCCAAGCTGCGCCCAGGCATCGTCAATCGCGATGCGCCAGTCCACACCGATCACGTCCGCCCCGGTCTCACGAAGCAGAGGCAGCATCCCATTGAGGTCGGTACCGAAATAGATCACGGGGACGCTCGTGCTCTGGGCGCGCTCGACCACGCGCCGCGCATAAGGTAGGGCGTGGGCGCGATAGTCAGCGGGTGAGAGCGCCCCCGCCCAGCTATCGAAGACCTGCAGCGCCTGGGCACCCGCTTCCGCCTGCGCCACCAGGTAATCGCCCACGACCGTCGCCATCTTGTCCATCAACCGGTTCCAGGCGTCTGGCTCGGAGAGCATGAACGACTTGACGCGGACGTGATTCTTCGAGCCGCCGCCTTCGATGGCGTAGCTGGCCAAAGTGAACGGCGCGCCGGAAAAACCGATTAAGGGGACTCGTCCATCCAGTTCGCGGCGTACCAGCCGGATCGCATCGAGCGTGTAGGGCAGGTTCTCCTCCGCGGGAGGTGTGCGCAGCGCGTCCGCGTCGGCGGGCGAGCGCACCGGGTTGGTGATGACTGGGCCTTCCCCTTTGACGAACTCCAGGTCCAGCCCCATGCCGATCAGGATAGGCAGGATGTCCGCGAAGATGATGGCGGCGTCGAGCGCGAAGGCGCGAATTGGCTGGAGCGTGATCTCGCAGGCTAGCTCTGGCGTGCGGATGGCATCCAGCATACTGTGGCGCGCGCGGATGGCGCGGTATTCGGGCATGTAGCGCCCTGCCTGCCGCATGAGCCAGATCGGAGTTGTGCCGGTCGGTTCGCGGCGGCAGGCGCGCAAGAATAAGCTGTCGGTCATTGAGGATTGTCCTCTGCGGCACGGGCGATGTAGATGGTATCGCCCTCGATGCGCACGCGGAATGTCTCCACCCCGCGCGGGGAAGGGCCAGCCAGCACGCTGCCGGTCTCCAGACTGAAGTACGCTTCGTGCCAGGGACAGCGCACGGCGGGGCCGTTGCCATCCATCACCAGCGCGCCCTCGCACAGCGGGCCGCGCGCGTGCGGGCAGCGGTTGTTGAGCGCGTAGACCTGCCCGTTCGTGCGGAAGAGCGCGACCTGCTGCGTGCCGTAGTATACGCGCTGCGACGAGTCCGGTGGTAGTTCGTCCGTCCGCGCGACGGGCAGCCAGCCTCCAACCTCGACCACGTCCTGGTCCACCAGATCGCGCACCTGCGCTCCGCCGATGGAGTCCATGACTTCGGGCAGCGACATGGCCATGCAGATGTGCATAGGCGTGTCGGCCAGGGTGTACATGCTAGCCTTGGTGAAGCGCAGGTCTGCCACCAGATCAACGAAGTCGTGGGGATTGTCGCCCTCGAAGGCGACGACGAACTCCTGGTCGTCAATGCCGTAGGAATAGGTCGTGTTCAGCCGGATGTCCGGGTATTTGCGCCCGATGCGAATGTGCTCGGTGATCATCTCCTGGCGCTCTTCCTGCGAGAGCGCGTACCAGGGCCGGGTCTTGATGAACGGGTAGACGAACAGGTAGCGCGAGTCGCTCGGCTCGATGCGAATGCGCTCCTCGCCGCCGGGAGCGGGCGCGTCCTCTGGCAAGCTGATGTCGTACATGCTGCGCTTGGTGGTGGAGAGGAACGAGCGCGCCACCGTCAGGAACGGGCCGAGCGCCGTGTTGCGGATCGCGGTCTCAAGCTGCTGGAACGGTTCCACCTCCTCGGCCACCGTCCACAGGAGGAAGTCCACGTCGCGGCGCATCCCCACCAGGCTGTACGAGCGCAGGAGCATCCGGCGGTTGAAGCCGCGCACGGTGTCAATGAAGTCCAGCTTGGCATCGCGCTGCTTCTCTTCCGGCAGGCGCAGAAAAGTCGCGTCCAGCTTGTAGAAGGTGTACTTCACGCACTGGCGACCAGTTGTATCGGGATGGCGAGGGGGCGTCTCAGCGGTCATGGCCTACTCCAGGGTTTGCAGCCACCGGGCCGCGTCTTTGGCATGATAGGTCAGGATCAGGTCTGCGCCGGCGCGGCGTATCGCGATCAGCGTCTCGATTACGGCGGAGCGCTCGTCCAGCCAGCCGTGTGCTGCTGCCGCTTTGATCATGCTGTACTCGCCGCTGACATTGTACGCCGCCAGGGGCAGATCGAAGCGATCCCGCACGCGGCGAATAACGTCCAGATAGGCCAGCGCGGGCTTGACCATGAGCATGTCCGCGCCTTCGTCCACGTCAAGCTGGGCCTCGCGCAGGGCCTCGCGGACGTTGGCAGAGTCCATCTGGTGTGTTCGGCGGTCGCCGAAGCTCGGCGTGCTGTGGACCGCCTCGCGGAAGGGACCATAGAAGGCGCTGGCGTACTTGATGGCATACGACAGGATGCTGATCCCCGCATAGCCCGCCCCGTCCAGCGCCGCCCGGATGGCGCTCACCATGCCGTCCATCATGCCGCTCGGCGCGACCACGTCGGCGCCCACCCGCGCGTGCGAGACAGCGACTTGCCCCAGAATATCGAGCGTTTCGTCGTTGAGGATTTCGCCACCGCGCACGATCCCACAGTGGCCGTGATCGGTGTACTCGCACAGGCAGACATCCGTGATGACCAGCATGTCCGGGTTGGCCGCCTTGATCGCCCGGATCGCCTGCTGCACGATGCCATCTTCGGCGAAATTCTCCTGGCCGATGGGGTCTTTGCTGGCCGGTATGCCGAACAGGATCACGGCGGGGATGTCCAGCGCCGAGACCTCGTCAATCTCCCGCGCCAGCCGGTCAACGGAATGATGGTACACGCCGGGCATGGAGGCGATCTCCTCGCGCACGTCACGCCCGTGAACGACGAAGAGCGGGTAGATGAACTGCGCTGGGCTGAGCGTTGTCTCGCGCACCATCGCGCGCAGCGTTGGTGTGGCGCGCAGACGCCGCAGCCGGACCGTGGGAAAACTCATGGGGCCGAATTCCTTTCAGTGGTCGGTCGCGTGAAGGCCGCGCACAGCGCGGCGATCAGACCCTCAGCAGTGTGCGGTTCGGCCACGATGTGCACAGGCAGTCCGCAGGCCCGCACCGCGTCGGCGGTGATCGGGCCAATGCAGGCGATCAGGGCGTTTCCGGCGACGCTTACAGGATCGTCGAACTGCGCGGCGAAGTTCTGTGCCGTTGAGGGGCTGGTGAAGGTGATCGCGTCTATTGGTTGGGTCAGCAGCGCGGGATCAACGTCGGTGCGGACATTCTCATAGGCAATGGGCGCGTCAACTGCCGCCCCTGCCGCGCGCAGCGAGTCGGCAAGCACGGGGCGGGCCAGGTTGCCCTGCGGCAGCAGGACGCGCCTCCCGCGCAAATCACCAGCCGCCGCCAATGTTTCTGCCAGCGCTTCAGCCACGTGGCGGTCGGGCACCAGCGCGGGGGCCAGATCACGCTCAGCCAGCGCGCTAGCCGTCGCCGGGCCGATGGCCGCTATCGGCGGCCAGCCTCCAGCTTCCCGGCGGAGTTCAAGCGCTTCCAGACGTTTCCATACGTGCTCGACCGCGCTCGCGCTGGTGAAGACCACCCAGTCGTACTGATCCAGGCGTGCCAGGGCGCAGTCCAGCGGCCCAGTGTCCTGCGGCGGGCGGATGCTGATCGTCGGCAGCAGCACAGGCTCCGCACCTAGCTCGCGCAGCCGGTCGGTGAACGGCGCCGCGGCGTCGGGCGGGCGCGTCACCACAATGCGCTTCCTCTCCAATGGGCGCGGAGTCATGCTGGCAGCTCCCCGCGCAGGGCGTCCAGCAGCGCGTCCGCTCCCTGGGCGAGCGCCCGGTCTGCAAGCTGCACGCCGAGCGCGAAGGCCTCACCGGGCGCCGCGCTCCCATGCACCGTGAGCGTGCGCGCGCCGTCTGTGGCGCTCACTCGCCCCGTCAGGCACAAATCGCCGCCGTTGAGCCTGGCATAGGCCGACACCGGCAAGCGGCAGCCTGCATCCAGCCGGTGCAGGAAGGCACGCTCCGCCGTCACAGCGAGGCGCGTCACAGGTTCATCCAGGGGCGCGAGCACCTCAAGCGTCCGCGCATCTCCGGCGCGGCACTGCACAGCCAGCGCGCCCTGTCCCGGCGCGGGCAGCATGACCTCTGGGTCGAGCATCTCGCTGATCGCGTCATTGCGTCCCAGCCGGTCGAGTCCGGCTGCGGCCAGCACAATAGCATCATACGGTCCCTCCGGGTCGAGGGCTTTACGCAGCCGCGTGTCAACATTGCCCCGCAGGGACTCGGTGCGCAGGTCGGGGCGGTGCGCGCGTAGCTGAGCGCTGCGACGCAAGCTGCTGGTGCCGACCGTCGCACCCGGCGGCAGGGTGGTGAGCGTGCAACCCTTGCGGCTGATCAGGGCGTCGAACGGATTGGCGCGCGGCAGTATGGCCCCAAGGGCAAAGCTCTCCGCCAGATCGGTCGGCAGGTCTTTCAGGCTGTGCACGGCGAGATCGATCTCCCCAGCGAGCAGGGCCTCCTCCAGCTCCTGAGTGAAAAGACCCTTGCCGCCGATCTCCGGCAACGGCCTGTCCAGCATGCGGTCGCCGCGCGTGGTGAAGTGCACCAACTCGACGCGCAGCTTTGGGTGATGGACGCCAAGTAGCGCCCTCACATGCTCGGCCTGCCACATGGCCAGCGCACTGCGCCGTGTGCCTATCCTGATGAGAGTTTGGCTCGCCATCTTAGACGTTGTCTTCCAATCCGAACAAGTCCTGGGCGACAGCAACGAGTAGGGCGCTGTCTTCCTTGCCGGCTTTGGCCTTCAAGTTGAGGGTGAGCTGGTGCAGCATCTTGTTCATGAAGCGGTGGCTGAACTGGTCGAATAGCAGGCGCTCGCGCTCGCTGTCAGGCGGCAGTCGCCTGTAGACCCGCGAAAGCTCGGCCTGGCGAACCTGCTCGGCTCGCTCGCGCAGCTTGCGGATGGTGGGGGCCACCATCCGCCCGTGATAGTCATCCCAAAAAGCGGACTGCTCGGCCTCGATGATGCGCTCAACGACCGGAATCACTGCCTGGCGCTCGGCCTGGTTGGTCTCAATCACCCGCTGCAGGCCGTCCAGATCGTGCAGGCACACGCCCGGAATATCCGCCACGGCGGGATCGACGTCGCGCGGCAGCGCGATGTCCACAATGCACAGCGAGCGGCCCTCACGGATGACCATCACCGGCTCCAGGTCCTCGCGCGCCAGAATGGTGAAGGGTGCATTCGATGTCGTGAACAGCACATCTGCCTGGACGAGGGCTTCCTTCAACTCGGTGATTGGGCGCGCGCCGACTTGCCATTCGGCTGCAAGATGGCGCGCGTTTTCATACGTGCGGCTCACCAGCGTGATGTCCCGGACGTTGCGCTGGACCAGCGCTTTGACGATGGTCTGGGCCATCTCGCCCGCGCCGAGCACCACCACCTTGTGCCGCGCCAGAGGGCCGAGCGCCTGCTCGGCTTTGGCAATGCCCAACGAGCCGACCGAGGTCGCGCCATGGCCGATTGTCGTCTCGGTGTGGACTCGTTTGGCGGCGTGAATGGCCGACCGAAAGAGCAGCGATAGGGCCGCCCCGGCGGTGGCCCGTGCATGTGCTTGTTCGTAGGCTTGGGTCACCTGGCCGAGGATTTGCGGCTCGCCCAAGGCCATTGATTCCAGACCACAGCTCACGCGAAACAAATGGCCCGCCACGTCCGGCCCCGCAAGCGAGACGGTCTGGGCAGCGAGGTCTGCAGGATTGATGCCCCGCTGGCTCAGCAGACTAGCCCACAGCGCGTCCATCTGGCGTTTGGCGGGCACGTGGGCATAGAGTTCCAGCCGGTTGCAGGTAGAGAGGATCGCTACCTCGACGTCGGTCTGTTGGGCCAACCACTGCGCTTGCTGCGCCGGAGTTAGGCTGAGCTGCTCGCGAATGGCGAGCGGCGCGCGATGATGGCTGATACTGCGGCAGTGAAACATGGATTGCCTCGTTTTCAGCTAGCCGGCGCGTGCTGCTCGTAATATTCAATCAGGGTCACTTGTACCACGTTGAAGACCTGGTTCAGCTTGCGCAGCAGGCGCAACTGAGCCTCCCCTTCCAGGCGCGCTACCTGCGGCATCTGGAGCGCAACTTCGGTCAGGGCATCCCGAAAAAACGTGGTGGCCTGCAATCCTTCGGCGGCGGACAGCCCCGCCCTCAGGCAGTTCTGGGCATAGCGAACGGCGATGCTTCTGGCTTCCACCAGCAGCGCTCCGTCATCAGCCGGCGCTGAGATATGCTGCATGATCAGCCCCAAGAGACGCCGGCCCAGTTCGCGCTTCTCGGTGCGCTCTTGCTCGTCAAAGGCGACCAGCCAGGCGGGTTCGGGCCGGTTGAAAAGGCGCTGCCGCGTCTCGACCAGCGCATAGTCTCCCCAGACCTGCGCGGTATTGTCGCGCACCCCAACCAGCATCTGCCGTCGGGTGGCGATGGTGGCCAGGTCTGCTTCTAGGAAGCGCCGGTGACCGCCCGGTGTCACGCTGACCGGGACACTGCCTTGATCGGCCCAACGACGGAGCGTGGTGGGATGTACGCCCAATGACTGCGCGGCTTCAGAGAGAGTGAGCCATTTTGAGTCGGAGATGCTCATAGCGTATGCTTCATCCAATCTTGAGCAAAGTTCCAGTGAGTATAGCTTTTTATATGTTTATCATGAAAAAACTATAACTTTCTATAATTTTACTACCCTTATGGCATGACAAATGGCACTTGCCTCGCCAAGTATTTTGGTGTCCAATTAGGTGTGGTTAGTTTTACATAGCTTTGGTGAATTTTGCAAGTGATTGAACCGGAGAATTCGGCCACAAGGAGCTAACAATGACCTATCCACCGCCGCGGCTAGTCTTCTGGGAAACCACCGCCGGCTGCAATCTACGCTGCATCCACTGTCGCCGCATCGAAGTCGCCGATCAACTGACGCCGCACGATCTGACTACTGCCGAGGCGTTTCAACTGGTTGACCAGCTCGCGGCGACGGGATCGCCCATTCTGGTACTCTCCGGCGGCGAGCCACTGATGCGCCCCGATATCCTGGAGATCGCGCGCTACGCCTCAGATGCCAGTCTGCCCGTTGCCCTAGCAACCAACGGCACTTTGATTGATGACGCTCTGGCCGCGCGTATTCGGGATAGCAGAGTCAAGCGGGTGAGCATCTCCTTTGATGGCGCCGACGCCCCTACTCACGACATGTTCCGCAGCCTGCCAGGCTCGTTTGAGGCGGCGATCCGGGGCTTTCGGGCGCTGCGTGCAGTGGGGCTGCCGGTCCAGATCAACACAACGGTCGCCCGTCACAACCAGGCCCAACTCGAAACGATCCTACAACTGGCGAAGGACCTGGACGCCGTTGCCCTGCACCTCTTCCTTTTGGTGCCGGTCGGCTGCGGGGTCGAGATCGCCGAGGATCAGATGATCAGCGCGCTGGAGTACGAGCGCGTGCTGAACTGGCTGTACGATGTCGAACAGAACGAGCCTTCTCTACAGCTAAAAGCGACCTGCGCGCCGCATTACTTCCGTGTGATGCGCCAGCGCCGCGCCGAGGAAAATCACCAGGGACTGCGGCGCGATCTCCCGGCTAGCCACAGCCGCCAGGTGAGCGGGCATCCCCATGGCCAGATGCATGCCGCGACCAAGGGCTGCCTGGCCGGTACGGGCGTCTGCTTTATCTCCCATCGGGGACAGGTCTTCCCCTGCGGGTACCTGCCGGTCGAGGCGGGCAATGTCCGCCAGCAGCCGTTCGGTGCGATCTGGCAGGACAGCGCCCTGTTTGCCGAGATGCGCGATCCAGACCTGCTGGGCGGGAAATGTGGTGTCTGCCAGTTCAAGACGTTGTGCAGTGGGTGTCGGGCGCGCGCCTACGGTGTCGTGGGAGATTATCTGGCAGAAGAGCCTTTCTGTGCCTACGATCCCGAGACGCGCAGCATCGTGGAGCCTGTTGGCTGAACCTTTCGACGCGAACCTCGCGCAGCTATCAGTATCTATGTGGCTGTGCTCGGATAACCACCGAACCTTGCGCATCTGGGCGCTCCGAACCCGATGACGTGTATATGGCCACTGATCTTCATCGCCCGCCATGTGGCCGAGGACTATCTGCGGTACGCGCGAGCAGCCTAGCACAGCCAACCGGGTCTATCTGCGCCAACTCTGCGAAAACTCTGTATGTGACCTGTGTCCGCGAAAGCTAACATCGTTTGCGCGCAACGGTCAAGCCTATTGTAATGGGAAGCCTGATCGCCGCGATCAGGCTTCTTTCGGATTCGTCACAGACAATGAGCCCCCACATATCACTGAGCGTCTGAAGGTATCTCAATAGTGACGTGCTCCATCAGGATGTCGGGCACGTCCCATCCCTTCTGCTGCATTAACTCATAGAAGGCGCGCCGGAAGATCAGTCGCGCCTCGACGGTGACCGGGCCATTCCCGTCGCTGGAGAACGTGTAAGCGTGGAGAGCGCGGGAAGGCGTGTGGCACGCCGCGCAGTGGCCGGCAGTGGCCGGAAAGTCGAGTTTGTAGCCTGGGCGGTAGTAGGGCTGCGAGAGATCGGGCCGCAGCGCGTGAGCGGACTCTGGTTGCCGTTGACATTTGTCCCGTTGTACATGGTCAGAAAGCGCATGTTGGTGCTCGATTGGGCGTGAGCATCGTTGTCCAGCCAGGTCTGCGTCACGCCGGGCTTGCAGCTCGCACACGAATTGTCACCGACAGGCGCAATCCATTCGTAGGCCGGATTGTCCGTGGTCTGGTACGACCGCAGCGTGAGCACGATATCGCCAGCCGCCGCGCCAATCGCTAGCCCTTCGGGAATGTTGTGCAGTGTGATAGCCACAACCAGCAGAATCGAACGCTGCCAAGTAGCATGTAGCCCTTCCGCCTGCTCCACCGGCAGGTTCAAATGTAAATGGGGCAGCATGAAGTCTATCCCGCGCAAAAACACGCCACCCAACAAGAACCCAACCACTGCCAGAAACCACGCGGGCAGACTGCTGTATTCTTCTGCCAGTTCAATCGACGGGGCCAACAAGGACCAGAAACTGGCCGCGACCATCACTCCCGCTGCAAACCCAAGCATGATGTCGAGTCGCCGGCGGCTTACGGTACGCGTAAAAAACACAGACCCGGCACCTAGCGCCGTGATACTCCAAGTGAAGACGGTAGCCAGCAGTGCCTGTATGACCAGGTGTACCCCCTCGATCCAATCCATGCCCTCTCCTATGACGGGTCGAGCTGATTGATCATGTGCTCGATCAACTCCACCGCGCGACCACATCAGGGGATTGATCAACAGGTTCCCATTCCCCAAGCCGGACATCAAACCAGCGGTCCGGGGAGCTGCCGCAACGGGCTGGGCGGCATCATTCACAACTACTACCACGACGCCACGTAGGCGAAAACGCGCCGTGGACGAGTTTCTGGGGCACGGGCCGCTCCGATCCGACGACGTGGTGTTTTGGGTGGCCTGATGCACGATTACTATCGAGCGGCATAGCGGCTGCTTCTCAGCATCAGATGTATTTTCCGCGCCTTGCGGGCAGTCCAGTGAGATGCTGCTCATCCGCTGCCGAGATGGGCGGTAACGCCTCATTTTGCTTGGGAGTGAGGATTTGCGTAGCTGCAGGCGATCGAAGGCATCTGACGGTTTCTGCTGCAAAGCCACTGCTTCAATGTCAGCTTTTGGGACCCTTCCTCACCACTGTATAATCCAGCCTAATCACCGGACTGCATTGAGAACGAGGCAGCGATGAACTCCAAACAACGTGTCATGATGGCTTTTGATCACCGGGAGCCAGATCGCGTCCCGGCATGGTTGGGCATGTCTCCCGCTTTCCAACAGAAGGCGATGCAGCGTCTTCAGCTCCCCGACGACGAAAGCCTCGCTCTGTACGTTGGCGACGATTTTCGCCGCGTTGTCGCCCCATACGCTGGGCCGGATCATGCCAGCCCCTCTGTTGATCTGCCCCCCGGCGCGACCTACCGCTCGGTGTTTGGGATTCTGCGTCATGGCTACGAAGGCGGCCAGCCCATGAATCACCCCCTGATCCAGGCGACCACAACCGCCGAAGTTGAGGCTTATCCCTGGCCCGATCCGGCGTGGATTGACGTGTCACGTATTCGTGCCGACGCCGAGAGTTACGCCGGCCAGTACGCGATCCTGGGCGGCGAGTGGTCACCTTTCTGGCACGATGCCATAGACCTGTTGGGCATGGAGAATCTGCTCTATAAGATGTTCGACATGCCAGCTCTTGTGGAGGCCGTGTTGGCCCACATTGTTGATTACTACCTTGCAGTCAGCCAGCGCATCTTTGAGGAAGCCGACGACCTCATTGACATCTTCTTTATCGGCAACGACTTTGGTTCTCAGACCGGCCCGCTGATCAGCGACAAGCTGTTTCGCCGCTTTTTGCTGCCGCACCTCAGACGCCTGATCGATCTGGGACACGCCTACGGGCTAGAAGTGCTGCTGCACTGCTGCGGCGGTTTCGAGCCGCTAATACCTGCTATGATTGAGGTCGGGCTGGATGGTTTGCAGGGTCTGCAGCCCAATTGTCGCGGCATGGATCCGGCGACCCTGAAGGCGCGCTACGGGGCCGATCTGCTGTTGATGGGCAGCATCAACACGCAACTGCTGATTGAGGGCACGCCCGACTCCGTGCGCGCCGAGACTCGCCGCATCCTCGAGATTATGAAGCCCGGCGGCGGTTACGTTGCTTGCCCCAGTCACGACTATGTGCTCTATGAGACGCCCGTCGAGAATGTCGTGGCGCTCTATGAAACCGTCCGCGCGCATGGCCCTTACTGATACCGCCCGTACAATTCCGCTGCTTCCATCATGGCGTTGATGTTTTCGAGCGGCGTATCCGGCGGGATGTTGTTGCCGTCCTGGATGATCAGCCCCCGGTAGGGGCCGAGTTTTTCTATCACCCGGCGAGTTGCCTGGCGGATCTGGTCGGGCGTCCCGTTCCGGATCAGCATCGGGTTGACGTTGCCGATGAGTACCACACGCCCACCCATCACCTCGCCGATCTTGTTCAGGTCCACCTGATAGCCAAAACCCTGCAGCTCGTCGATTCCCAGATCGTCCCGGAAGATTTCCAGTAGATGGTCCGTCTTGCCGCACATATGCAGGCTGAGTCTGCCATCGAAATGCTGGCTGAGTCTCTGGTTGTACGGTAGGGCGAATTCGCGGAACGCATCGGCTGAGAGCGACACGGCCAGATCGTCCGTCCAGGCGAAGCTGCGCGGGTGGGCGATTTCCATCTCCTCTGCGCAGAAATCTAGCCACGCAATCATCTTGTCCGTGACGATGCGCAACACCTCATGCAGAAAGTCCGGGCGTTCGTAGACGGCGGTGAACACTTCCACCGCGCCCATCACGTCTCCGGCGATGCCGAACGGCCCGTCGGACGTGTTCGTCAGCGACGGATTTGCGCCGGGGCAGAAGACCGGCCCGCCCTGAAAACGCACCGGATACTTCTCGGCCACGGCGATCATCGCCTGTCGGTACTCAATCTGCCGCGCGTTGATCCCGTTGTGTACGTAGTCTATCCCTTCTAAGCGGCGCAGATCGGCGTCCGTCTTCACCCACCCATCGCCCACCCAGGGAATATCGTCGTCGGGGAAATGGATTTCGCAGCCCAGGCTGCCCGCTTCGAACGTGTTCTGGAAATCCGTCCACGCCCCGACCCATGCCCCGGTGATGCTGTAAGCGTCCGTGCGGACGTTTTCCATCAGCCACTTCTGCGCGTAGATCTGGGTGCGGAGCATCGTCTCGGGATCCCCGTAGTAATCGCGGAAGCGCACGCCCACTTTTGGCACCAGAAAGCGGTGGGCTATCGCCGGGATTACCGGCACGCGGTCTGGCGTCTCGAAGCGCTGCGCTTTGGCGACTCGCTCGCGGCGCGCCTCGATCTCTTCAATCGGGACGCCAATTTCAATGATCTCCGCCATAAAAACCTCTCGCTTGAGTCCTGCTCTTCAACGCTCCCAAAAGATTGTCGGGAACACACTGTCCTTGCCGGCAGGGGATACCAGCGGAGTCCCGGCGCCCCTGGCGGTCAAGCATAGCGAACAGGCCGCTGAGAGGCTCCCTCAGCGTCCTTTCCTGCTGACCGCGTCCCGCCGCGTGACGCGCGTAGAGCAACTACTTGACCGCGCCACGCGACAGTCCCGCGATGATCATGCGCTGCGCGACCAGTACCAGCAGCAGGACTGGGATCACCATGAAGACGCTGAGTGCGCTCAGCATATCCCAGGGCCGCGTATACGTGGATGCGTCCGAGGACAGCTCTACCATGGCCACGCTGAGCGTCTTCGTGTTCTCGCGCTGGGCGAAAACCAACGGATACAGCAACTCGTTCCAGCCAATGATGAAGTTGATCACGGTCATCGTCGAGATCGCCGGAAGAATCAGCGGCAGCACAATGCGCGTGAGCACCTGCACGATATTCGCGCCGTCAATCAGCGCCGCTTCTTCAATCTCTGGGGGGACCTGCATCACGAACGATACCAGAATCAGGATCGTGAACGGCAATACCAGACTGCTCATCAGCAGGATCAAACCCTGGTGTGTGTTGATCAGCTTGAACTGCTGGAAAGTCTCGAACATCGGCACCAGTACAGCGATCTGCGGCAGTGCAGCCGACATGATCAGTAGCATGTACACAACATTGCTGCCTGGGAATCGGATGCGCGCCAGGGCATAAGCCGCCATTGCACTGGCTATCACCGAGACCACCGCTGATCCAACGGCGAAGATCAAGGAATTGCGCAGGTAGGTCAGAAACGGCACCGACTGGATCATGTTGCGGTAGTTGTCGAGGGTGAAATGCGATGGCCAGTACGTGGGGGGGATGGTGAAAAGCTCGTTCTTGGGTGTGAAGGACGACATGGCAATGTAGTAGAACGGGAAGCAGATGAAGATCGCGAACACCACAAAGCCAGCATACGTCACGATACTATGGCTGTGGCGGCGCAGCCAGGACGGCTGGGCTTGCACGCGGCGTGCCGCTAGTGGTTGTGTGCTCATACTTCTGCCTCTCTAGGCCGAGACTTCGACGCGACGCAGGGTATAGACGCCGATGCCACCAATCACCGTCACGATGATCACGAGCATCACGCTGACAGAAGCCGCGAAGCTGTAGTTCAGCGAGTTGATTTCCAGGTAAATCTTTTGCGCAACGACGGTCGTGGCGAACCCTGGCGCGCCACCCGTCATGGCAAAGGGCAGGTCGAAAACCGCCAACTGCCATACCAGCATGAACATCGTGGTTGTGACGATGATTGGCATGACCATTGGCACGGTGATGAAGCGTAGCGAGTCGAACCAGTTCGCGCCGTCCACCTTGGCCGCTTCATAGAGGTCTAGCGAAATCCCCTGCAAGCCCGCTAACAGGAGCAGCGCGCAGAACGGCGTGCTCTTCCAGACGTTGACGAAGATCACTGCGATTTGCGCATTGACCGGATCGATCAGCCATTTTTCATGAACGCCGATCTGTCCCAGCAAGTCCGGGATCATGCCAAACTGGTCATCGAACATCCACCGGAAGCCGATTGCGGCTACGACCATCGGCACTGCCCAGGGAATCAGGCTGATCGTGCGAGCCAGTCCTCGCAACCGGAAATTCGCGTTCAACAGGTGCGCGATAGCCAGCCCCAGGAACATCTGGAAGAAAGTCGAGGCGAATACGAAGAGGAGCGTAAACTCCAGGCTCTCGCGCACGACGAGGTCGTTTGAAAGGCGCTCGAAGTTCCTGACGTCGAAGTAACGGCGCGGGGGGAAGGCTGGGTTATACTTCTGCACACTCAGGACAAGCGTCTGAACGAACGGGTAGAAAGTCGTGAAGGTGCGCAGGGAGAGGGCCGGCGTGATCAGCGCGAATGCCAGAAGATACCGCCGCTGACGCAGCGAGAGCTGTGGATGACGGGCGCGGTCCACATAGTGCCAGAAGGTGGGTTTTGTGTGCCGGACGGGGAGCCGCCACTGCAGCCGGACCAATACCCCCAACCACACCGCGATTCCCGCTATGACGACCAGCGCAGTCTCCCAGTGGTTCATGTTGGCGATGTTGTCCGCTTCCGCAACCCCGCGCGGGACTGCGCTGTAGTACACCTTGCTCAGTGCCGCGACGGCGTGGATCGGCGTTCCGAACAGCGATCCCAGGGAGAATGCGTACGAGTTCTGGTAGTTGTAGAACCCCATAAACTCAATCGCCCAGCCGACCAACGCCAGAATCCAGGCCAGAAATCCTAACTCCCACCCCAACTGAGCATAACGGCGGCGCAGCCGCCCACGCTGGATGACCTGCGCCGCGAGTACACCCACCACGACCGGTATCAGTGCCAAAAGAAACGGAACCGATCCGTTCGATTCGAACAGGGATCCCGGTGGGCGCGTGGCGTTGTAACGAAGCTGCGCAAGAAGCACACCTACCGCTACGGTTAGCAGAGCAGCTTGACGCTGCCCGCCCTCCAATGCGGACCACAGAGTCGCTGTCAGCACCGCTATGCCCACGAATGCCGCCAGCGGTAGCGCGAAATCGGTATAGTCTGCCACAGCCGCGAACCATCCCTCGATCCATATCCAGAAGATCAGCGGGACGGACAAGACCAGCGCACTGCCAACCGCACTGAGCCGAGCCTGCCAGGGCGCAGCCGAGAGCGCACCATTAACATAGCTAAGCAGGCGGCGACTGGTGGTGTAAAGCACGATCGTCAGGACGATAACCACCAGCAGCAGCCCTAAGTCCGCGCGAAAAGCGGCATCCGACCAGAGGCTGTAGGCAGCACCTGGTCTCTCGCCGCGCGCCAACTCCTGGACAGCATTGGGGACGAGGTAGCGGACGATCTCACTGGCGGCAATGAACCCACCCATCGCGGCCACGAACCAGAATGGCGCGCTATACCGTTTCCTATGAGCGACCCAGGCGATATAAAGCGACAGCAGCGCGATGACTGGCCACGAACGCGGGATGGCCACTGTGTCTAGGAGCGTCACCAACGGGGTGTCAAGCCATTGGATCATGCATAAATCCTTTCGTGACAACGCGAAAAACAGCCTAGAAACGCCTGCAATGCCCTCGTTGCAGTGCAAAATGATCCGTTGAGAAAGAATAGTCGGCGCTGTGCAGATCGCTTATGTCTAGACAAGTCCATTATCCTTCCATTCGGATCTTCTGTCAATCTGTCGGGAGACTCAGGGGACATCCCAGAATTGGATGAATTGGGAGGATGCAGGAGTGGTGCGCTGCCCTGTCTGGACGCTACTCTCCAGTGCCTACTACGAAACCGGCGTCCTGGCACGCGCTCTTGCGCCAGAGTGCATCTCATTTGTGGGGCAAAGCATCACCGCAGAGGCGCGGAGGAAGCAGAGGAAAGGTAGGTAAGTACATTCCT
>DYGW01000038.1 GCA_020724485.1 Thermoflexus sp. | reverse complement strand
CTTCCGTAACCTATCATTAACCGTCAACGCAATCTTATTTGTCCATCCCTCCGCCGGCAGAGAGGGGGAAAGGCCGAGCGCAGCAAGGCCAGGGGGTGAGGTTGGTGGCTCAGCGTTAAGCGTGTCGCCGACAACCTTTGCACACCCCCATTCTTCCGCTGCGCTTGACAGCGCCACCGCGCCCGTGCTATGGTTGCCGCCAGCGCCGCCAGGTTTCTCGGCGCGGCGCGCGCAGGCACGCGGCAGCAGGAACAGCATGACAACCATCCGGGATGTAGCGGCTGAGGCGGGCGTCTCTATCGCCACTGTCTCGCGCGTGATCAACGGGACGGGCTACGCCAGCGAGGAAGCCCGCCGGCGCGTTCACGCGGCGATGCACAAGCTCGCCTACCACCCCAACGCCATCGCTCAGGGGCTGCGCCGCCAGGCGACGCACTCGGTCGGCGTCCTGCTTCCGCGCATCAACGAGCCGTACTTCAGCACGCTCGTCTTCGCCATCGAGAAGACGATGTTCGCGCACGGCTTCCGCACGCTGTTCTGCAACACTGAGGAGAACATCGCCAAAGAGGACGACTACGTGACCATGCTGCTCGGTCAGCAGGTTGACGCCGTCGTGTATTTCGTGGCCGGTGAAGACCGCCGTCCCCACGTCGAGCGGCTGATCGAGCGCGGCATCCCAATCGTACTGCTGGAACGCTCGCTGCCCGGCCTGCCCGTCAGCGAAGTGCGCGTCACCAACGAGCAGGGTGCCCGCGACGGCGTGCGCCATCTACTGGACTTGGGCCACACGCGCATCGCCGTGATCAGCGGCAGCCTGGAGATGATTCCGCATGACCGCGTGCGCGGGGCGCAGCAGGCGCTCGACGAGGCGGGCGTCCAGGCGGAAGTACGCATCATGGGCGGGCTGCCCGACTTCGAGACCGGGCACGCGGCGGCGCTGAGCCTGCTGCGCGGCACGAACCGGCCCAGCGCCCTCTTCGCCCTGACCGATTCGATTGCTGTCGGTGCGCTGCACGCAGCCGACGAGCTGGGCCTGCGCGTGCCCGTTGACGTGTCGGTGATGGGCTTCGATGACATCTCGCTGGCGTCGTTCATCATCCCGCCGCTGACGACCATCGCCCAGCCGATCTACGCCATCGGCGAGACAGCAGCGACCATCCTGCTCGCCCAGTTGGACGAGCCGGAGTCGCCGCCGCAGTCTGTACTGCTGCCCACGTCGCTGGTCGTGCGCCGCTCGACGGCCCCGCCCGCGCGCTAACCCCCGAAATCCCCGTAGCTGAAGTACCAGTCCGGCGCGGTTGTCTGCGGCGGCGCGACGCGCGTCCGCCAGTCGGCCCCGTGCCAGGCGCAGATCGCGGCCAGTGCCCGCATACGCTCCTGGCCCGTCGTAGCCAGGAAGCGCGCGCGTTCTTCGCCGCTGAGCGATACCGCCTCCGCCCACACCGCCCGTCCGACGATCACGCCGCTGGCCCCCGCCTGGCAGGCCAGCTCCGTCTGGCGCAGAAAGGTGGGGTAGTCCACGCCTGCGCTGAGCAGCGCCCAGGGCACGGTGCAGGCGGCATCTAGCTCGGCCAACGCCGCCCGCCAGATGTCCTCGTCCGGCTCCTGGCGCACATTGACCGGGAACTCGGCCTTGAGCACGTCAATGCCCAGCGCGCAGAAAGTGCGCGCCGCCTCAACGCATAGTTGGCGTCGCTCGATGCTGGACAGCGGCTTGGCCGGGTCAAGCGAGTAGCTCAGCGGCTCCAAGTATAGCGGCAGGTCGTAACGGGCGCACTCTTCGACGGTGCGGGAGACAGCGTCGTGCACGGCGGCGGCGGTAGAAGCCCCCGGATGGTAGTACACCAGCAGCTTGGCCCCGGCCCCGCCAAAACGCTTGATCCGCGCCACAGACCAGCCGGGCATGAAGGCAACGCGATAGTGGCGCGGGTCGGTGGTATAGCTGGCATCTTCGAGCGGGGCCAGCACGCCGACCGCCCCGCCAATCGTCCCGGCAGCGATGCCCGGTCCGAAGCCGTAGGCAGGATCGGCCAGCACCGCGCTGCACCCCGGCAGCAAATGCTGCATGATGTCACGCTTGAAAGCGGCAAACTGTGCGTCAGTGATAGGCGACGGCGCAGTCTTGTTCAGAGCGTCGCGCAGCACGTCGCGGTGATCAATGGCCAGCATGACGAAATGGCCAGCAGGCGTGCTGGCCTGTGTCAGGTGACGGTACTTGCCGAGTGTGGTCATCAGGTCTCCTCGTTATGCCAGGGCAAGCGCACCCTCCACAGGGTCTACGAACAAGTCGTGAGCGTGTTTTCCCCCCATCCCCGGCCCTTCCCCACAAGGGGGGAAGGGAGAAAGCGGCGGGCCTGCCACCTGGAGGCTGGCTCTGACAGAGCGTTCGTAGACCCCACACGAGAGGCAGACATGGATTTTATCACACACCTTGCAGACGCAGTTAGCCGAGACTCCGGTCTGTACACTGCGGAGAGGAGGCCAGGGGGTGAGGTTGATGGCTCAGCGCCAAGCGAGTCGCTGGCAACCTTTGCACGCACCTCAGTTTTGTCCCACACCAGCATACTTGTGACAGAGAGGGTATAATGCATACGGGGCGGACGTATCGCTGCCACGCTGTGAGCAGCGGCGCACAGGAGCAAGGTGGGACTTTATGGCCAGTGAGCCGCTCAGGAGTGAGACGGCGGGGGAGGGTCTGGCTCCGGCGGATCGCCAGACTGAGGTGTGGGTCAGCGACGCTGAGCTACGCGTGGCGCTGCTGGGTTTGATGCGCGCCAGCCTGCGCCCGGTGACGGCGGGCCTGGGCGTGTTGTACGTCGTGGTGGCAGTGGGTCACCTTCTGCTGCTCGACCGCGAGAATGCGCCGGTGCTGGCGTCGTTCGCCCTGCTGACAGCAGTGGTGCTGCTGGGTGCTCACCTGGTATTGCGGCGGCGGAGGCTCCCGGCGGCCTGGGTCTATCCGCTCGCGGCGGGGACAGCAGGGCTGGTGCTGGCCAACAGCCTGCTGCATCTTTACCTCACCGAGCAACTGGAGCAGACGACCGGCCTGATCCTGCTGCTCATTGGCGCGGCGGTCTTGTTGCTGTCGCCGTTCTGGTTGGGGCTGATCGCCGTGCTGAGCTGGGGAGCCTGGGCGCTGGTCGTGTGGAGCGCCGGCCCGGGCGAGCACGTTGACCGCTGGGCGTTCGGGCTGCTGGCGGCGACAGCATTGGCGGCGATCATTCACGCCGTGCGCATCCGCACCTTGCGCCACCTGGAACTGCTGCGCATCCGCGATCGGCGGTTGGCGGCGGCGTTGGATCACGCGCAGCAAGCCGTCCAGGCCACTGAGGAGAGCGTACGGCAGTTTGCCCAGGTCACCACCGAGGGACTGATCGTCCACGACCGGGGCACAATCCTCGAAGTGAACCGCGCGCTGGCCCGGCAACTGGGCTGTGAGCCGGGCGATCTGGCTGGCAAGTCCGTGCTCGATCTCATTGCGCCGGAAGCACGCGCACAGGCCCGCGAGCGGCTGGTGTGGTCTGGCGAGACGGCGGCTGAGCTGACCCTGGTGCGCCGGGATGGTACGCGCTTCCCGGCAGACATCCACTGCCAGGACTGGACGTATCAAGGGCGCGCAGCCCGCTTGATGGCTGTGCAAGACATCAGCGCGCGCAAAGCGTCCGAGCGCGGGCTGCGCCGGGCGCAGGAATGCGCCGAGCTGCTCTATCGCGCCGTGCCGACTGCGGTCTTCACGGTGGATCGCAGCGGCACCATCACCAGCCTGAATGGCAGGGCCGTTGAGCTTTTGGGCTACAGCACAGACGAGATCATCGGCCAGCCGTGCACGGCGCTGATGAACGAGCCGTGCCCCGTGCACTGCGGTCTGTGTGCCGGCGGCCCGCTCCAGCCGGTGAGCGACGTCGAGTGCACGCTGCGCGCGAAAGATGGCACAGTCCGCACGGTGGTCAAGAACATCGAGATGCTCACCGATCCCACCGGGCAGATCATCGGCGGCATCGAGAGCTTCGTGGATGTCACCGAGCACCGTCGCGTGGAACACGAGCTACGCAAGCTCTCCAGCGCGGTCGAGCAAAGCCCTAGCGTGGTCATGATCACCGACGTGGACGGCACAATTGAGTACGTGAATCCGCGTTTCACGGCAGTGACCGGCTACACGGCCAGCGAAGCAATCGGACAGCGGCCCAGCCTGCTCAAGTCCGGGCACACCACCACCGCCGAATATGAGGAGTTGTGGGAGACGATCACCGCTGGCGGCGAGTGGCGCGGCGAGTTCTTAAACAAGAAAAGGAGCGGCGAGTTGTACTGGGAGTTGGCGACCATCCTGCCGATCCGGGATTCTGGCGGGCGCATCACCCACTTCCTGGGCGTCAAAGAAGACATCACCGCGCGCAAGCGCGCCGAAAAAGCCCTCCAGGAGAGCCTGTTCCGCACCCAGATTCTCTACAACGCCAGCCATTCCCTGCTCGCTACGGCCCAGAGCGTGCCGGAACTGCTCCAGGCGGTAGTAGACAGCGTGGCCGCCGCGCTATACGCCGACTGCGTGATGCTGGTCATGCTCGACCGCGATGCCCGGACGATTCTACATTGCGTCCGGGGAGGGCCGGGCACGACCAACAACGCGGAGCCGACGCTCGACGAATTGTGGGATGGGCTGAGCGGCTGGGTGCTGCGCGAGGGCCGTCCGGCCCTTTCCCCCAAAGAGGAGCCAGACCCCCGCGAGTCGCCAGCCGCCCAGCAGCAGCGGCTGGAGTCCGGCTGCGGCGACATCATCGTGGTGCCCATGCACTTTCATGACGGCAACGTTGGCACCCTGACGGCGACCAATCTGCCCGGCGGACGCAGCTTCACGCACCAGGACCTGGAGCTGACGATGGCCCTGGCTAACCAGTCCATCATCGCCATTGATAATGCCCGCCTGGTGGACTCGCTGCGCCAGTCCGAGGAGAAGTTCTCGCACGCCTTTCGCGCCAGTCCCGACGCGATGATCATCAACACGCTGGACGACGGGCGCTTCATTGATGTCAACGATAGTTTCCTGAATATAGTCGGCTACGAGCGCGACGAGGTCATGGGCCGCACCATCAGCGAGATAGACATCTGGCCAGACCCGGACAAGCGCGACGCCTTTCTGACCCAGGTGGCCGCGCAGGGGGCGGCGCACAATCTCGAAGTCGCCTTCCGGCGCAAGTCCGGCGAGATCGGCGTCGCGTTGCTTTCTGCGGAAGTCGTCGAGTTGGACGGCGAGCGTTGCCTGCTGACCATCGCCAAAGACATCACTGAGCGCATCCAGGCCGCCCAGGAGCGCGAACTGCTCATCCAGGAGCTAGATGCGTTTGCGCGTACAGTCGCCCACGATCTCAAAGGCCCGCTGAGTCCCATTCTTGGCTATGCCGACATGCTGCTGAGTGACAGCGGCACCTTCAGCGACGAGGCGCGGCGTGCCTTCGCACAGATCATCGCCGACAGCGCCAAGCGCATGGGGAACATCATTGACGAGTTGCTGCTGCTGGCCCGTATGCGCCAGGGCGAGGTGCAGGCCCGCCCCCTGAACATGGCCAGCATCGTGGATGATGCGTTGAGCCGCCTGGACTACATGGTCAAGGAATATGACGCAGAAGTCGTCGTCACCGACGCCTGGCCCCCGGCGCTCGGCTATGGCGCGTGGGTGGCCGAGGTGTGGGTTAACTACATCAGCAACGCGCTGAAGCACGGCGGGCGTCCGCCGCGCATCGAGCTAGGCGCGGACGTGCTGCCCGACGGGACGCCGCGCTTTTGGGTGCGCGATAACGGCGAGGGGTTGTCGCCGGAGCAGCAAGCGCAATTGTTCACCCCCTTCACGCAGCTTCGCGCGATTCACGTGGAGGGGCACGGGCTGGGCCTGTCCATCGTGCGGCGCATCGTCGAGAAGCTCTCCGGCGAGGCTGGCGTAGAGAGCGCCCCCGGCCAGGGCAGCCTGTTCTACTTCACCCTGCCGCCTGTGCTGCCCGGCGACGCGCAGGAGCAGCCGGACGCCCACCCAGAGGCCGTTTGAGCGTCGTCCTGCGCAAGGGACGCGGAGCCTCAGAGCCATCGCGTCAGACTCCGCAGTGCGCCGGGGGGGGTAAAACAGCGTTGCGCCTTTGAGGCGATTGCCCCCTCCTTTTTCGCCAATGACAGGCCAAGTCCGTATAATACGCCCAGATGGACGCCTGCCCTCCGGTGCAGTCTGCCACTCGCGAGTCGTCGGCGCACCGATCCGACGGCTGTGGGAGACATGACGATGCACGCCTCTGGTGCTACGTCGCTGCTGCGACGACTGTTCCAAAACCGCCTGGCGCTGTTCCTGGCGCTGCTGCTGATCCAGCTCCAGTTCTTCACGATCAACCTGCTCAACGCACAGTTGCGCGAGTCAACCGACGGTTGGGAGTTGAAGATCGCCGCCATAGACAACAACCTGACGCCCAATGGTCTGTGGCTGATCCCGTACTCGGTCGGCTTTGTTTTGTCAGCCCTGGTGCCGCTGTGGGCCATGTTCACCATGCCCAACCGCCTCTACCGTCAGTTCATCCTGGCTATGATCACTGCTGCCCTGGCCGGGTACCTGGTGTACATCCTCTTTCCCACCTATGTGACCAAGCCCGCGCCAGAACAGGTGCCCGGCGAGCACGCCCTGGCCGAAATCCTGCGCGACAGCTACGAGGTTGACGCGGCGGCCAGCACACATAACGCCGCGCCCAGCCAGCACGTCTTCTACGCGCTGATCAATATGTGCTTTGTGATCCGCTTCCGGCCCACGCGGCGCGTCTTCCTCACCTGGGTGACGCTGGGGGCGCTGATCTCGGCCTCCACAGTGCTGACCATGCGCCACAACTCGCCCGACCTGATCAGCGGCTACCTGTTCGCAGTCGGCGGCTACTACGCCGGGCTGTCCCTCGGCGGGCGCATCACCGACTGGCTGGGCGACGGCGACAGCCCGATCGTGCTGCCGGAGCTAACGCTCCGCTTGCAGCAGGGCATCCGCCGCCGCCTGAGCAGGCTGGGCGCCCGTCCTTCCTGACCCCATCATCCCATTGGGTGCGTCTGAACACAGGCATAGGTACTCATCGGGGCGTCGCCGTCGTCCCTGGCGCGGCCTTCTCCGACGAAGGGGACGGCTGGATTCGCTTCTCCTACGCGCTGCTGCCGGAGATCACCCAGGGGGCGGTGGGGCGCTTCCACGCCGGTTTGAGCGCGCTGGCCGGAGCGTAGCCGCGCGCTCAGACCAGTCTGCACTCATTCGCGAGCGGACGGTCCTACGTCAGCTTGCGGCTGCTGTACCTAAGAATACGCCGGGCAACAATCGGTGGGCTGATCTGCTTCGTTCCCTCGTAGATGTCGTTAGATCTTGGTGTCGCGCATCCGTTTTTCGGCCAGCCAGGCGCGGCTGAAACGCTGTTTCGATGGCTTCTCCAGCAAGCCCTCGCCACAAAAAACGAGCGCACCCTACAGACGCGACCGATGCCGTCAAGAGGTAAGGTGGCGGGGATTCACTGCGTGGTGGTGCTGGGAGTCACGGCGCTGCCATCTTCCAGCGTGCCGGCGGCGGCCTCCCCAACGCGGAATTGCGCCTGCGACATCAACTGCCCGTCAAGCATCAGTTCCACCGCCCAGTCGCCGGACTCAAATGCCGCGCCTTCGGGGACGATAGAGCAGTACGCGCAGATGTCTACCCACTCCCTGTCGGTGACCCAACACTGGGTGTCGTCGTAGAACAACTGGCCGTTGGCCGTCCAGCGGGCGCTGAGCGTCGAGCCTGCGGGCAGAACGTTGACCCGCGTGATCACGTAGATCGTGCTTGTATTAGGGGCGAAGACGGAGGTCACGCCCGTCGGACAGTCCTGGGCGTCGCGCCCGGTGGCGGTGACAGTTTGCGTGAAGCGCGTGCCTGTCCCGGCGGGCGTGGGGGCGCCCGTCGCCAACATGGGCGGTTGGTCGCCAGGCGGCGCTGCCAGGGCCTGTTGCGTGGGGGCAAGTGCGCCACCGCCGCCGGTCAGTTCCAGCACGGTGAGCGTTGCCCTGGCCGCGAGCGCCTCGTTCTGGGCGGCGGCAAGCTGCGCTTCAAGCAGCACGGCCTGCGTCGCCGCGTCTTGCAGGGCGGTGATGGTTGCCAGCGGCGTGCCCAGCACCTCGATGGTGCCCTGAAGCTGGGCGTTGCGCGTCTCCAACTGCTCTATCTCGGCGCTGCCGGTGAGCGTGCTGCACGCGGTCAGCGCCAGCAGCAAGACCAGCGGCGCAAGTTTCGCCACAACATGCATGTGCTTCTCCTTACCAGCGCGTCGCCGGACAGAGTCTAACGCAAAACGCCGCGCCCGTCTCCTACGATTGCCGGACGCTGCGGTCATGTCCACAAACGGCGAAGCCCCGCAGGACGCGGGGCTTCGCGGGTCATGACGAGCGGACGATTACAGGTTCTCGACGATGTTCGAGAAGATGTTGCCGATGGCCGGGCCGAGCAGGGCCAGAATGATGATCACGACAACGGCCACCAGGACCAGGATGAGCGCGTACTCTACGAGACCTTGACCCTCTTCACGCGGTTGGTACAGCATATGAGACCTCCCTTAGATAGGATGAGATGGGCTTGATCTACCCGATAGTGCCCTGATAGTATCATGCATCCCCTGGCGTGACAACCCCGCCGAGGGCGGTTTTACGCCAATTTCACGAAATATTCACGTAGCATGAACAAGCGCCGCGGGTTTTGTCATTCATCTCAACGATTTCACAACAATTTGAGCGAGAGCACCGCCGTCACGGGCGGTCTTCGAGCGGGCGGCGGGCAATGATGCGCTGCATCGCCCGCACATGCTCCTTGAGCGTCTCGCCATAGGGCGTCTGTTTGTGGCGGCGCGCTTCTTCCTCCAGCGCCGGGATCACCTTCGGCGCGGCTTCGGCCATGCGCGCGTGCCACGCCCGCGCGGCGTCTGCGTCGCCCTCCCCCTCCGCGATCTGCCCCAGGATATACGCGCCAACGACCTGCCCCTGGCGGAAGAGCAGCGGCTCGTCCATCACGCTGCTCAGCGTGGCCCGCGCCCCCTCCATGTCGCCGGCCAGGAACTGGCACAGCCCCAGGTAATAGCGCGAGTTGGGGTCTTTCTCGAAGGCGAGCGCCGCTTGCAGCGCGGTCACGGCCTCGGCGTAGCGCGCCTGATGGCGGCGCAGCGAGCCGAGCGCCCCGTTGACCGAGGCGTACTCCGGCGCAAGCTGCCGCGCCTGGGCCAACAGCCGGTCGGCGCGCTCCCACTTGTTCAGCTCGATCAGGGCCAGGGCCACGACCGCCAGCTTGTCGGGATGACCGCGCCCGGCGGTCGCTTCGTCTTCTAGATTGCGCACCACCTGGCGGTACTCGCCGCGTTGCAGCAGGGCCAGCGCCGGCCCGCGCCAGGCGTACAACTGCTTGACGACGCCGCGCCGCCACCAGCGCAGCGCCATCATCCCGGCCATGAACAGCAGGAACGGCACCCAGGCCAGCGTGCCGCCCCCGGCCAGGTACCAGCCGAACGCGCCGATGCCCAGCGCCATCAGCCCCAGGTTGGCGGCGGCGGTGATCGCCCAGGTGCGCGGCGGCTCAACCGGGCGAAAGCGCCGCGCCTGGCGCAGCACGCCGCGCGCCATGTAGGTGAAATAGGCCAGCACCAGCAGGATGATCAGCGCAACCGGGTCCAGCCCGCCTGCAACGATCAGCGCCAGCGCGATCCCGAACGCGATCAGTCCGGCTGCTTCCAGCGGGCCGATCGTTTTCCACGAGGGTTTGTGCTCAGTCATCAGTCTGTCCAGAGTGGTGGGAGGCCGGACGCCAGCCGCGCCATCATGACACGTTGCTCGCCACTTGACCCACTACTGTCAGCGTGTAGGTCACCGCCGGGCCGCCCAGCGCGTAGAAGGGCACCTCGAAGGTGACCGCCTCTTGCGGGACAAGCTGCGGCCTGGCTACGAAGACGGTCTCGGCGGCGACGACGTGCCCCTGGTCATCCCAGATGGCGACGATCACTTTGACCCCCTCGGCGCTGCGCGACCCGATGTTAGCCAGCTCGCCGCGCACAACGAGGCGGCCCTGGGCGTTATAGTCGGCGCGATCGTTGGCGATGGCGAAGTTCTCCGGCCCGTAGAAGGTGCTCAACGCGTATTCCGCCGCGCGCCCGGCGACGTTCAATTCGTAGCGCACGGTGCTGGGCGGGCGTCCGCCCTCGAAACGCAGGTCGAAGGGCGCGCCCTGGCCCGGCCCCAGCACGTCCAGGGCCAGGATGTCCGACTGCTCGGCCAGGCGGCGGTCCTGCGCGTCGTAGAGCACACCGGACAGCCGCACCGCTTCCAGCGCGTTGGGCGTCGTGTTGACCGCTTCGCCCGTCAGGTGAAAGACACCCTCGGCATCCGTCCAGGCCAGGTAGCCGTTGAAGCCGATCACGCCGGTGAACGAGGTCACGCCGGACGCCGCCTGCTGCACCGCCCCGGCCATTAGCTCGGCGTCGGGGTTCACACGGAAGGTGTTGACTACCGTCGCCAGCGTGTCGAGCGCCGTCGGGTTGGCCTCCGTCACGTCCACTTCGAGCGCGGCGAAGAACGAGCCGGTTCCCTGCAAGAAGATGTTGAGCGCGCGCGGGCCAAGCGTGGGGTAGGTGCGCACACCAACCAAGCGGCGGCTGCCGTCGCGCTGATCGGCGCGCTCCAGCTCGTGCCAGCCATAAGCGACCAGGTCGGCGGGGGGCTGGTAGGCGTTGGCGGCCTGGGCGAACGCTTCTGGCGTCATCGGCGCGCCGGTGTTGACCACGTACACGCTCAGCCGCGTGACCGCCGCCGCGCCCTCCAGGGTGGTGAACTGCACGCGCACGCCCTCCGGATCAGGCAATTCGCCAGCGATCCAGCCCGGCGGGATGCGCAGCGAGAACGCGCCGGAAGCGTGCCGGTAGGTGACGAAGCCGGCGTCCGGCGGCACGGGCGACGCGACCACGAAGACCGGGTCGTTGCTCCGCACGCTGCCGCCGCACGCGGCGAGAGTCAGCGCCAGCAGCGCCGCCAGCCCTACTGTGGCCAGTCGCACAGAGTTCATGCGCCCCTACTGCTTGAAATACACAAAGACCTTCAGGCGTCCCAGCCGGATTTCGTCGCCGTCACGCAGCCGCTTCTCCACGCCCGCCGCCAGCAGCTCGCTGTTGACGCGCGTGCCGTTGGTGCTGTTGAGGTCCATCAGGTAGACCGCGCGCCTGTCGCGCAGCAGCCGCGCGTGACGGCGCGATACCCCGGCCTCGTCCGCGCCGAAAGGCGTCAAGTTGAGGTAAGTGGCCTGCTCCGACGCCTGACTGACGCGGCCCAGGACGATCTCGCCCCGAATCTGGATCATGAACGGCGGATCGGTCTCGCCCACCTGCAGAATGACGACGCCATCCGGCCCCAGCGTATCGGCGCGCACCTGCATCTCCGGCGAGCTGGCCAACATGCGCGTAGCCAGCGGCAGCCGGACGAGCGCCACCCCGCACCGGTCGCAGTAGATGATCCCTTCGAAGTTCTCCCAACCGCAGTGGGGGCAAGTCTGCATGGCACGCTGTTCCGCTCAACTGGGCGAGACGCACGCCGGAGCGCCGCTCGCTGACGGTCGAAGGCCCGTGCTGGCACGGCTGGCCGCTGATTATGAATCACTTTCGCGTTTTGTGCGACTTGCCGGCGTGACACTGTGGCGGAGCGCCCCCCAGACCAGACTTCCGAAGTCTGCGGAGACTTCGGAAGTCTGACGGACTCCCTTTCCACCGAAGCGGATCACTGCCGTTTTTCGCTCCCAAGAGCCGCGCAGTTCGTGTTACAATCGCGGCTGCGTTCCGAAACCTGGGGCCATGCCATCTCTGGGGCAAAGCATCACCATAGAGCATCACCGCAGAGGCGCAGAGGGCGCGGAGGAGAACCAGGAATGTCCTTAATTTGTCTTTTCTCTGCTTTCTCTGCGCCTCTGCGGTTCAAGCAATCCCGCCTCCCAATCCGGCCTGCCCCCGGAGCCTTGCTGCGCGCTGCGCTGGAGAGAGATCGCATGACCAGTTCCCGCCATCTGCCCCCTGTCTATCCCGATCTGGCTGTGCCGGAGCGCGTACTGCTCGGCCCCGGCCCCAGCATGGTTGACCCGCGCGTGCTGCGGGCGATGGCCGCGCCGGTCGTCGGCCACCTCGACCCGCAGTTCGTCGCGTTGATGGACCGCGTCCAGGACTTGCTGCGCTACGTCTTCCAGACCGAGAACGCGCTGACGCTGCCCATTTCCGGCACGGGCACGGCGGCGATGGAGGCGGCGGTCGCCAACATGGTCGCGCCCGGCGACGCGCCGTTGGTCTGCGCCAACGGCTACTTCGGGCTGCGCATCGCCGAGATGGCCCGCCGCTATGGGGGCGACGTGGTCACGCTTGAGCGGCCCTGGGGCGAGGTCTTCACCGTGCAGGAAATCGGTGCGGCGCTGGCACGTCGTCCGGCGCAGGTGGTGGCGCTGGTGCACGGCGAGACTTCGACCGGCGCGATGCAGCCGCTCGACGGGATCGCCAGCGTGGTGCACGCGCACGGCGGCGTGCTGATCGTGGATACGGTGGCGTCGCTGGCGGGCGTCCCGCTGGCAGTGGATGCGCTGGGCATTGACGTGTGCTACAGCGGGGCGCAGAAATGCCTGAGCTGCCCGCCCGGCGTCTCGCCGATCACGGTGAGTCCGCGTGCGGTCGAGAAGCTGGAGCGCCGCCCGGCCCCGGTCGCCAACTGGTACCTCGACTTGACGCTGCTGCGCCAATACTGGGGCGCGCCGCGCGTCTACCACCACACCGCACCGATCTCGTCCGTCTACGCCCTGTACGAGGCGCTGCGCCTGGTGGCCGAAGAGGGGCTGGAAGCTCGCGCGGCGCGTCACCGCCGTCACGCCGAATTGCTGTGGGAGGGGCTGGCCGACCTGGGGCTGGCGCTGCATGTCCCGGCGGCGCACCGCCTGCCGCCGCTGACGACCGTGTGCGTGCCGGACGGCGCAGACGAAGCAGCCATCCGCCGCCGCCTGCTGGACGAGTACAATATCGAGATCAGCGGCGGGCTGGGGACGCTGAAGGGCGAGGTCTGGCGCGTCGGGCTGATGGGCTACTCCAGCCGCCGCGAGAACGTCGTGCTGCTGCTGGCCGCGCTGGAACGCTTGCTGCGCTGACGCGCGTTCACGGGAGGCAGTAGCCTATGAGCGCAGACCGGCGAGCAGACCCGCCCGTTCCCCGCCCGGACGCGCGCCGGGAGTGCGCCCTATCGCTGGCGCTGCTGGCTGGGGCGGCGACGTTGGGCGCGGCGCTGATCTGGATCAGCACGCCGGGCGGAGTGGGCACATCGCCGGATTCGTGGAATTACTTCGCGGCGGCGCGCAATCTGTTGGCCGGGGAAGGCTTCACCCGCTACACGGGCGACCCGTTCGTGCTCTGGCCGCCGCTCTTCCCCACGTTGATCGCCGCGCTGATCGGCCTGGCGGACCTGGCCGGGCGCGACCTGCACCTGCTCGACGCGCTGCGCGTCGCTAACGCGCTAACCGTAGCCGCAACGGTGATCGCCGCCGGGCTGCTCTTGCGGCGCTTCCTGCGCTCGGCGCTGGTGGCGGCGCTGGCGACGCTGGCCGTCGCGCTGGGCTACCCGCTGGTCTATGTGGCGGCGTTCGCCTGGTCGGAGCCGCTGTTCATTCTGCTGAGCTTACTGGCCCTGATCGCCCTGGATGGTCACCTGGCCGCGCCGCGCACCCGGACGCTGCTCGCCGCCGCGACTCTGGCGGGCCTGGCCAGCGTCCAGCGCTACACTGGTGCCATACTGATCGTCATCGGCGCGCTGGCGCTGTGTGTTCCTCTGCGCCGCCGCCTGCGCGACGCCGCGATCTTCGCTGGCGTTGCGGCGCTGCCATTGGCGCTGTGGCTGGCGCATAACCAGGCCCGCGCCGGCACGCTGACCGGCGAGCGTGCTCCCTCCACGCGCACCCTGCACGCCAACGTCCGCGCCGTCTACGATCTCACCGTCACCTGGCTGACGCCGCAGCAGTTTGGAATCGGCTACCAGGCCGCCGGGCTGATCGTGGGCGGGGCGCTGGCGCTGGGACTCGCCCTGCTGATCGCCCGCGAGCGGCGCGGGGCGCTGCGGCGGCTGGCCGGGCTGCGCGCGCTGCCGCTGATCCTGTTCGCGGCGCTGTACGCGGCTTTTGTGGTGGTCAGCGCGGCGCGCGTCCAATTCGACCCGATTGACGAGCGGCTGCTCGCACCGCTGTACGTCCCCGTGATCGGACTGGCTTTCGCCGTTCTCGACCGGCTGGTGGGCTGGCTGCAAGCGCGCGGTGGGCGTGTTCCTGCCTACGCCCTCGTCGCCCTGGCCGCGCTGTGGCTGTTCTATCCGGCTGACCGGCTGCGAGACAATATCCCCACGCTGCGAGACATTTCCAAAGCGTCGCAGACCACTTACGAGACGTGGCGCGAGTCGCCGCTGGTGCGCGCGGTGCGGGCGGAGCCGCCAAGCGGACGCCTCCTGACCAACGCGCCGCTACACTTGCTGGTGCACAGCGGCCTGGCCAACGACCCGGCACCGGCGACACTCGACGGCTGGGCCACGCTGGTGGAAGACGCGGCGGGCGAGAGGCTGACCCTGGTCTGGTTCGAGCCAATTGCGCGCTGCGATTGGTCGCGGAGGCATTGCATCGAGACGGACTATACGGTAGAAACGCTGGCCGGGCAGTGGAAGCTGACGCCCGTCGTCATCGCCGCCGACGGGGGCATGTACCGTCTGGGCGTCGGCCCTGGCGGGCAACCTGGGGAGTGAGCGCGTGACAGACACACCATCGCTGGCCGTATCCCGCCGATCTGCTGGGCTGGCAGCCGCCCTCGCTACGCTCCTCGCCGCCGCGCTGATCCTGGGCGCGGTGGCCCTCTCGACCGTCCGCTACCACGGGCGCGACTATCGCGCCGACGAGGTGAACACGGTTCACGCCGGGGTCGTGCTCAACGCCGCCGAGACCGTTCAGTGGATCGCGCAGCAGGCGTCGCACCCCGCTGGCTGGCGCATCCTGGGCGTGTACTGGGTCAAGCTGGTCGGCGTCACCGAGGGCGCGACGCGCTGGCTCTCGGCGCTGTGCACCATGCTCACCCTGGCCCTGGTCTACCGGCTGGGCGCGGACCTGTTCGACCGGTGGACGGGGTTGTACGCGCTGTTCCTGCTGGGCACGGCCCCCTTCTTCGTCTTCTACACGCGCGAGTTCCGGCCTTACTCGCTGCTGGCGCTGACCTCTGCCGGGCTGCTGTTGTCGTTCCTGTGCTGGGTGCGCCGTCCCACGTTTGCCCGCGCGCTGTTGTTCGTGGCCTTCGGCGTGATCGCCCTGCAAACGCACTACTTCGCCGCCTACATCCTGGCCGGGCAGGTGATCGCCTTCCCGCTGCTGGTGCGCTGGGATCGGGGCCGCTATCTTCGCGCGTTCGGGCTGTTCGCGGCGGTCGCGCTGTCGTTCGCGGCCTGGCTGCTGCCGGTTCTGCACCGCTTTATGTTTCGCGGCGGCAAGACCTACGCCGCCCCTTCCAACTGGGACACGCTGGCCCTGATTCACGATGAGTTGCAGATCGCGCCGCCTGCGCTGGGGCAGCTCTTGCTGTTGGTGGCGCTGCTGTTGCCGGTAGGCGCGTACTACGGGCGGCGCGACGAGCGCCGGGTCTTTCGCTTCGGCGAGGAATGGCGCAAGGGCTATGTGCTGCTGGTGCCGCTGTTCGCTCTGAGCCTCGCCTTCGTCGCCAACGCCCAGATGAGCAGCATCACCACGCGCAACCTGATCGGGCTGCTGCCGCCGCTGGCTGTGCTGCTGGCCTTCGCGCTGCGCCGTCTGCCCTGGCAAGCACAGATCGCCCTCGTCGCGCTGATCGCCCTGCCCGTGCTGACCGACTTCCGCGCCTACCGCGAGAGCGTGCCCTACAAGGAGACGGTCGCCTTCATCGCGCCCAACTACCAGCCGGACGATCACTTCCTGGTGAGCGGCATCAAAGAGCCGCGCGAGCTGGCCTACTACTTCTTCGACCGGCTGGAACCGCGCCCGCAGAACGGCAACATGTACTTCGTCGGCTATCTGACGAAGGAACTGCCGCAGGCTGAGCACCTGCAGCACCGCGTCCTCGCGCCGGAGCCGGCATATCTGGCTGAGTTCGCCGACTTCCTGGCCGACGCCGGGCGCGTCTGGTACATCTATGGCGACGAGCGCCTGATCCTGCAGAACGTCGGGCCGTTCCTCGATATTCTGCAGGAGGATTTTGCCCTGTATCGCGCAGGGACGGCGCTCGGCGACCGGCGCACCTACTACCTGCGCGAATACCGCCGCGTCCCCGCCGGCCTGCACGACCTGGCCCGCTTCGGCGAGGCGATCAGCCTGCAGGGGTGGCACTTGCCGGATGGGGTGACCGTCCGCGCCTGCCAGGACGTGCCGTTCGAGAGTTGGTGGCAGGCGCTCACCGCGCCAAATGCCGACCTGGGCATCGGGCTGGTGCTGGCCGATGCCAACGGCCAGGGTGTCGCCCGCGCCGACGCCGAACCCAGCGGCCCGCGCACCCTCGACTGGGAGGCAGGTACCTATCACCTGGACGGGCGGACGCTGACCGTCCCCTGCGACCTGCCGCCGGGCGACTACCCGCTGTTGATCGGGCTGCACGACCTGGTGACGGCGGAGGCGCTGCCCGCCTTCACGCCGGACGGCGCGCCGGCTGGCTCCAATCTGCACTACCTGACCACGTTGACGGTGACGCCATGACCCGCCTGGAGCGCTCCGCCACCGTCTTGCTCGCCGCCGCGCTGTTGCTGGCGCTGACCGCGCTACATACCTATCACTTTCACGGGCGCAACTTCCGCGAGGACGAAATCTACACGGTTCACGCCGCGCAGATCATGGACACGTCCGAGGTCGTGCAATGGATCGGCACGGGCGGCGTGCACCC
Organism: Thermoflexus sp.; assembly: GCA_020724485.1. GTDB lineage: Bacteria > Chloroflexota > Anaerolineae > Aggregatilineales > Aggregatilineaceae > UBA2029. Next base: position 5,553 of record DYGW01000038.1, on the reverse strand, counting down.
GGCGGGCTGGCGCGTGATCGCCGTCTGGTGGGTGCAGGCGCTGGGCGAGGCCGGGCTGACCGAGCCGGTCGTGCGCCACTTTTCCACGCTGGTCACGCTGCTGGCGCTGGCGTTGGTCTGGCGGCTGGGCGCGGACCTCGGCGGCTGGACGGCGGGCGCCTACGCCGCCTTCATGCTGGGCACGCTGCCCTTCGCCCAGTTCTACATGGGCGAGTTCCGACCCTATGGCGCGCTGGTGCTGGTGACGGCGGGCATGACGCTGGCGCTGCTGCGCTGGGTGCGGCGGCCTACGTTCGCCCGCGCGCTGCTGTTCGTGGCGCTTGGCGTGGCCGCGCTGCAAACGCACTACTACGCTGGTTACGCCCTGGCCGGGCTGGCCGTCGCCTTCCTGCTGCTGGTGCGCTGGGAGCGGGGGCTGTACCTGCGCGCGCTGGGGCTGTTCGCCGCCATCGGATCGTCGTTCAGCGCGTGGCTGCTGCCGCTGGCGCACCGCTTCCTGGCGGGCGCGGGCGGCGTGACCTACGCCATGCCGTCTGACCGGCGCTTCTTCCGCCAGCTTCACGACCAGATGATGCTGGAGCCGGTGGCAATTGGGCGCTTGCTGCTGATTGTCGGCGCGCTGGTCATCTTGGGCGCGGCGCTGGCCGGGCTGAACCGGCGCGCGTCAAAGGCAGGGGACCGGTTGCGTTTTGGGGCAACGGGGCCGGCGTTGACTATGCTGATCGTCCCTGGGGCGGCGCTGGCGCTGGCCTTTGCCACCAACCGCTTTGGGACGGGCAACGCCACGCCCAAGAACCTGATCATCCTGGTGCCGTTCATGGCGCTGGTCGCCGCGCTGGGACTGCGGCGGCTGCCCTGGCAGGCGCGGCTGGCAGCGATTCTGCTGCTCACCTATCCTGCCCTGACCGAGTTCCGCACCTACCGCGCCAATGCGCCCTACCGCGAGCTGGTCGCCTTCATGACGCCCGCCTACCAGCCCGGCGACCGGGTGATCGCCCACGTCAACGACTACGCCGCCAGCACGCAGGTGCTCGCCTATTACCTGCACGACCGGCTGCCCGGCGGCCTCGACAAGGCCAGCATGTTCCACGTCGGCGGCAGCAGTCACCGTTTCCCCTATGACCCCATCGCCAACCAGGTGCAGGCCAGCGACCCTGCGACGCTGGCCCGCTTCGCGCAGTTTCTCGACGGGGCGGAGCGCGCCTGGCTGATCACGTACAACCGCACAGATCTGCTCGATCCGTTTTTGGACGCGCTAGGCCGGGCCTTTGGCGACGCGCGCAAGGCCGTGCTGCGCGACGACACGAACGTGTACGAGATCGTCGAATATCGCCGCGTTCCCGCCGACCTGGGCGACGTGGCCCGCTTTGGCGAGGTGATCCACCTGCGGGGGTGGAGCCTGCCGGACGGGATGAGCGTCCGCGCCTGCCAGGATGTGCCGTTCGAAAGCTGGTGGTACGCTGCTGCCGCGCCGGGCGCTGACCTGGGCATTGGCCTTGTCCTGGCCGACGCCAATGGGCAGGGCGTCGTCCGCACCGACGCCGAACCCAGCGGCGCGCGCACCCTCGACTGGGCGGCGGGCACCTATCACCTGGACGGGCGGACGCTGAGCGTCCCCTGCGACCTGCCGCCGGGCGAGTACCCGCTGCTGATCGGCCTGCATGATCTGATCAGCGCCGAGCCGCTGCCTGCCTTTTCGCCAGACGGTGATGCGCTGGATTCGCCGCTGGTCTACCTGACGACACTGGTGGTGAGCGGTCCCTGACCGCCCGCGCTCACTCCACCCACTCAACACGGCCTGTTGCACCGGTTTCGTAGCCGCCCAACGCGGCGATGGCCGCGCGCGCCTCGTCTGTCATTAGCCATGCGGCCAGTTGCTGGATGGGTGCCGAATCCCAGACTGTGCCAGGGATGGCGAAATCGTAGCGCTCAGTAGTTAGTTCGACGAAGCCTAGCCCGTAGCTCAGCGCTGCCGTCTCGACGCCCAGCCCGGCGTCCGCGCGCCCCTCGGCCACCGCGCGCGCGACTTCCTCATGCGTGGCGACGCGATCCTCGTAGCCCAGGATACGCGCCGGATCAATGCCGAGCCGCGCCAACTGCGCGTCCAGCCAGACGCGCGTGCCCGCCCCTGCCTGGCGATTGATGAAGCGCAGGCCGGGCCGGGCCAGGTCGCGCAGCATGGTCAGGCCCTGTGGATTGCCCGGCGGCACAATCAGCCCCAGGCGGCGGTGGACCAGCGTCAGCAGGGCGACGCGGCGGCCCGGCAACAGCCGTCGCACGAACGGGCGATTGTAGATGTCCGTCTCGGCGTCCCACAGATGGCAGCCCGCGAGATCGGCCTTTCCCTCGGCCAGCGCGATCAGCCCGCCCAGGCTGCCGGAGAAGGCGATCTCCAGCGTGCAGCCGGGGGCCAGCGTGCCAAAGCGGGCGGCAATGGCCGACACCGCCGGGTCGTGGCTGCCAGCGAAGCGCAGCACGGTCGGTGGCGGCGCGGGGACGGCGTCGCTCATGCCCCGCCAGCGGTCGAGCGCCTGGCGGACAGCCCCCTCGATCTCGCCGGGCGCGTATCCTTCGGCCAGCGCGCCTAGCAGGAAGGACTCCGCCCGGTGCACCAGCGCGGCCTGGCGCAGCGGCGATGAGGGGACAGGCGGCAACGGGGCGGTCACGCGCGTACCCTGGCCGGGCCGGCTGACGACCAGTCCCCCTGCCGCCAGTTCCTGGTAGGCGCGCTGGACCGTCCCCGGCGCGCAGCGCCACTGAGCGGACATCTCGCGCACGGGGGGCAGCTCGTCGCCGGGCCGCAGTGCCCCGCTGATGATCGCCTCACGAATCGACTCGGCGATCTCCTGGAAAAGCGGGGTTGTGGTCATGGCAAGTTCCCCTTGCTATGCTGACGGGCTAACTGGTCGTTGATTACTGTATCATTTGTAACATGCTAATTGACACACAAGCCCACACCGCGTATACTCGGCGCTGGTTGGTCTCTCTGCACGGCAGTGCAGACTTGTAGCAGGAGCCGCATCATGGCAAAACGCCGATTTCTTGTCCTCTTCCTGATCTTCACCCTGGTCAGCCTGACCGCGTCGCTGGCCGCCTGCGACGATGACAAAGAAGAACAGCCCGCGCCTACGCCCACCGCAGAAGCTGCCACGCCCGCGCGCCTGATCCTGGCGACGACCACCAGCACCGAGGACTCCGGTTTGTTGGAGTATATCTTGCCGGACTTCGAGGCGAAATACAACGCGGACGTAGACGTGATCGCCGTGGGCACCGGCCAGGCGCTGGAACTCGGCCAGAACGGGGATGCAGATGTGGTGCTCGTGCACGCCCGCGCGCGCGAAGATGCCTTCGTCGCCGATGGTTACGGCACGGCCCGCTACGACGTAATGTACAACGATTTCATCCTGGTCGGCCCCGCCGCCGATCCCGCTGGTATTAGAGGCATGACCGAGGCCGCTGCTGCCTTCACTAGGATTGCCGAGACGGGCAGCACGTTCATCTCGCGCGGCGATGACAGCGGCACGCACAGCAAAGAGAAAGCGATCTGGACTGCCGCCGGGATCACGCCCGAAGGCGACTGGTACCTCTCCGCCGGGCAGGGCATGGGCGAAGTGCTGACCATGAGCGAGGAGATGGGTGCTTATACGCTCAGCGACCGCGCCACCTACGTCGCGCGCCAGGCAACCGGCCTGAAGCTAGAGTTTCTTGTCGAGGGCGATCCCATCCTGTTCAACCCTTATGGGGTTATTCCGGTCAACCCGCAGAAACACCCGAACGTCAATGCTGAACTGGCGCAGGCGTTCGCCGACTGGATCACGTCGCTGGAAACCCAGGAACTGATCGCCAGTTTCCAGGTCAATGGGCAGGCGCTGTTCACGCCGGATTCCCAGGCATGGCGGGCCGCGCACGGTGGGGAGTAATTGGCGTTCCGTTTCGCGAGGTGTCTGAAGGCCACCGTTGCAGTGTCCCGATGAGCCAGGGCACAGCGGGGCAGCGTCCCCATGAGTTCTCGCTGAAGGCTGAACGCTGAATGCTGACGGCTGATCACCCAAGGAGGCAAATCATCGAAACCATATTCGACGCGCTGCGGGAGGCGCTGCGCCTGATCGTCTCGCTCGACCCGGCGGTCATCGAGGTGATGTGGCGCTCGCTGCAGGTCACGCTGAGTGCGCTGGCGCTCAGCGCCGCCATCGGCATCCCGCTGGGGACGTGGCTGGCGCTGGTGCGTTTTCCTGGCCAACGCCTGCTCAATGCCTTGATCTATACGGGGATGGGATTGCCGCCCGTGGTAGTGGGGCTGGTGGTGTATCTGGTGCTCTCCAATCGAGGGCCGCTTGGCGACCTGGGCTGGCTCTTCTCGATCAAGGCGATGGTCGTCGCCCAGGTGATCATCGCCACGCCGCTGGTGGTCGGCGTGACCATGAGCAGCGTGCGCGCGGTAGACCCGGCGCTGCGCGTGCAGCTTCGCGCGCTGGGTGCCACGCCCTGGCAGGCGACGGCAGCGGCCTTGATCGAAGCGCGCTTCGGCGTGATCGTCGGGCTGGTGGCCGGCTTCGGCTCGATCATCTCCGAGGTCGGCGCGGTGATGCTGGTCGGCGGCAACATTGACGGGCGCACCCGCGTGCTGACGACCGCCATCGTGCTGGAAACGCGGCGCGGCAACTTCGACGTGGCGCTGGCATTGGGTATCATCCTATTGACGCTGTCATTCGTTGCCAATCTGATCATGGTTCTGGGGCAGGGAAAGCTGGCCGAGTCATGACGAGCGCGCCCCTTTACACACTGCGCGACGTGCGCCAGGTCTATGGGACGCGCACCGTGCTGGACATCCCCGCGCTGACGGTGCAGCGGGGCGAAATTCTGGCTATTATGGGGCCGAGCGGGGCGGGCAAGAGCACCCTGCTGCGCCTGCTGGCCCTGCTGGAGACTCCCGCGCAGGGCGAGATGCTGCTCCACCTGGACGGCGAGCGCGTCACCGCGGCGACGGCCTCCATCGCTCAGCGTCGCCGCCTGGCGATGGTCTTCCAGCGACCGGCGCTGCTCAGCCGCAGCGTGCGGGCCAACGTCGCCTATGGGCTGCGCGTGCGCGGGGAGCGGAACGGCCACAAGCGCATAGACGCTGCGCTGGAGCGCGTCTCGCTGACGCACCTGGCGAGCGCCCACCCGCGCACGCTCTCCGGCGGCGAGATGCAGCGCGTGGCACTGGCCCGCGCCCTGGTGCTGGAGCCGCACATCCTGCTGCTCGACGAGCCGACGGCTAACCTCGACCCCTACAACGTGCGCCTGATCGAGGGCCTGATACGCGAGCAGCATCAGCACGGGACCACCATCATCCTTGTGACACACAACATCTTCCAGGCGCGGCGGTTGGCCACGCGCGTTGTCCTGTTGCTGGATGGAGCGCTGATCGAAGAAGCGCCCGCAGAACAGTTCTTTGGCTCCCCGCGCGACCCGCGCACGGCGGCCTTTTTGTCGGGAGAGTTCATATACTAACAGGCCGTCAGCGGCCAGCATAGACAAGACTTCCGAAGCCTCGCAGACTTCGGAAGTCTG
>DYGW01000306.1 GCA_020724485.1 Thermoflexus sp. | reverse complement strand
GCGGCTGCGCCTCGGGCTTCATGGCTGCAACCGTCCGGCGAAAACAATTTCCCCGCCGCTGCGCGGCTTCCTCGCGCAGCAAATTCTTTTCGCCTTCCGGTTCTCCACTGCGTTGCGACCGCAAGCGGTGCAGCCCGCCCGTCCCTCGCCGGCCGGATCACAACAAGGACGCGATGGGCGCGAACCTTGTTCAACCGAAAGGAGAAAGCATCATGGCCAACATCGGCACCTTCACCACCGACAAAGAGGGCTTCACCGGCACGCTTCGCACCCTGACGCTCAACGTCAAGGTCAAGCTGGTTCCCAACGACAAGGGCAGCAGCGAGAACGCCCCCGACTTCCGCCTCCAGGCCGCCGGCCACGACATCGGCGCGGCGTGGAACAAGACCAGCGAGGCCGGGCGGGAATACAAGTCCGTGACCCTCGACGATCCTTCGTTCCCGGCTCCGGTCTATGCCCGCCTGATCGAAGGCGAGGACGGCACGCACGACCTGGTCTGGTCGCGCAGCAAGCCCCAGGCGGCGTAACCGCCGCAGCGCCCCGCCCATCGCGGCGGGGCACTGTGCTGCTGTTCGCAGCACATCACCACGTCACGCGCGCGGCTTCGCCGCGTCGCGTTCCTTCAACACCGCCTCCAGCTCCTGGCGCACCTGCGCCAGCAGCTCGTCGGCCTTGTGCGGGCTGTCGCCCGCGTAGGCGAGCGTCAGCAGCGTGAGCGGGTGAATCTCCATCACCTCGCACAGCTCGGCCAGCTTGTGCAGGGTCGGGCTTTTGAGGTCGCGTTCGAGGGTGCTCATATAGGTGCGGCTGGACACGTCAGAGAAGGCTTCCTGGCTCAAGCCACGCGCCTTTCTAACTATCTTCAACGCCTTCGCCAATGAGTTCCCAGCCGCCACCTATGGTTTCCCTCGAAAAACCAAGATGACAGCCCATTGCGCCCTATAGGACTACAATCTATAGTGTTCATTTGGTGCTCTACGTTTTTGTGCCTTTACGGAAATCCGCATCGGCGGATTCCAGCAAAGCCACGCAGGCGCATCCGTGCTTGCGCACGAAGGCGTAAATCCGGTTCGGCGGTTCTGCGCTTGGGCGTGAAACCGCATCCGTGCATCATTGGATTTGTGGGATTGCCGACCATGCCCCAGCCACTCGCCACCGCCCCGGAGCGCGCGCAACTGCTCGCCAACGGCGCGGCCCGCGCCGCTGGCCGGGCCATCGACCCCGTGCCCGTGGTGCGGCTGTTCACGCCGGACGCGCATGTGACCTGGCTGCTGGCCGCGCTCGATCCCGCCGATGGCGACACCGCCTGGGGCCTCATCGACCTGGGAATCGGGATGCCGGCGCAGGGCACCGTCAAGCTATCCGACCTGGCTGGCATCGTCGGGCCGCGCCAGCAGCCCGTGATGCGCGACCTCTATTTCCGCCCCACGCGCACGCTGTCGGAATACACCCGGCTGGCCGAGCGCGACGGAGCGATCCCGGACTGAATACGGCCTACTGTGACTTTTTCAGTCTGGTGTCATACCGGGTAGGTCTCAATCGAGATTCTTGCGGCGAAGCCCTACCAATCTGATCCAAATAGACAGGATGCTTGACGCGGGCTGCGGCAGGCTGGCTTGTGCGGTGCCCTCGGTCGGGGCGCTGCCGCCGCAGCATTGAGACGAATACCGCAACACATCGGAGCCAATCGGTCTTGATAGCCCCATCCGCTGTTTTCACCCCTGACGTTCCGACGAAGGCGATGTAGCGCGTAGTTCTTCCGTGGCGGCGAGTCCTGTTCGCAGGAGGAGGCGTCATGGTCAATCCTCATCACCTCGCGCATTGGTATCCCACTGCCGCATACCTGTATGTCTTTTGGCTGGATGCGCTCGCGCTCGCCTGGGAGTACCTGCGCAGGCATCCAGACTACCGGCTCGACTGGCTGCGCCGTCATCGCCGGCGTGAAGCAGCGCATCGCTGGGGCTTGCGCCTGCTGGAAGACCCAGCCCTGGATGCGCGCGACGCGCATCCAGCCTGGCTACCCGGCCACGCTGCCGTGGTGCAACTCTACCCCGATGCCGATCCGCCCGTGGATGCCGAATCCTTCGCGTTCTGGCGCATCCCCGGCCAAAAGCAACTGTTCCACGACGGCAAGAAACTGGCGCTGATCGCGCGCAGTCCACGCCATTGCCTGCGCTTTGCGCTGGCGGCTGGGCTCGAAGACGGCATGGCCGTCGCCTATGCCCACCGCGGCGGCGCTGCCGCGCCTGCGCGCGGTCATGTGTTCGGCGCGGCACTGGCCGATGCCAGACGTAGGCCGACACCTGCCGCGCTGCTGGAACTGCACACCTTGCAGGCGCTCGACGCGACCCTGGCGGGTGCGTCCTTGCGCGACGTGGCCGAAGGTCTGTTCGGCGCCGATGCCGTGGCTGCCGACTGGCACGCCGATGGCGATCTGCGTGCCCGCGTGCGCCGCCTGGTGCGGCGCGGCGATGCGTTGATGCGCGGCGGCTACCGCCGCCTAGCACAACTGTCGCCGCTTGAGAAGGGACGTTTTGATGGAGACGCAAAACGTCCCTGAGCAGAGCAGCTTCGTTTTCTGAGACTGGCTTCCATCCGGTTGCGCTGTGTGGCCGGAGCTTTGCAACCGATGGAGGTTCATCTCATGCGTCCCGCTCCTTTGCGGCCTGCCGCCGCTGTCTCAACTGCTGCCGCGCAGCCCCAACGCTATCTGACCAACGACGAAGCCGCCGAATACCTGCACCTGTCGCCGCGCTCGCTAGAAAAGCAGC
>DYGW01000037.1 GCA_020724485.1 Thermoflexus sp. | reverse complement strand
GGGGGGGGGGGGGGGGGGGGGGACAAACACGTTCACGACTTGTTCGTGGACCCAAAAGCAGGCTTGATGACGCCCAGATGGCACGGATGTGTTACAATGTGAGCAGCATTTAGATAAGGAGGTGCCAAGCCGCATAGAGACCTGCCCGTTTGTCACGTTACCCTGCTGCAACCTACAGAGTTAAGTATCCACGAAGGAGAGAAATGATGAAGAAGTTCGCTGCTTTGGTGTTGGTTCTGGCGCTCGTTGTCGCCTTTGCGCCCGCCGCCTCACACACCCGGGCGCAGGACAAAGCCACGCTCGTCATCGAGAGCTGGCGCAACGACGACCTGGTTCTCTGGGAAGATGTGATCATCCCCGCCTTCAACGCCCACTACCCGAATATCGAGGTCATCTTCGCCCCGGCAGCCCCCGCCGAATACAACGCGGCGCTCGACGCCAAATTGCAGGGCGGCACGGCTGGTGACCTGATCACCTGCCGTCCATTCGACAAGTCGCTGGAGCTCTTCAACAAGGGACACCTGGCCTCGCTGAATGACCTGCCCGGCATGGAGCATTTCAGCGACGTGGCCCGCAGCGCATGGATCACCGATGACGGCTCGGACGTGTTCTGCGTCCCGATGGCCTCGGTCATTCACGGCTTCATGTACAACGTGGCCATCTTCGAGGAACTGGGCCTGGAGGAGCCGCAGACTGAGGCGGAGTTCCTGGCCCTGCTGCAGAAGATCAAGGACGAGAGCGACTACGCCCCGCTGGCCATGGGCACGCGCGACCAGTGGGAAGCGGCCACCATGGGCTTCCAGAACATCGGCCCGAACTACTGGAAGGGCGAGGAAGGCCGCCTGGGCCTGATCAACGGCACTATCGGCTACAACGAGGACGGGTTCCTGGAGGCATTCCAGGCCCTGGCCCGCTGGATCCCCTACCTGCCCGATGGCTACCAGGCCCTGACCTATCCTGACTCGCAGAACCTCTTCGCCGCCCTGGAAGAAGCGGCCATCTATCCCACTGGCTCTTGGGAGATCGGCGTCTTCGGGATGATGAATCCCGACCTCAATATGTACGCCTTCAAGCCGCCCGTGCCCAACGAAGGGGACACCTGCTACATCAGCGACCATGTGGACATCGCTATGGGCATGAACCCCGCCAGCCCCAACAAGGAGGCGGCGCTCACCTTCCTGGAGTGGATGACCACGCAGGAATTCGCCCAGATCTACTCGAACGCGCTCCCTGGCTTCTTCACGCTGTCGGATCACGAGATTACGCTCGACAATCCGGTCGCTCAGGAGTTCATTAGCTGGCGCGGTGAGTGCGAATCCACCATCCGCTCGTCCTACCAGATTCTGTCGCGCGGCGAGCCAAACAACGAGCAAGACTTGTGGCTGTACAGCGCCGAGGTGCTCAACGGCACCATCTCGCCCGAAGAGGCCGCCGACATCGTCCAGAAGGGTCTGGCAACCTGGTACGAGCCGCAGATGAACAGGTAAGACCAAGCAACTCACTTGAGGTGCCGATGCACTGTATCGGCACCTCTCTTTTCATGTATCGGCCTGTCACAGTGCCTTGTTACGATTTGTCGTGAGAAAGAGTCCCCGATGAATCCAGCCATGCGCTTACCTGACAAGCGGCGATTTCCCGTCCACATCCTGGTATTTCTTGCTCCGGCTGTCATCATCTACACCATGTTCATGACCTACCCCCTGGTGGATTCGCTGCGCTTGAGTCTCTACACCAGCGACCAGCGCGGGAACGAAACCTTCGTCGGCCTGGACAACTACCACAAGCTGGTGACCGACCCGCTGTGGAAGCCGCGGCTCCAGGGCGCCATCATCAACAACATCAAGTTCTTCGCGATCCATATGTTCGTGCAGAACCCGATCGGCTTGCTGCTGGCCGCCCTGCTGAGCTCCCCTTTCATTCGCGGCAGGGCGATCTACCGGACGCTCATCTTCACGCCGACCGTTCTGTCGGTGGTGCTGATCGGGTTCATCTGGAGCATGATTCTCAGCCCGCTGTGGGGCATCTCAGGAGACATTCTCACCTCCATCGGCCTGGAGCAATACGCCAAGAAGCCCTGGCTGGGCCTGGAAGCGACCGCCCTGCCCACCCTGTCGCTCATCTCAGTGTGGCAGTGGGTCGGCATCCCGATGATGCTCTTCCTGGCCGCGCTGATCGCCATTCCCGACGAGCTGATCGAGGCGGCGCGCGTGGACGGCGCGACCGCCTGGGGTGTGTTCTGGCGGATCAAGTTCCCGCTCATCCTGCCAACGGTGGGCATCGTCGGCGTGCTGACCTTCGTGGGCAACTTCAACGCCTTCGACCTCATTTACACCACCCAGAAGGTCAACGCCGGCCCCAATTTCTCGACCGACATCCTGGGCACTTTCTTTTACCGCACGTTCTTCGGGCAGCAGCTTCAACCCGGCAACCCCACTATGGGAGCGACTATCGCCGGCGTCATGTTCCTGATCATCCTGGCCGGCGTGCTGCTCTACATGTTCGGCTGGCAGCGCCGCGTGACCCAAGTCGAGCTTTAGGAGCAGGAGGAGCGGATCACCATGTCGTCTCTGTCATCCCTCAGCCACCGTCTGCGACCTGCCCACTCCCTCCAACTCCTGGGGGCACATGCCGTCCTGCTCGCTTATACTGCACTGGCGCTGTCCCCGATCCTGCTCATCCTGATTAACTCGTTCAAGACGCGCAAGGCGATCTTCAAGACGCCCTATGCCCTGCCCAACTCGGAAACGTGGAGCACCGTGGGCTATGAGACCGTCTTCAAGCGGGCCAACTTCCCCGACTACTTCGTCAACAGCCTGATCGTGACCCTGGGTGCGCTGGTGCTGATCCTGATCGCCGGGACGATGGCCGCCTGGGCCTTGGCCGAGTACCGCTTCCCTGGCAACAAGCTGATGGGGCTGTACCTGGCGCTGGGCATCATGATCCCCATCCGGCTGGGCACGGTGAGCATCCTGCGCCTGACAGTTGACTTGAACATCGTAGACACGCTGTGGGCGCTGATCCTGGTGTATACGGCGTCGGGGCTGCCGCTGGCCATCTTCGTGCTGACGAACTTTATGAGGCAGGTGCCCCGCGACCTGAAAGACGCGGCGCGGGTTGACGGGGCCAGCGAGTACCGCATCTACCGCATGATCTTGCCCCTGGTACGCCCGGCCATCGGCACGGTGGCGGTCTTCAATATGATCCCGATCTGGAATGACCTGTGGTTCCCGCTGATCCTGGCCCCGTCCGAGCGCAACAAGACGGTCACGCTGGGCGCGCAGACCTTCCTGGGCCAGTTCGTCAGCGACTGGAACGCAGTGCTGTCGTCGCTGACTCTGGCGGCGGTGCCGGTGGTGATTCTGTATATCATCTTCTCGCGCCAGCTCATTCGCGGCCTGACGGCAGGGGCCGTCAAGTGACGGTCGTTGGACGCGGGCGCTGTCTGTTTCTTGATTGCCTGACACCAAGAGAGGGTTGATGATGTTACGAGTGGGAATCGTCGGGGCCGGTTTCATGGGCGCGTACCATACTGCCGGCTGGTCCAAGACACCGGTAGAGCTGGTTGGGTTCCATTCACTGAACCAGGGCCAGATCGACCAGCTTATCGCTCAGTACGGCGGGCGGACGTTCGCCACGCTGGACGCGCTCCTTGACGCGGTGGATGTCGTGGACATCTGCACGCCCACCCACCTGCACTACGAGATGGTGTTGCAAGCCGCGGCCAAAGGCAAGCACATCGTCTGCGAGAAGCCGCTGGCGCGCACCGCCGAGCAAGGCGAGGCGCTAGTCGCAGCGTGCCGCCAGGCGGGGGTCACGCTGCTGGTGGCGCACGTCGTGCGCTTCTTCCCGGAGTACGCGCAGGCGAAGGCCATCGTCGAGCGCGGCGAGATTGGCCGCGTCGGTGTCGTGCGGCTCAAGCGCGTCAGCTTCCAGCCCAAGCGCCCCGAAGACAACTGGTTTCTGGACGTGGCCAAGTCCGGCGGGATGATACTCGACCTGATGATCCACGACCTGGACTACGCGCGCTGGGTCGCCGGGGAAGTCGAGAGCGTCTTCGCCAAGAGCGTGCGCAGCGCCCGGCCCGGCGCGCCCGGCGATTACGCGCTGGCGATCCTGCGCCACAGGGACGGCGCGCTGTCGCACGTCGAGGGCGGCTGGGCCTACCCGCCGCCGATGTTCCGCACCAGCCTGGAGATCGCGGGAGATGGCGGCCTGATCGAGCACCCGGCGGGCAGCTCGACCGCGCTCAGCGTCCACCTGATGGCCCGCGAGGAGGGCGGCGCGCCGGACATCGCCGTGCCGCGCAGCCCCCTGCTCGAAGACCCCTATGTCGTCGAGATCAAGCACTTCTATGAGGTGCTCGCGCACGGTGTGACGCCGCGCGTCAGCGCGGAGGACGGTCTCGCCGCGCTCAAGCTCGCCCTGGCCGCCATCGAATCCACCCAGACCGGCCAACCGGTCAGCCTGTAGGAGGTTTCCCCATGCGCTGCGCCATCATGAGTTTTGCCCATGTCCACGCCGAGGGCTACCTCCACAACCTGCGCGCCAACCCCGCCGTTGAGTTCATCGGCTTCGCCGACGAGGACGCCGACCGGGGCCGACACTTCGCCGGGCAGACCGGCGCGCGCTGGTTCCCGACCTACGGGGCGCTGATCGCCGAGAAGCCGGACGGGGTGATCATCTGCTCGGAGAATGCCCATCACCGCGCCCTGGCCGAGATGGCCGCCGCAGCCGGTATTCACGTCCTGTCTGAGAAGCCGCTGGCGACCACCCCCGAAGACGCCCAGGCGATGGTTCAGGCGTGCGAGCGGGCAGGCGTCACGCTGATGACCGCCTTCCCCATGCGCTTCAGCGCGCCGACCATCGAAGCCAAGAAAGTGCTGGACAGCGGGGCGCTCGGCACCGTGTACGGCTGCAACACGACCAACCAGGGGCAGCTTCCCCGCCTGCACTCCGCCTACCCGCGCGACTGGTTCACCGACCCCACGCTCGCTGGCGGCGGCGCGGCGACCGATCACACCGTGCACGTGGCCGACCTGCTGCGCTGGTATTTTCAGAGCGAAGTCACCGAGGTCTACGCTGAGCTAAACCACATCTTCTACCAGGAGCCGGGCGTCAACGTCGAGACGGGCGGCCTGGTGATGCTGACCTTCGCCAACGGCGCGTTCGCCAGCATTGACTGTAGCTGGAGCCGCCCGCCTCACTACCCCACCTGGGGCGGCCTGACAATGGAACTGGTCGGCGAGGGCGGCCTGGTCATCGTAGACCCCTTCCGCCAGGTGATGTCGATCTACGCGCAGGGCGCGGCCCGTCCAGCCTGGTCGTACTGGGGATCGAATGCCAACCAGGCTATGGTGGATGAGTTCGTCGCCGCCGTGCAGGAGCAGCGCGCGCCCGCCGTCACTGGACACGACGGGCTGAAGGCCGTCGAGATCGTCGCGGCGGTCTACCGCTCAGCGGCGGCCCACCAGCCGGTGACGCTGCCGCTCTCCTGAGCGAACGCGGTCTCTGCGGGGCGGGCGCGCTGCCCGCCCCACCTTTTCTTGCTCATTCAATGGCTGCCCCCTCTGCGCTGGCCCTTTCATCGAATTTCCCTCAGAGCGAATTAAATAATCCCTGAAATTAATTAATTGCACTGCGCGCCAACTGCCTGTATAATGGGGCCAGGATACAGTGCCCAACACGCTGACTCCCACTGCCTGCTGTATTCCAGCGCCTGCTTGCACCGCGTAGAGAAAGGAATACGAACGACACACAGACTGAGACCGCCCGTGATCGCATGGTTTGCACCCAAACCTTAAGAGAAGCCTTAGGAGGTCCCCCGTGAAAGTCCGCACTATCTTGATGCTCCTACTTATTGTCACCCTCGCGCTCCCGACGACATCGCTGTTGGCCCAGGGTCAGGTGGAACTGCGCGTCCTGTGGTACAACGACGGAATCGAAGGCGACGTGCTGCGCGAGCTACTGGATCGCTTCGAAGCCGAAAATCCCGGAATCAAAGTGGCGATTGACGTCGTGGCCTATGCCGACCTGCACAACATCTTGCGCGCGCAGGTCGAGGCTGGTGGCGCCAACGCCCCCGACATGGTGCGCGTCACCGATACGGCAGCATTCCGCGATTTCTACCTCGACCTGACCCCGTACCTGGCCGACCCGGAGTACTGGACTGCCAACTTCGCCGCGCCCGTGCTCAACTCCTTCCGCAAGGGCGAGGACGACCAGGGTATCTACGGCTTCCCCACCCAGTTCACCGTGACTGGCCCGTTCATCAACCGTACGCTGTTCGAGCAGGCGGGCGTGGACGTGCCCAGCGATGTCATGGAACAGCCGACCTGGGCGGACTGGGAAGCGGCAGCGGTGGAAGTGGCCGAAGTGACCGGCGTGCCCTACGCCATCGCCATTGACCGTTCCGGGCACCGCGTGTGGGGGCCGGCGCTGAGCAACAGCGCAACCTTCCTCAACCCGGACGGCTCCTTCACCGTGGATAGCCCCGGCTTCCGCAAGACGGCGGAGATGATCATCGGCTGGCACGAGCGCAACATCACCCCGCTGGGCGTGTGGGTGGAGAGCGGCGGCGAGTACGCCTCGGCCCGCCCGGAGTTCGTCAACGGCCAGTTGGTGATGTACATGAGCGGTAGCTGGCAGATCGCCGGTTTCTCGACCGACATCGGCACCACTTTCGACTGGGACGCCGTCCCGAACCCCTGGGGCGAGGGTGGCAGCACGGGCATCCCCGGCGGCGCGGTGATGGCCGGGCTGAACACGACCGCCCACCCCGAAGAAGTGGCGAAGGTCATGGAATATCTCGCCTCTGAGGAGATTCTGGGCGAGTTCACGGCCAAGACGCTGTTCATCCCCGGCCACATCGGGCTGGCGACGAAGGGCGTCGCCTATGTGACCGACGACCCGAACGTTGAGCAGGCGCTGAACACGTTCCTGGCTGAGGTGCCCAAGCTGTCCGACGAGGCTTACGGCCTGCAATACAGCCCAATCACCTTCCCGCTGAACGTGAACATCCGCGACCGCCTGAGCCAGGTGATCGTCGGCGAGCTGACGCTTGACGAGGCCATCGTCAAGATTCAGGAAGCGGTTGACCAGGCGTACATCGAAGTCTACGGCAGCAAATAGCGCCACCCCTCCGTGAGCCAGTCTCCCAGGTCGCCGTGCGAGCCGCAGGCCGGACGCGGGCGGCCTGGGAGTTTTCGCTTGTGAGCGGAGCCGAGCCATGATCCTGATCAGCCGCACCATTCCCCCGCGCACCCGGCAGGCGTTCAGCGACGCCCTGGTCAAGCCCTTCGAGCTGCTGATGAGCACGCTCGACCTGCTCTTGATGCCCCTGCAGCGTCTGCTGGGAATGCGACGCATGGCCTACTTCTTCGTCGCCCCGAATATGATCATCTTTGGTGTCTTCATCCTGCTGCCCATGCTGCTGAACTTCTATTACGGGTTCACCAAAGGGCAGTCCATCCTGCTGACCAAGCGCGAGTTCGTCGGCACGGAGAATATCGAGACCCTCCTGGCCTGCGAGGACTATAGCAACCCGAACACGTGCAGCGAAGACCTGTTCTGGCGCGGGGTGCGCAACACGGCCACCTATGTCGCCGCGCAGGTGAGCACGATGGTGCTGCTGGCGCTGGCCACGGCGCTGGCGCTCAACCAGAAGGTGGTGCTGCGCGGGTTCTTTCGCAGCGTGTTCTTCTATCCCGTGCTGCTGTCGCCGGTGGTCGTCGCGCTCATCTGGAAATGGTTCCTGCGCTACGATAACGGCCTGCTCAACTTTCTGCTCGAAAGCCTGGGCTATGAGCGCGTCCAATTCCTGGCCGACGCAAGCTGGGCGCGCTTCTGGGTGATCGTGGTCAGCGACTGGGCGCAGATGGGCTTCTACACGCTGATCCTGCTGGCTGGGCTGCAAGCCATCCCCGCTTCGCTCTACGAAGCGGCGGAGATTGACGGGGCGAACGTCTGGAAGCGCTTCCGCTTCGTGACGCTGCCGCTGCTGATGCCGACCATGACCGTCGTGCTGGTGCTGGCCTTCATCCGCGCAGTGCAGGTCTTCGACCAGGTTTTCGTGCTGACCGGCGGCGGCCCCGGCACAGCGACGCTCTATATCGTGCAGTACATTTTCCGCCAGGCGTTCGTCGTCAGCCCGCGCCAATACGGCATGGGTGCGGCGGCTTCGCTGTTGCTGGCGCTCGTCTTGCTGGTTCTGACGCTGACGCAGCTTTACTTCGCCAGGCGCAGCGAGGCGACCTGACGCGATGGCGCACTGGAGAGAACGCGCATGAGCTACACAGCAGACGACACGCGCCAAATCGCCGGGCTGCGCGGGGTGGGAGCGTTCCTGGCGCGACGGCGGGGTGGGCGGCGCTTCGACCTCACCGACGCGCTGACCTACCTCTACCTGCTCGCTGGCGTGCTGGTCATGTTCGGGCCGGTGTTGTGGTTGGTCATATCGTCGTTCAAGGACGAATCGCTGCTTTTCGAGCGCACGCCGACCTTCCTGCCCTACCGCCAGGCGTCGGCCCAAGTGGAGGGATACGACAAACTGCTGCCGCTCTATGACGTGACCTTCAACGATGTGACCATCGCTGGCGCGCGCATCACTCTCGCCGACCTGCGCGCCGCGAGCGGCGTCGTGCACGGCCTGGATCGCGTCCTGCTGACGCCGGAACTGGAGGACGCTCTCGCCGCGCTGGATACTGCGGGCGCCGATCCTGCCAGTTGGCCCACGCCCGCCGACCCCATCCCACTGGAAAGCGACGACGGCACCGTATGGGAAGTGACCCGCGCCCAGGCGGAGTTCTCCGTGATGGCCCAGCTACTTGCGCGCGCGGGGCTAGAGGGCGCGCTGGGCGGAGAGGCGCGCCGCACGCTGCTCGCGCCGACCGACGATGCCTTCGCCCAGTTCGTGGAAGAGTTCGGCGCGGCGACCGCCGCCGCCCTGCTGCTGCCGGAGAACGCCGCGCTGTTGGAGCGGCTGCTGCTGGGGCATGTGCTGGACGACCGCTACCTGCTGGTCAACCTGTTCCGGAGCCTGGGCGAGCCAGTCCCTGTGCGGGCCGGCACGAGCTGGACGCCGGAGATGGTTTCCGGCGAGACGCGCCGCCTGGCTCAGATCGGCAGTCCACAGGGTGCCAGCTACACCATGATTGACCCGCAGAATCCGGCGGCGGGCGAGCTAAACGTCCTGGCCTACATCACGCCCGCCGGGCCGAGCACCCAACTCACGCCGATCCGCGAGGTATACTTCAACATCGCCAACTACACGGAGGCAACCAAAGCCTTCGCCTTCCGGACCTATCTGATCAACAGCGTGAAGGTGACCATCGCGGCGACGATCATCACGCTGATCATCAACAGCATGGCCGCGTTCGCGCTGAGTAAGTACCAGTTCCGGGGGCGCGATGTCGTGTTCCTGATCATCATCAGCACCCTGATGGTGCCCATCTCGGTGATCATGATCCCGGCCTTCCTGGTCATCTCCAAAGTGGGCTGGGTGAACAACCTATGGGGGCTGATCATCCCCGGCGCGGCGACGCCAACCGGCGTATTCCTCCTGCGCCAGTACATGCTGACCATCCCCGACGAACTGCTGGACTCGGCGCGCATTGACGGGGCGAGCGAGTGGCGCATTTACTGGCAGATCATCCTGCCGCTGGCCCGTCCCGCCCTGGCTGTGCTGGCCATCTTCTCGATCATGTGGCGCTGGAACGACTTCCTGTGGCCGCTGATCGTGGTCAGCCGCAACGAGCTTTTCACGCTGCAAGTGGGGCTGAACGCTTTTCAGGGGGCGCTGGACGTACAGTGGCACTACATTCTGGCCATGACCGTGCTGACCCTGCTGCCGATCACGGTGGTGTTCGCCTTTCTGCAGCGCTTCATCACCAGCGGCATCGCCACGACGGGCATGAAGGGGTAACCCCGACGTGCAGTCTGGCCCACAAACAAACAGGGGACAACCGCTGACGCGCGCTGTCCCCTGTGCTTGCCTGGGCGCGAGCACTCACTGATCGGGATAGACCAGCGTCACCGGGCAGCGAGCGTGTTTGATCACCTGCTGGGCCACGCTGCCCACCAGCCAGCGGGCCAGCCCGGTTCGCCCGTGCGTGGACATGACGACCATGCTGATCCCATCCTCCGACTCAACGAAGTCGCAGATGGCCTGGGCGGGGTTGCTGCCGCGAATGATCACCTCGCGGGCGCGCAGCCCCTCCTGGCGCAGCCGGTTGCGCATCGCGATTAGCTGCTCTTGCATCTGCCCCAGGCTTTGCTCGGCGATCTGCTGCTGCCCGGCCAGCGCCCACTGGTCGGCGTAGTCGCCGCCTTTGGGCTGGTAGATGTGCAGCAGCACCAATTCCGCGTCGTGGACGCGGGCCAGCTCGGAGGCACGGGGGACGGCGCTCTCCGACCAGCGCGAGCCGTCCAGCGGCACGACGACGCGCTGGTACATGGGGCGCACCAGCAACAGCGGCACCGGGAACTCATTGAGCGCCCGCTCCACGCCCGTGCCGAACAGCCAGCGCATCATCGCCGCGCGGCCCTGCGTGGACATGACGACGGCGCCGACCCGCTCCGCCTCGATCATCTTATACAGCGTCCCCGCCAGATCGCGCGTGGACACGTGCTCGACATGCGTGCGGATGCCCGCCGCGCGCAGGCCCTTGCGCAGCCCATCCAGGTAGGCTTCGATCTGCTCGCGGCTGCGCGCCCCATTCTCGACGCGCTCCGCTTCGCCGACCGGCACAGGCAGGTAGTCCAGGTACAGCAGGATTAGCTCGGCATCGTGCTTGATAGCCAGGTCCGACGCGAAGCGGATGGCAAATTCAGCCGCCGAAGACCCGTCCAGCGGGACGAGCACCCGGTTGTAGATGCGAGCGGGGACGATCATCTCTGTCCTCCGGGGCCTTACAGAATTTGCGACAGGAATAGCTTCGTCCGCTCGTGCTGCGGGTTGGTGAAGAAGTGCTCCGGCGTGCCCATCTCGACGATGCGCCCTTCGTCGAAGAGCACGATACGATCGGCCACCTCGCGGGCGAAGCCCATCTCGTGAGTGACAACGAGCATGGTCATGCCACTTTGGGCCAACTGCTTCATCACGTCGAGCACTTCCTTGATCATCTCCGGGTCGAGGGCCGAGGTCGGCTCGTCGAAGAGCATGATCTTGGGCTGCATGGCCAGCGCCCGCGCAATCGCCACGCGCTGCTGCTGGCCGCCGGAGAGTTGGCCGGGGTACTTGCGCGCCTGCTCTGGAATGCCCACCCGCTCCAAAAGCTGGAGCGCCGTCTCTTCGGCGGTGCGCCGGGGCTGGCGGCGCACGTAGCGCGGAGCCAGCGCGATGTTGTCCAGCACGGTCAGGTGTGGGAACAGGTTGAACTGCTGGAACACCATGCCGATCTCGCTGCGAATGGCGGCGATGTTGCGCACGTCGTGGCTAAGCTCGATCCCATCCACGATGATCTGGCCTTCCTGGTGCTCTTCCAGGCGGTTGATGCAGCGGATGAACGTGGACTTGCCCGAACCGGACGGGCCGATGATCACGACCACTTCCTGGGGCATCACGTCCAGATCAACGTCCTTGAGCACGTGGAAGTTGCCGAACCACTTATTGACACCGCGGCAGCTAATGATCGGTTCTGAGGATTTCGTTTCGGCCATGAGTCTTCCTCAAATATCGTGGGCGGACGGGCTGGCCTGCCCCAGGCAGGCGACACAAACACGCCTCGAGTCATTCCCTAGACGACAACCTACAACCGGCGGATGCTGCCCGCCCCTGACTGTTCGAGGCGGCGGCTGACGTCGGACATGGCATAGCTGATCACAAAGTAGATGATGGCGATGACGATGTAGGCTTCGCGCTGGTACGGGCGGTAGATGGCCTGCCCGCTGACGATGCGATCCACGATGCCGACCAGCTCGAACAGGCCGACCACCGCCACCAGCGACGTGTCCTTGAACAGGCTGATGAACTGGCCGACGATGGCCGGGATCACCGCGCGCAGCGCCTGCGGCAAGACGATGAGCGTCGTCGCCAGGGCCGGATTGAGGCCCAGGGCGCGCGCGGCTTCGATCTGCCCGTAGGGGATGATCTGCAAGCCGCCGCGCACATTCTCGGCCAGGTAGGCCGCGCTGAACAGCGTCACGCCGATCATCATGCGGATCGCCAAGTCAAGCCCCGACAGCGCCGACCAGAAGAAGGGTACGATCTGCTTGGCCATGAACAGGATCGTGATCAGCGGCACGCCGCGCACCGTCTCGATGAACAGCGTGCACGTCCACTTGATGGCTGGTAGCTCGCTGCGCCTGCCGAGCGCAAGCGCCACCCCCAGCGGAAACGAGGCGACGATGCCGACCACCGTCAACAGGATCGTCAGCAGCAGACCACCCCACACCGAGGTCGGGACGAGCGGCAGCGTGCGTGAGCCTTCAAAGCCGCGCAGGATGATCAGGATGACCGGCGCCGACAGAATCCAGCCGCCCAGCACGGCGCGGCGCACAATTTTCTCGCGCCTGCCCAGCGTGCCGATGACCCATCCGTTGAAGAAGAGCGCCGCTCCGACAAAACACGGCATCACGATGCGGCTGAACAGTGGCGTTACCTGGAGACTGAAGAATTCTGCCACCGAGCGGGCACCCTCGAAACGGTAGGAGTTCTCGTCGGCGAAGAGCGCCCTTTCGACCGCCGGCGGCTGGCCGAACTGATCAGCGCGCGCCTGGGCAGCGGCCTCCTGGCTGGCGAAGGTTTCCACGCCCTGCACGCGAATCCAGGCGTAACCGGCGTTGTCGCCCACGCTGCCGTTGACGCTGTCGTCGCGCCGGACTTCGAGCACGTACCAGCCGTCGGCGGGCAAGGTGTAGCTGAGCGCCCCTCCGGCTGGATCGGCGGCGAAATCGCCCACTGCCGATCCCGCCTGGGACGTGAGGGGTCTGCCCTGGCGGTCGAGCAGGCGCAGGGTCACGGCCAGGTTATGCTGTCCCAGGTCGAGGTTGCCCGCGCGGACTTCAGCGGCCCGAATGGACCACTCCGTGCGCGCCTGGCTCTCGACAAAGCCAAGCAGTCGCTCGTCAGCATCCTGGGCGTCGGTCAGCGGGTCGAAGGTAAAGGACACTTCCTGGCCTTTGAGGCCAACGAACACGAAATCGGACGGCGGGCGTTGCGGCTCGACCAGCACGTAGATGGTCGGCTCTGGGACGCGCGCAGCGAGGACGGGGACGACCACCAGGATCAGCAGGATGACCAGCACGGCGATGAACACCCCGCGCGCGAGCCGTCCCCACACGCCGAGGCTCAGGCCGCTGAGCAGGACGAGGATGCCGGCGACCAGTTCCATTCGCCAGATTTCCTGCCGGTCGTACAGGCCGCTGGTGACCAGGCGCAGGTTGTGGTAGATGACCCCCCACTGGGCACTGCGCACAGACCAGGACAGGAAACTCCAGAGGAACCACAGAATCAGCGCCGCCATGATGACAGTGGCAATGGAGTTGCTCTTGCTGCTGAATAGGTTGGCGCGCAGCCAGCCCAGCGGCCCCACCGACGTGATCGGCGGGCGGCGGCTGGGCGGTGATTCCAGCGGCGCAACATAGAAGTCAGAGGCGGTGTATCGCCCGCGCATCCTAACGGCTCCTCAGGCGCATACTGTAGTTGACCGCGTTCATCACCAGCGAGATGGTCAGGCTCGTGCCCAGGTAAATAGCCATCATGACCGCGAAGACGGCAACTGATTGGCCGGTCTGGTTGGAGATGATGCTGGCGATGTTGTAGACATCGAAGAACCCGATGGCGATGCCCAGGCTGGAGTTCTTGGCCAGGTTCAGGTACTGGTTGCCCAACGGCGGGATGATCAGGCGCAGCGCCTGAGGCAGCACGATCAGGCGCAACGTCTGCCCGCCGCTGAAACCCTGGGCGCGCGCTGCCTCGATCTGGCCGTAAGGCACCGCCTGGATGCCAGCGCGCACGATATCGGCGACGAAGGCCGCCGTGTACAGGATCAGGCCGACCGTCAGAGTGATGTATTCCATCGAGAGCTTGTCACCGCCCTCGAAGTTGAAACGCTTTAGCTCCGGGTTCTCGATGCTGAACGGCCCCCCAGCCAGCAGCCAGCCCGCCGCGCCGAAGATGAGCAGCGTCGGCACGAACCAGCGCAGCACGTTGGCCGGCTGGCCGGTGCGATCCTGAACGCGCAGCCGCCACACCCACAGCCCGATCCCCAGCGCCAGCCCGATCCCAACCAGCAGGTAGAACAGCCAGGCTGTATCAGTGCCCTCGATCAGCGGGAAGTTGACCGCGCGCCGATTGACGAACACCGGGCCGGGCAGCTTGTAGGAGTCCTGCACGCGCTCCGGCATGGTGACGCGCAGACCGCGATAGATGAAATAGAGCTGGACCAACAAAGGCGTGTTGCGGAAGACCTCAATGTAGGCGATGCTCGCCGTGCGCACCAGGAAGTTGGACGACAACCGCCCGATGCCCATCAGAACTCCCAGGACAGTTGTACCCACCAGACCGGCGACCACTACGCGCAGCGTGTTGCGGAAGCCGATCCACAGGGCCTGCCAGTTCGAGGTGTTCGCGGGGTCGAAATTGCTCGTTCCCTCAGAAATGCTGGTGCCGAAGGGGCGGTCGAAAGCGCCGAAATTGATGGCCATACGGTTGTCGGCCAGGTTGTTGACCAGGTTGTGGATCAACGTGTAGCCGAAGGTGACGACCGCGATCAGGAAGACGATCTGGAGGAATGCCTGAATATAGCGAATATCGCGCCAAAAAGGGACTGGAGCGTGCCTGGAGGCTACAAACGTGGAGGAACGCTGATCGGACATGGCTTGATCCTGTGCTTAGTACAGGCCGGACACAAACGCCATGAGTGAGACAGAATAGTAACGAATCTCCCCGGAGACGCAAGAAAAGCCGCGCCCCCGGGGAGCCAGATCAGGGACAAGAGAGTACGAACCCGTTAACGCCAGGCCGGGGCGTAGATCAGGCCACCCTGCGTCCAGAGCGCATTCAGGCCACGCCCCAATGCCAGGGGAGTGTTGACACCGACGTTGCGCTCGAAGATCTCGCCGTAGTTGCCCACAGCGCGAATGACGTTCACGACGAAGTCGTTGTCCAGACCGAGCAGCGTGCCGCTGGCTTGATCGCCCTGTCCCAGGAAGCGCTGGATGGCCGCATCGGTACTGGCCACATACTCGTCAATGTTAGCCTGAGTGATGCTGTACTCTTCCGCCTGGATCGTGGCGTACACCGTCCACTTGACCACATCCGCCCAGACCGGATCACCTTCGATGTAAGCCGGGGTCAGCGGCTCCTTGGAGATAACATCCGGCAGGATGACGTACTTGCCCGGATCGGCGGTACCGCTGCGCAAGCCGGCAAGCTGGCTGACGTCCGACGTAAGGGCGTCGCAACGGCCCTCTTCAAGGCCGCCAATCGTCTCAGCGGGCCGCTCGAACTTGACCAGCTCGTAGGTGAAGCCGCGCTTCTCCATCGCTTCGGTGATGTTCAGCTCGGTGGTCGTGCCGGTCAGCACACAGATTGAAGCGCCGTCCATGTCACCGAGCGAGGACACACCCAAATCGCTCGGCACCATCACGCCCTGGCCATCATAGAAGATGGTCGGGCCAAAATCAATGCCAAGCTCAGCATCGCGCTGGACCGTCCAGGTGGCGTTGCGGAACAGCACGTCAATCTGGCGGTTCTGGATGGCGGTAAAGCGTTCCTGAGCGGTCGTCTGGACAAAAACGAGGTTGTCGGAAGTCACTTCACCGAAGATGGCCGCTGCCAGAGCGCGGCAGAAATCGGCATCGAAGCCGAGCATCTCGCCCGAATCCGGGTCGAGAAAACCGAAGCCGGGAAGCCCCCCGTTCACGCCGCAGATCAGCGAGCCACGGGCGCGCACCTGGTCGAGGATGCTGCTTTCCTGGGCAGAGGCAGTGGGCACCGCCAACGCGGTCAGCATGACCAGCGCCAGCACCAGACCGATCCAGCGAGTGTTCCTCTTCATCGTGTCCTCCTTGTTTATAGCGTGCTGCGGCAAAAACATGCGTCAACAGGATGGGAGTGGTTACTAGAGTCGTGCGTGCAGGGAATTAGGTGACCATCGATGGTCTATGGGGAACTGTCTCGCGGCAGCCTCCTCTCTTGTTGACCGGGTCAATTGTGTGTTTTGCATAAAGATTAAGTGGTTTATCTACCTATTTATCAGTTTTTGCCGGGGCTGTCAACATACTGCGAACGCAACAATACAAACCGAGCGGCGCAGGCCCAGACCAGATCATAACGCGGGGCTTAGTATAGCCACTGGTATCACCGATATGTTGTGCACTTCATACAAGAATGAACCAGCACCTCTTGCACAATCCGCCCGAAACCGGTCACGTCCGGTAGTGGCCGTTGATCGTCACGTACTCGTGGCTGAGGTCGCACGTCCAGACGTGCGTGCGGGCAGCGCCCAGCCCCAGGTCGAGGCGCACGCCCCACTCCGCTGTCTGCATCAGGGCGATGGCGGCGCGCTCGTCGTAGGCGGTCGGCTGGCCGCCCTCGACAAGCTGCATAACCGGCTGCCCGTGTGCATCGAGCAGCCACAGGCTCAGCCGCGCCGGATCGAGCGCGACTCCCGCATATCCCGCCGCCGCCAGGATGCGCCCCCAGTTGGCGTCCGCGCCGTAGAAGGCCGTCTTGACCAGCGGCGAGACAGCGATCTGGTGGGCAATCTGGCGCGCGCTGGTCTCATCTGTCGCGCCGCTGACCTCGACGGTGACGAACTTCGTCGCGCCTTCGCCGTCGCGGACGATGGCCTGGGCCAGCGCGATACACACGCCGGTCAGGGCCGCCTGGAACTCGCCCGGATCGGCCAGCGTCACGCCCGCCGCGCCGTTAGCCAGCAGCAGGACTGTGTCGTTGGTGCTCATGTCGCCGTCTACCACAATGCGGTTGAAGCTCTCCTCGACAGCGACGCGCAGATGGCGATCCAGGTCAGCGGTGGGGATGCTGGCGTCGGTGGCGATCAGGGCGAGCATGGTCGCCATGTGCGGGGCGATCATGCCCGCGCCTTTGGCGATGCCAGCGATCACCGCGCCGGACGATAGGCGGGCCGAGGCCAGCTTGGGCCGCGTGTCGGTGGTCATGATCGCGGCGGCGGCGTCCGCCCACCCGTCCGGGCGCAGCGCCGGAATCAGAGCGGCGATTCCCCGCTCCATCGCCGCCATGTCCAGCGGCAGCCCGATCACGCCCGTCGAGAGGGTGAGCACCTCGTCCGGCGCGCAGCCGAGCAGCGCCGCCGCGCGCTCCGCCGACGTGTGCGCGTCGCGCAGGCCCGGCTCGCCGGTGCAGGCGTTGGCGCTGCCAGTATTGGCCAGCACAGCACGCACGCGCGCCCCCTCCCCCGCCAGAACCGCCCGGTCGCGCAGCACGGGCGCGGCCTTGACCTGGTTGGTGGTGAAGGCGCCGGCCACCGTGCACGGCGCGTCGCTGACCAGCAGGGCAATGTCTTTGCGCGCGTCGCGCTTCAGGCCGCAGTGCAGCCCGGCGAGACGAAAGCCTTGCGGCGTGTGTTCGGCCATGCTCTCCCCCTCACTCCAACTCGTAGACCAGCGCGATCTCGTCGCAGCGATCCTGGAACGGGCACGGCGCGCAGTCGTGCCAGACCTTGATCGGGAAGTTGGTCACGGCGTCGCGCTCGAAGCCCAACTGCTCGAACAACCGGGCGGCGCGGGTCAGGGTCAGCACGCGCTTCAGCCCGCGCGCCCGCGCCATCGCCACTGCTTCTTCGACCAGCCGGCTGGCGATGCCGTTGCCGCGATGGTCGGGACGCACGGCCAGCGAGCGCACCTCGGCCAGTGAGCCGTTGTAGTAGACCAGCGAGACGCAGCCGATCACCTGCCCATCCTGCTCGGCGACCAGCCAGCGGTCAAGCTGCTGGCGCATCTCGTCGGCGGGGCGCGGCAACATCAGCCCGGCGGCGACATCTTGCGCGAACAGGGCCAGGATCGCCTCCACTTCGCAGGCGTGGGGACGGCGAATGATCATCAGAGCGCGACCTCGTGCAGAATCGTGCCGAGCACTTCGGCGAATTGATCAATGTGCGCCTCTTCGACGATGAGCGGCGGCAGCAGGCGCAGCACCTGCGGCCCGGCGTTGATCATGATGACGCCGTGCGCGTAGCCCGCCTTGATCAGCGGCGCGACCTCGATATCCAGCTCCACGCCCACCATCAGGCCCAGGCCGCGCACCTCGCGGATGTACGGCGAGTGCAGGTCGCGCAACCGCTCGACCAGCCGCGCGCCAAGCGCCGTCACGCGGGCCAGGAACGCCGCATCGCTGACCCGGCGCAGCACGACCTGCGCCGCCCGGCAGACGACCGGCCCGCCAGCGAAGGTGCTGCCGTGATCGCCGGGCGCGAGCGCCTGGGCGACGGGGTCGGTGAGCAGCGTCGCGCCGATGGGCAGCCCACCGCCCAGGGCCTTGGCCAGGGTCATCATGTCCGGCTTCACTCCAAAATGCTCGTGCGCCCACAGCTTGCCGGTGCGCCCCATCCCGCACTGAATCTCGTCGAAGACCAGCAGCGCCCCGTACCTGTCGCACAATGCGCGCAGCGTCCCCAGAAACTCCGGCGTGGCGGCGTGAATCCCCCCCTCGCCCTGTACCGGCTCAACGAAGACGGCGCACGTCTGTGGGCCGATCAGCTTCTCGGCGGCGGCGCTGTCGTTGAAGGGGGCGAAGGTCACGCCGGGCATCAGCGGACGGAAGGGAGCCTGGTACTTCTCGCGCGCGGTGAGCGCCAGCGCGCCCGCCGTCCGCCCGTGAAAGCTGCCGGAGAAAGCAACCAGATCCGTTTTGCCGGGGCCGAACGTTTCGCGGGCACTCTTGCGCGCGAACTTGATCGCCGCCTCCACCGCCTCGGTCCCGGAGTTGCAGAAGTAGACTTTGTCGGCGAACGAACCCTGGCAGAGCATCTCGGCCAAGTCAGCGTGGGGGGCGGAGTGGTAGAGGTTGCAGACGTGGCCAAGCCGGGCCATCTGCTCGCTGACGGCGGCAACCAGTTCCGCGTCGCCATGACCGAGCGCGTTGACGCTGATGCCCGACGCGAAGTCGAGATAGGTCTTGCCGTCGCTGTCGGTGAGCGTCGCGCCCTGCCCGCGTTCCAGCACGAACGGCGCGCGCGCGTAGGTATTGAGCACGTACTGGGCGGTCTTTTCCAGAGTGGAGCCAGACATGAGTCCTCGCCTTCTTTGCGCTGCGAATGCTGCTGATCAGGCCACAAATACGGTGCCGGTCCCCGCCGCCAGCCCCGCCAAATCGGTGATCACGGCCTGGCGCACGCCCGCCCCCACTGCCGCCAGCGCCGCGTGCACCTTGGGGATCATCCCGCCGGTGATCACACCGCGCGCGATCAGGTCGTGCGTCTCGGCGACGGACAGGCGCGGCACCACGCCATTTCCCGCGCGCACGCCGGGCACGTTGGTGACGAAGGCGGCCCGCGCCGCGTTGAGCGCCGCCGCGACCGCGCCAGCAGCGTGATCGGCGTTGACGTTATAAGCACCATCCGGGCCGAGCGAGATCGGCGAGATGACCGGCACGACGCCCGCCGCGCACAGGTCGCGCAGCACGTCGGCGCGCACGGCGACAATACGGCCCACACGCCCTAGCTGCGCCGCCCAGGGTTCGACGCGCAGCAGGCCGCGATCCACGCCGCTGAGACCCAGCGCATCCACGCCGGCGGCCAGCAGCGCCCGCACGATCTGCTTGTTGACCTGCCCCGACAGCACCATCTCGGCCACGTCGAGCGCGGCCTGGTCGGTCACGCGCTGCCCGTCCACGTACACCGGTTGCAGGCCGAACGCCCGCCCCACTTCGTTGATGGCGCGCCCGCCGCCATGCACCAGGGCGCACTGCTGCACCGCCGCCAGCCGCGCGACCGCCGCCGCCAGCGCGTCCATGAAGCCGGGTTGATCGAGGTCATTGCCGCCTACTTTGATGACCAGCGGCGCGAAAGCATCATCCGTAGAGTCCATGCGCGGCGCTCCTTCAGCTACCAGCCGGCAGCAATCCGGCGGTTTCGGGCAGATCGAACATCAGATTGAGGTTCTGCACGGCCTGCGATGCCGCCCCCTTCAGCAGGTTGTCAATCACCGAGACGACGATCAGCAGGTTGTCGCCCACAGGAGTCAGCGAGAGCGCGGCACGCGGCGTGCGCACGACATGAGCCAGCGTCGCCAGCTCACCAGGCGGCAGCAGATCGATCAGCGGCTCCCCGGCGTAGCAGGCGGCGAAGGCTTCCTGCGCGGCGGCCATGTCCGTCACCGGCGCGTAGACCGTCGCCAGGATGCCCCGATCAGTGGGCAGCAGGTGCGGCGAGAAGATCACCGGTCCCAGCGCCGGGTCTTCGCCCGCCAGGACCTGCTCGATCTCGGCCAGGTGACGGTGCGCCCGCCCGATGCTGTACGGCGAGAAATTGCCGTGCACTTCGGCGAAGAGAATGTGCTGCTTGGGCGTGCGCCCCGCGCCGGAAGTGCCCGACTTGGCGTCCACGATCAGCGGCGCACCGGGCACGAGGACGTGGGCGCGGGCCAGCGGCGCCAGGGCCAGCAGCACCGACGTGGCGTAGCAGCCGGGGTTGGCGATGCCCCGCGCGCCGCGCAGCCGGTCGCGGCCCAGTTCCGGCAGGCCGTAGGGCACGGGCAGCAAGTCCGGCGCGGGATGGGCGACGCCGTACCACTGCGCGTAGACCGCCGGATCGTCTAGGCGCAGGTCAGCGGAGAGGTCTACGACGCGCACGCCGCGCGCCAATGCCTGGGCGGCGATGGGCGCGGAGCGCGTGTGCGGCAGGCACAGCAGCACGGCGTCCACCGCCTCAAGCGGCGCGGCGGCGGCGGAGATAAGCGGTAGGTCCGGCGCTTGCGGCCAGCTTTGGCGCAGGCTTTGCCCGGCGGATGTCTCCGAGGTGGCAAAGGCAACTGTCACCGCCGGGTGACTCGCCAGCAGCCGCACCAGCTCCAGCCCCGTGTACCCAGTCGCTCCGTAGATTCCGACCCGAACCGTCATAGTCCCCTCGCAACCTGTGCCCATTCAACAAAAAAAACCGCTCTCGGGTCCGAGAGCGGTTGGTTTATTGAGGGCGCTACGCGCTGACGCTGCCCCAAACCCCGCTAAGCCGGACCCGTAGTGACGGGAGCCGGACGGCGACGAGGGCGGCGAGGCGCGAGGCTGAGCAGCATGATGCAATCACTCACTGAGAAATGTGCAGGCACGAACGCGCACGACAATAGCACAGGCGAGACATTCGCACAAGGCAGGCGATTTGGTCGAAACGTACAAATGGCGGGCGTTAGTCGCAGGCGCGCGCAAGCTGCACGCAGTCCTGCAGCACGGCGGCGGCGGTGATCTCCATGCCCGCGCCCGGCCCCATTAGAGTCAGGGGATGCTCATCGTAGCGGCGCGTCGAGAACGACACCTGGTTCTGCGTGCCGCGCAGTTGGGCCGCCAGCCGCTCGCCGACCATGCGCAGCGCCACCACGCCTCCACGCGGGCCGATCTCGGCTAGGTAGCGCGGCACCCCGGCCAGTGCACCCATATAGGCGGCGAAGTCGGAGTCCAGGCGCGGGAGTTGGGCCATGAACTCGGCCACGCTCAGCGAAACCATCTCGGTGGGATAGAGCGGCTCGACGCGGATCTGCTCAAGTCCCATCGGCCACCCGGCCAGGCGGCTGAGAATGAGCGCCTTGCGGGCCACATCCATGCCGCTCAGGTCGTCGCGCGGATCAGGCTCGGTGTAGCCCTTCGACTTAGCCATGCCCACCGCCAGCGAGAACGGCTCGCCGTCCTCCAGGCGGCTGCACAGGTAACCGAGCGTGCCGCTCAGCGCACCCTCAATGCGGATGATCTCGTCGCCGGTGTCCACCAGGTAGCGCAGCGTGTTGATCACCGGCAGTCCCGCGCCGACGGTCGCCTCGAAGCGGACACGCGACGACTCGAAGAACCCTTGCGCGCCTTCCCAGGGACCGGCCAGCGGACGCTTGTTGGCCAACGCCACGCTGTAGCCGAGCGCCAATGCCCGGTGCAGCGCCGGCTCCATGCCGTCCGCCGCCGTCGTATCCACGACGACGGCGCGCTCCAGCCCGGCGCGAGACGCCCATTCGACCAGATCGAGCGCCGTCAGCCCAAGTTGCGCGCCTGTCGCTTCGGTCAGCGACCGCCCGGCGGCCTTGAGGTCTGCGGCGGCGTGCAGAGTCGCCGGGGACAGCCCGTCCGCGTCGCACAGGGCACCGCGGCTGTCGGCCAGCGCGACCGGGTACAGCGCCACGCCGTAGCGATGGGCCAGCGCGTCATGAGTCTGGGTGAGCTGCGCCAGGAAGGCGCGCCCCACGTTGCCCACGCCCACAATGATCAAGGGAATTCGCCGGGGTTCTGACACGTCTTTCTCTCCTGGGCCGCGCGCTGCGCCACACCACCGATGGCCGCTCAAGCCTAGCATGGCCCCCCTGTTTCGTCAATCGGGATGCTTGGCGGGGGGCCACGAACAAGCCGTGAACGTGTTTGTCCCCCCCCCCC
>DYGW01000036.1:10490-22552 GCA_020724485.1 Thermoflexus sp. | reverse complement strand
GGGAAGGGCCGGAGAGGGGGAGACAAACACCTTCACGACTTGTTCGTGGACCCCCGGCTTTCGCGGCCCTTGAATTCTGCCACAACCTGGGCTACAATCGCAGATGAATTAATAAATCCATCGGATTAATTAATCACTGCCAGGGTACCGCCGGTTGGCGAGGCTATGCCCGTCCCGCGTCGGCCCACCCGACTGAGCAGTCAGCAGAGGAGTCCACGCAGCGCATGGCCGCCAAATCCCCCAAGATCGTCGTCGTCGGTGCGGGCAGCGCCATCTTCGGCCTGGGCGCTCTCTCGACCATGATGCAAAGCTCGCGCCTGCGCGGGGCGCACATCGCCCTGTGCGACATCAACGAGGCCGGGCTGCGCACGATCACCGCCCTGGCCCACAAAATGAACGAAGCCTGGGACGCCCAGCTCACGATCAGCAGTTCCACCGAGCGGCGCGATCTGCTGCCCGGCGCGGACTTCGTGATCGTCTCGGTGCAGGTCGGCCCGCGCGAAGAAGTGTGGGAGCAGGACTGGCGCATCCCGCTGCGGCACGGCGTCCACCAGCCCTACGCCGAGAACGGCGGGCCGGGCGCTTTCGCCCACGCCGCGCGCGGCATCCCCCTGCTGCTCGACATCGCCCGCGACATGGAAGACCTGTGCCCAGACGCCTATTACCTGAACCTGGTCAACCCGCTCATCCGCACGACGCTGGCCATTCACCGCTACAGCGCGGTCAAAGTCATCGGGCTGTGCCACCAACTGCTGTGGGGCTACGCGCTGGTGGGGACGATCCTGGCCGACCGCTTCGGCATCCCCATCCCGGACGGCTTTCACCTGCACACCAACGCCGACAACATGCCGCGCTTCATCCCGGTGGCGCGGGCGGCGCTGGAGCACCTGTCCATCAAGGCGGCGGGCATCAACCACTTCTCGTGGATGCTCGACATCCGCGACAAGCACACTGGCGAAGACCTCTACCCGCTGGTGCGCGAAACCTGGCTGGCGCGCCCGCGCCCGGACTTCGAGCCGCTCTCGCGCGAAGTCTTCTCGATCTTCGGGCTGGTGCCCACCGCCGGCGACGCGCACCTGTGCGAATTTCTGCCCTTCGTCAGCAACCCGGTCACCAGGCCGTGGGAGAAATATCACCTGACGCTGCAAAGCTGGGACGGCAACCGCCAGCGCCGCGCCGAGCGCCAGGCGCTGGCGGAGGCCATTGTCGCCGGGCGCGTGCCGGTGGACGATCTGCGCGACGTGTGGCGGCACAATATGCTCGACGAAGGCATCCCGGAGATGATTGGCGCGGTGATGGACAACGACAACCACTATCACCAGCAGCTTAACCTGCCCAATCGCGGCTACATCCCCAACCTGCCGGACGAGGCTATCGTCGAGGTGCCGGGCATCATCTCCAGCTACGGCTTCCAGGGGCTGAGCTTCCCGGCGCTGCCGGAAGGCATCGCCGCGCTGTGCCGGCGCGAGCTAGAGGAGGCATCGCTGGTCGTGGACGCCGCCGTGCACGGCGACCGCCAGTTGGCGCTGCAGGCGCTGCTGCTCGATCCGATGGTCACTGATATTGACACGGCGCGAGCCATCCTGGACGATTTCTTGAGGGATTTCGCCCAATACCTGCCGCAGTTCGCGTGACGGGGACCGGGGAACAGGACGTCTCACCGCAGAGGCGCGGAGGCCATAGAGAAGAACTGAGCGACCTCTTGAGACAGCCTTCCCTCTGCGTCACACTGCGACTCAAGAATCCTGCTCAGAGTTGAGCGGGGCGCGGGCAGGGCTGCGCTCACCGGAGTGGTCTGACACGAAGTGAAACCTCAGATCGTGATCGCCTTGTCGGCCAGCCACTGCGCCTCGACGATGTCGCCCATGCCGCCCGCCAGCCCAATCGCTCGCTGGCCGGCCAGGCCGTAGTAGGTGAGGCAGGTACTGCACACAATCAACCGCACGCCTGCCGCTTCCATCGCGCGCAGCGTCGCCAGCACCGGCGACCCGGCGCAGGTGAGCTTGATGCCTTCAGTATAGAAACAGATCGCAGCAGGCAGTTTGCCGTCGTCGAGCAGAATCTGGAAGTACTTGGTCACCAAGGTCTGCTGCAATTCGGGATCAGCTTCACCCATGCCATTGCGGGTGACCAGAATCACGGTGTTGGTGGTAGTTGCCACTGGGGTCCCTTTTCGTGTGATGCAATGATTCTGTCAGGCGGCGCACGGCTTGATGCGCCTGTACCAAACATAATTCAGCCTGCACCAAATAGCAATCTCGCGCCCCCAAGAGGCGGGTGCATCTCATGTCTGGGGCACAGCACCACTGTAGAGGCGCGGAGAGCGCAGAAAAAAGACAGTATCAGGAACATTCTCAGTTCCTCTCTGCGTCACCTACGCCTCCACGGTTCAATGAATCCCGCCCTCAACGCGAGCTGTACCCTCCTTGACAGGCCCACCAAAAGGAGTATAGTTGGGAATAGGGAGTTAATTTTTCACGTTGCTTAATTAATTCTCATCGCTCGGACAATGGCGTACTCTGATGGCAACCCGGCGTTCGCTCCTCGGCAGCACCTCCAGCGCGATCAAGTCGCACAACCTGCGCGCGATCCTGCTCATCCTGCTCTGGCACCAGCCCGTCTCGCGCGTGCGCATCGCCCGCCTGACCGGACTCTCGACCACCACCGTCACCAACCTGATCACCGAGCTGCTCGCCCAGGGCATTGTCGCCGAAATTGGCGCCGAGCAGCTTGACGAAGAGCGCGGCGTGGGCCGTCCCCGCGTGGCACTGCGCCTGGTGCCGGAGGCGCGCTATGCCGTCGGCGTGCACATCGGCGTAGGCCATGTGCGCGTGGCCGTCACCGACCTGTTCGCCCGCCCGCTGCACCTGGCAGAGATCGAGCATTCGATTGATCAGCCCGCCGAGCAGGTGCTCCAGGCTATTGCTGCGCTGGTCGGCGAGGCCATCGCCGCCAGCGGCGTGCACCGCGCGCAGATTCTGGGCGTTGGGGTCGGTGCGTCGGGGCTGGTGGACCCGGCGCGCGGCGTCAACGTGCTGGCTCCCAACCTCGGCTGGCGCGACATCCCTATCCGCGACATGCTGGCCGGCTGCTGCGGGCTGCCCGTCTTCGTGGACAACAACGTGCGGGCGATGGCCCTGGCCGAGGCGCTCTTTGGCGCGGGAAAGGATGTGCGCGTGCTGGCTTTCGTCTACGCGCGCATCGGCGTGGGCGCTGGCTTCATCCTCGACGGGCAGCTTTACCGGGGCGGGGCGGGCGCGGGCGAGATCGGGCACATGACCGTCGTCGCCGACGGCGGCGAGCCGTGTCGCTGCGGGAATACCGGCTGCCTGGAGACGCTCGTCTCGGAGCCGGCCATCGTGCGCCGGGCGCAGGCCCTCGCCGTCCAGCAGCCGGACAGCCTGCTGGTCCACGCGGTGAGCGTCCCCGGCAATGGCTCCCCTATCGAGCGCCTCTTCGCGGCAGCCCGCGCCGGAGACCCGGCGGCGCTCGCCCTGCTTGACGAGCGCGCGGCCTATATGGGCATCGGCCTGGCCAACCTGGTCAACACGCTCAGCCCGGAACTGATCATCCTCGGCGGCATCTTTGCCCAGGGCGCGGACCTGCTGCTGCCCACCGTGAAGCGGACGCTGCGCGAGCGCGCCTTCGCCGGGCTGGGCGAGCGCGTCCTCCTGCGCACGCCGACCTTCGGGCAGGACGCGGGCGTGATCGGCGCGGCGGCGCTGGCCCTGGACGCCTTCTTCTACGAGCAAACCGAAGGGACTTTCTAGATGGCTTCGCCGCCTCTCGCGCTGGGCTTCGTGCCCATCGCGCGCACGACCTTCGACGTTCCACTCGCCGAGCAGGTCACCGCCGGGGCGCGGGCGGCGCTGGCCGCGGCGGGCTATGCGCTGATCGGGCCGGACGCGCTGGTCACTTCCGCCGACGAAGCTGCCGCCGCTGCCGCGCAGTTGGCCGCTCAGCCGCTCGACCTGCTGATCGTCTTCCAGGCGACGTTCGCCGACAGCACCATGCTCATGACGCTGGCCGAGCACGTAGACGCGCCACCCCTGCTGTGGGCGGTGCCCGAAGCGCCAACGGGGGGGCGGCTGCGCCTGAACTCGCTGTGCGGGATCACCCTGGGCGCGCACGCGCTGACTCGCGCCGGGCGACGCTACGCCACCGTTTGCGCCGCGCCAGACGACCCCGCTGCGCTGGCCCATGTGGATGCGGTGGGACGGGCCGGGCGCGCGCATCGGCGGCTGCACGGAGCGCGCATCGGGCGCGTCGGCGAGCACCCGGAAGGCTTCGAGACGTGCATCCCGCATCCGGTGGCGCTGCACAGGCGTTTCGGCGTGGAGCTGGTGCAGATGGCGCTGGAGGACGTGTTCGCGGGCGCGCGCAAGGCCAATCCGGGCGCGGTGGACGCGCTGTACGACACACTGCGCGGGCGCGTCGAGGGGCTGGCCGAGGTAGACAGGGGCGCACTGCGCGGCACGCTGGCGACCTACGCCACCCTGCGTGAAACCGCCGCCCGCGAGCGCCTGACCGGGTACGCTGTGCGCTGCTGGCCGCAGTTCTTCACCGACCTGGGTTGCGCGGCCTGCGGCGCGCTGGGCCTGCTCACGGATGACCTGACGCCGGCAAGCTGCGAGGCGGATGTCAACGGGACGGTGACGCAGCTTATTCTGCAGGAGATCAGCGGCGAGCCAGCCTTCGACAGCGACGTGGTCTCCTTCGACATGGAGCAGAACACGGCGGTCTTGTGGCACTGCGGCAAGGCGCCGTTGAGCATGGCCGATCCCCAGTTCCAGCCCCGCGCGACGATTCATTCCAACCGCCACCTGCCGCTGCTGCTGGAGTTCCCCCTGCGGCCCGGCGTCGTGACGCTGGCCCGGCTCAGCGAGGCGACGGGCGAGTTCCGGCTGGTCGTCGGGCGCGGCGAGGTGTTGCGCGCTCCGATCAGCTTCGGCGGCACGTCGGGCGTGGTGCGCTTCGAGCGCCCGGCGCGCGACGTGCTGGACACGATTCTGTCGCAAGGGCTGGAGCATCACCTGGCCCTGATCTATGGCGATCATGTAGAGGCGCTGCTGGCCTTGGCGCACATGCTCGACCTGCCCGTGCTGCGCCTGTGAGACAATCCGGCAGGGCAAGCGAGGTTCCCATGCGGCACAACATGCGACGCGGTCTCGAATTGCGCTTCCTCAAGCGGCTGCCCGCCCTGGGCGTGCTGGGGCTGGTGGGCGGCCTCAGTCTGGATCGGCCTGGTCTGGATTGGCCTGGTGCCGCTGCTGGTGGACGCCGCGTCGCTGGACGCGGGCGACTGGTCACGGCTGGAGGGACTGACCTCGGTGGCGGCGCTGGCGCTGGCATTGGGCACGGGCTTCGTGCTGGTCATCGAGCTTGCTGAGACGACCGACAGCCGCAACCTGGACATCTACCGCGACATCTACGAGAAGCTGATGGCCGAGCCTGAGATCGCGGCGCGGCGCTACATCTACCAGCAGCTTCCCGACCCCGGCGACCCCCAGACGCTCATTGACGCCGTGCAGCGCGACCCGGAGGCTCAACGCTGTGTCAAGCGCGTGCTGAACATGATTGACTACTTCGGCTTTCTGGTAGACCAGGAATGGGTCACCGCCGACGAGGTGATCGGCTGGGTCAGCCCGATCGTGGTCAAGGTGTGGGTCAAGATCGGCCCGCTGGTCGAGTACGAGTGCGCGCAGCGCCCGGAAGAGCCGGACTATTACGAGGCCGCGCGCAAGCTCGCCGAACGCTGCCGCCGCTGGCGCGATGCCCACTACCCCCAGCGCGCGCAGGCCATCACGTTTGACAGGCACCGTATCTAGGGTGGCGTTGTAAGCAAGACAAGGAGTTGTCATGACCGATCCCTATCCCTTCCTCATCGGCGGCCAGTGGCGCACCAGCGACCGTGTCGCCGAGGTGCGCTTCCCCTACACCGGCGAAGTCGTCGCCCAGGTCTATCAGGCTGCTGGGCGCGACCTGGAAGACGCGCTCGTGGCGGCGGAGCGCGGCTTCGCCATCACGCGCAAGCTGCCCGCCCACGCCCGCTCACGCATCCTCTACGACCTGCTGGCGCAGATGGAGCGGCGGGGCGAAGAACTGGTGACGGCGCTGACGCTCGAAGGCGGCAAGACGCAGAATGTGGCGCGGGGCGAAGTCGCTCGCGCCCAGGAGACGGTGCGCGTCGCCGCCGAGGAAGCCAAGCGCATCACCGGCGAGATCGTCCCCATAGACTGGACGGAAGCGGGCGAGAACCGGCACGGCCTCGCCCGTCACCTGCCGCTGGGGCCGGTGCTGGGCATCGCCCCCTTCAATTACCCGCTGAACCTGGCCTGTCACAAGCTGGCCCCGGCCATCGCCGCCGGCAACTCGTTCATCCTCAAGCCAGCCAGCAATACGCCGCTCTCCGGGCGGCTGCTGGCCGAGATGACGCTGGAAGCCGGGTTCCCGCCGGAGGCGCTGAGCTACGTCGTCTGCCCCGGCAGCCTGGCCGAAACGCTGGCCCGCGACCCGCGCATCAAATACCTGAGCTTCACTGGTAGCTCGGCGGTCGGCTGGCACCTCAAGGAGATCGCCGGGCGCAAGCGCGTCGGCCTGGAGCTGGGCGGCAACGCGGCGGCTATCGTCCACGAGGACGCCCACATAGACTACGCCGTCAGCCGCATTGCGATGGGCGGCTTCGCCAACGCCGGGCAGAACTGCATCTCCGTGCAGCGCGTGCTCATTCACCGCCCGGTCTACAACGAGACGCTGGAAAAGCTGCTCGACCGCATCAGCCGGATGAAAGTGGGCGACCCACGCGATCCGACCGTCGAGGTCGGGCCGATGATTGACGCGCGGGCGGCGGCGGCGGCATTGGCCACCGTGCAGGAGGCGGTCGCGGGGGGCGCGCAGGTGCTGCTCGGCGGGAGGTGCGAAGGGACACTGTTCCAGCCGACGGTGCTGGGCAACACCACGCCCGATATGCGCGTCAACCGCGAGGAGATCTTCGCCCCGGTGATCACCGTCACGCCCTACGACGACTTCGACGAGGCGATCCGCCTGGCCAACGACACCGACTACGGCCTGCAATCGGGCGTCTTCACCCAGAACGTCAACCGCATCATGCGCGCCCTCGAGCTGATCGAAGTGGGCGGCCTGCAGATCAACGATGTCTCGACCTTCCGCGTAGACCAGATGCCCTACGGCGGCGTCAAGGGGTCGGGCGTGGGGCGCGAAGGGCCGCGCTACGCCATCGAAGAGATGACCGAGCTCAAGCTGATGGTCATCAACCTGAACGGCGGCAAGGAATAGCATAAATCCTGGGCGCCGCTCTGCTGCACCCCTACGCGGGCGAATTTGCGGATAGATACCTGATGAGGGAGCAGACCATGAAGTTCTTTCTCGACAGCGCGCACGTCCACGAGATCGAGCGCGCGCTGACCATGTGGGACATTGACGGCGTGACAACCAACCCGCGCCACGTCCAGGCGTCCGGCAAGCCGTTCCTGGCCGTGATCCAGGAGATCGGCGCGCTGTTCGCCGGCACTGATAAGACCGTCTCCGTCGAAGTCAACCCGCACCACACCAAGGCCGAGGCGATGGTCGCCGAGGCGCTCACGCTGGCGGCGCTCAGCCCCAACTTCGTGATCAAGCTGCCGGCGACCGAAGCGGGCTTCAAGGCCATCGCCCTGCTCAAAGCGCAGGGCATCCGCAGCAACCTGACGCTGGTCTTCTCAGCGGCGCAGGCGCTGCAGGCCATGCGCATGGGCGCTTTCTACGTCTCGCCGTTCGTCGGCTGGAAGGAGTCCAACGGCGAGGAAATCGTCTCGATGATCGAGGAGATCGTCGCCATCCGCGACAACTACGACTTCAGCACCGAGGTACTCGTCGCCGCCGTGCGCAACGGACGCCAGATCGTCGAGGCGGCGGTCGCCGGGGCGGACATCGTCACCGCCGGATTCGCCGTGTTCCAGGAATCGTTCGACCACCCATACACCGGCGTCGGGCTGGCCCGCTTCCAGAGCTTCTGGGATCAGACGCCCTACGACTAAACCAACCACCAATCACCAACAACCAACGACCAATCACCACAAGGAGCCAACCGGGCATGAAAAAAGTGTTCGTCGTCGAGAAGGAAGACAACGTCGGGACGGCGGTCGGCGAGCCGATCCGGGCGGGCGAGACCGTCGGCACCGAGGGCCGCGAACGTGATCTGACCGTCGTCGCCCGCGCCGACATCCCCTACGGGCACAAGATCGCGCTGCGCGACATCCCCAAAGGGGCGCAGGTGACCAAGTACGGGCTGAGCATCGGCTCGGCGCTGGCCGACATCCGAGCCGGCGATCACGTCCACGTTCACAACGTCGAGAGCAATCGCGGGCGCGGCGACAAGGCCGCCCGGTCCGCAGGGTAGCAGGGGAGCGAGCGAGCATGACCGAGTTCATGGGATACGTCCGGGCGGATGGGTCGGTGGGCGCGCGCAATCACCTGCTGATCCTGTCGGCCACTGTCTACGCCAACAAAGTCGCCGAGAAGGTCGCCGGGCTGGTGCACGGCAGCGTGGCCATCACCCACCCGCTGGGCCGCTGCCAGGTGCGCCCCGACCTGCGCATGACGCGCCGCTTCCTCTCCAACACCGGCATGAACCCCAACGTCGGCGCGGTGGTCATCGTGGATCACTTCCGCGAGGAAGGCATGACCGCCGAAGACATCGCCCACGACATCCAGTCGGCCACCGGCAAGCCGGTCGCCACGGTCAACATTCGCGGCGACGGCGGCATGATCGCCGCGCTGGAGAAGGCGCTGCACTACGCGGCAAGCTATACTCGCGAGCTGAGCGACCTGCGCCGCGAGGCCGTCCCGCTGAGCAAGCTGCTCTTTGGCACCGAGTGCGGCACGTCCGACACGACCTCCGGCCTGGCCAGCAACCCGGCGACCGGCATCTGCTCCGACCTGATCATCGCGGCGGGCGGGCGCTCGATTCTGGCCGAGTGCACCGAGTGGATGGGTTGCGAAGCCTGGCTGACCAGCCGCGCCGCCACACCGCAGATTGCCGCGCAGATCGTGGCGGGGGTGCAACACCTGGAGCAGCGCGCCCTGGCCAGCGGCGAGGACATTCGCGGCTCGCAGCCGACCGGCGACAACATGGTCGGCGGGCTGACGACCATCGAGGAGAAGTCTATGGGCGCGGTCAAGAAGGGCGGCAGCGCGCCCGTGGTCGGCTACCTGGACATTGCCGAGCGCCCAGCCAGCGACGCGCCCGGCCTCTACGTCATGTACGGCCCCGGGCATGGCGCGGAGTCGATCAGCAGCATGGCGGCGGCGGGCTGCCAGGTGCTCGTCTTCTCGACAGGCGGCGGGCACACCTCGTCGCACCCGATCATGCCCACCATCAAAGTGACTGGCAATGCCCAGTCGTTCCAACTGATGCAGGACACGGTTGAGCTGGACGTGAGCGGCGTGCTGCGCGGGGAGATCACCCTGGAAGAAGCCGGCAAGCTGATCTTCGACGAAGTCATCGCCGTCGCCAGCGGTCGCCTGACCAAGTCCGAAGCGTTGCTGGACGACAACAGCTTCGCCATTCACCGCGTCGGGGTGAGTATCTAGCCCAAGAGAGCGATCAGTGATCGGTTGTCAGTGCTCAGCGGTCAGGCGGGGAAAGACGCCCAAGGGAGTTTCCCCACTGAAGACTGAAAACTGAAAACCGATCACTGACAACTGATCACTATTCCCCATGCCCACCTACCGCCTCCCCTACGGCAAGACGCACCTGACGCTGACGCTGCCCGGCGATCTGGACGTGACGGTGATCGCCCCGCGCGACGCCGATCCCGCGCCTGACCTGCCAGCGGCGGCGCTGCGCGGCTTGCTCGGCGCGGTGGATGCGGACGCCCTCACCGGCGCGCGGACGGCGGCAGTGGCCATCAGCGACAAGACGCGCCCGGTCCCCCAGGCCGTGCTGCGCGCGACGTTGGCCTGGCTGGAGGAGGCAGGGCTGCGCCCGGAGGCGATCACGCTGCTGATCGCCAACGGCACCCACACGCCGATGACGCTGGACGAGTTCCCCCAGGTGCTGCCGCCGGACTTGCTGGCGCGTCACCCGGTGACCTCGCACGACTGCGACGACCACGCCGCCCTGGTTTACCTGGGCGAGACACCGCGCGGCACGCCCGTCTGGATCAACCGCGCGTTCCTGGCCGCTGATCTGCGCGTGGTGGTGGGCAATATCGAAGCGCACCAGTTCATGGGCTTCTCCGGCGGGGTCAAGGGCGCGGCGATTGGCCTGGCCGGGCGGGCGACGGTCAGCGCCAACCACACCCTGATGCGCGATCCAGCGGCGCGCGCCGGCCGCTACGACGATAACCCCGCCCGCCAGGACGTGGAGGACATCGGGCGGCTGGCCGGGGTGCACCTGGCGGTCAACGCCGTGCTCAACCGCGACAAGCAGGTGGTGCGGGTGCTGGCCGGGGAGCCGTTGGCGGTGATGCACGCGGGAATCCCGCTCGTGGGCGCCCTGGTCGAGGTGCCCGTCCCCGCGCCCTTCGACCTGGTGATCGCCGCGCCGGGCGGCCATCCCAAAGACTTCAACCTCTATCAGGCGCAGAAAGCGCTGGCCCACGCCGCGCCTGTGGTACGTGAAGGCGGCGTGGTGATCGTGGTCGCGGCGTGCGGGGAGGGCACCGGCAGCGCCGCCTACGAGGCGTGGATGGCCGGCATGACCTCGCACCAGGCTGTGCTCGACCGCTTCGCCCGCGAGGAGTTCCGCCTGGGGCCGCACAAGGCGTTTCAGATCGCCCGCGACGCGATCCGGCTGCGCGAGGTACTGCTGGTCACGGAAATGCCGCCAGAGGCAGTGCGGCGCGCGCTGCT
Source organism: Thermoflexus sp. (assembly GCA_020724485.1). Classification (GTDB taxonomy): domain Bacteria; phylum Chloroflexota; class Anaerolineae; order Aggregatilineales; family Aggregatilineaceae; genus UBA2029. The sequence continues at coordinate 11,698 of DYGW01000036.1, read as the reverse complement.
GACTCCGGCGGCATCGCTCGACGAGGCGATTGCACGGGCACTGTCCACGTTGGGGCCGGGCGCGCGCGTGGCGATCATGCCCGCCGCTAATGCGACCGTGCCCGTGCTGGCGGATTAGAGCACGCTGCCGATGCGCTGGCGCACATCCTCGGCGAAACGCTCGATGAAGCCCAGAACGTAAGCCACCACGTTCAGCGACGGGTCGGCGATGAGCGGCGTCAGATCCATGGCGAAGGTCGTGCCAGTGGTCACGTCGCCCTCGTGCGAGGCGTGGTAGGTGGCGTGTGCACGGCGGCGGCCCATCGTCGCCAGGTCGTAACGCTTGCCGCCGCTGATCTGCGAGTCGAAGATGCCGACCAGCGCGGCCTGCAGGTTCTCCTGCGCCGACAGGTCGAAGGCGACCTTGTCCGCGTCGAGCAGCCAGTCGAGGTCGCGCCACACCTCACAGCCGTAGACCTTCTGCGGGCGCTCGCCCGGTGGCAGGCGGCGCAGCGCGGCGATCACCTTGGTGACCACGCCGATGTGCGTGGTGTGCTTGTCGGCCAGGTTGTGCGTGTAGACGACCTGCGGGCGCGTCGCGCGCAGCAGGGCGAACAGGTCGTCAACCGGGTCGCTGTTGGCCCCGTCTTTGACGGCGCTGCTGGGATAGTTCAGGAACACATGGGCGGCGTACTCGCCGACGAAGGCGGCTTTCTTCTGCTCCCGGATGCGCACCAGGCGCATCTGCTCGTCGGTGTAGTTGGCGTACAGCCCCGTGCGCGACGAGCCGGCCCCATCGGTGACGGTGACGCCGGTCAGCCAGCGATCGTCGCGCTGGTAGCACTGCAAGACGCCGTCCATCGCCATGATCTCAATGTCGTCCTGGTGGGCGGCAATAGCCAGGTGCGTGGTGCGGGCCAATGCCTGCTCGACGGGCAGCCCGTCGGGAACGAAGACCTGTGCGCTTGCGAGCTTGAACTGCATGGGTGTCTCTCCCTGGAAAGTAGCTGTCAGCGATCAGCAGTCAGTCTTCAGCCGTCAGCCAGACAAACGTATCTGCGCGGCACACAGGATCGCTGATCGTCGGCAACAGAAAACCTTGACAATGTCAGACTAGACGTGGGTTCTCACCCCTCCCTAAGTCCCTCCCCGCTGGCGGGGAGGGACTTTCAGGCCCAGCTTTGCTCCCTTCCCCTGCTTGCGCGGGAAGGGCCGGGGATGGGGGTCAA
>DYGW01000036.1:0-10480 GCA_020724485.1 Thermoflexus sp. | reverse complement strand
GGGGGGGGGGGGGGGGGGGGGGGGGGGGGTTCAAATATAACATTGGCAAGAAACAGACTGCTGACTTCATCTATACTCCCTGCATTAGCCTAACTCCGGCAGACTCGCCGCGGCGATGGACTGCCCGACGCGGCGGCTCTTCTCGTCCGGCAACTGGATGTGCAGCCGCGCGGCCAGGTCGGGGAACTCCCCGCGCAGCACGTCGTTGGCCTCCTCAAGGATCAGCGTCCCGCCGCGCCCCGACGTGACGCGCCCCAGGATCAGCGCGTGCTTGAGCGCGTAGAAGTCGGCGTAGTGGGCCAGCGCGTAGCCGAGATAGACGCCAATCGTCCGCCAGATCTGGGTAGCGCCCTCGTCCCCGGCCTCCAGCTTCTCCTGCACGGCCTTGAGCTTCTCGGCGTCGGTCACGCCAGCGGGCACGGCGATGCCCGCACGCGGCGCCAGGCGGAAGACCGCCTGCTGCGAGAAGTAGAGCGCCCCCACACCCCGGTCGCCGGACCATTCGTCGGCGGGCGCGTCGGGCTGGTAGTCCAGCGGGGCGAAGGCCAGCTCATTCAGCCAGTCGGTCAGGCTGCCCGTCGGCGTGACGTAGCCGGCGGCTTCGCTCGACCCCATCGCCACGCCGAGGATGCTGTCATCCTCCAGCGCCATCGAGCCGGCCAGGGCCGTGACCTCGCCATCGTTGATCACCTCCAGCGGCACGCCGCCCATCGCCTGGCGGATGCGGGCGAACAGGCTGCGCACCTCGCCGTAACGCTCGGCGGGGACACCGCGAAATAGCGAGGCGACCATCGGGCGGTTGTCCACGTAGACGCCCGCCGAGCTGCCGCCGATGGCGTCCACGCGCGGCAGCTTGGACGCGGCGAGTTGCAGCGCGGCCAGGATGCGCTCATAGTGGTAAGCCGGGTTGCTGTTCTGGCGCGGCTCCCACACGATCTCCGTACTGAAGACCGGCTCTCCGTCAATCACCGCTGACACTTTGAGGTCCGACGCGCCCAGGTCGAAGCCGATGCGGCAGCCGTCCAGGTGGCGGCCCAACGCCTTCTCGCTCTCGTGGGCCGGCGGAACTTCGTCCGCCGCGCAGACGACGACTGTGAACGGCTGCTGGTAGACCTGCTCGCCCATGAAATGGTAGTCGAAGGCGCGCGGGCCGTCCGGCGCGTAAGTGCGGCGGAGGTGCTCACCGATGGCGCGCGGCCCGCCGGCGTAGACCTTCCAGCCGCCACGCTGCCACAGCAGGAACTTGACCAGCCGCTCGGCGTACTGCAGGTTGGCCTCGGCGCGCGGGTGGCCTTCGGGGAAGACGGTCGTCTCGAAGCGCGACAGCGTCCCGTCCACGCGCTCCAGGCCGAGCACCAGCGGCACCCCGCCTCCCGACGCGGCGACTTCCGCTTGAAAGGCGCGGTTAGCCAACACCGCCGGGCGAAAATCGGGATCGAGCGGGGGAACAAAGCGCGGCGCGATGAGAGTTAGAGCTTGAGTCATGGCGGGGTTTCTCCGGGATGGGTGGTTGTTGGTTTTCAGTTTTCAGTCGTCAGTGGTTGTGAGTCTTGAGTCATGAGTCGGGAGATTATGCTCCGGCCTCCTGACTCTAAACTCACGACCCCGAACTTTGACCACACGCGCCCTCTGATCACTGACAACTGATCACTGCCTGCTATCGCGTTACCGTCACTTTGGTCAGGCCGCGCGGGCGATCCACCTCGTGCCCCTTGACCAGCGCCAGGCGCATGGCGAAGACCTGCCCGTGCACCACCGCCGCAATAGGCGTCAGCCATTCGGGCATGTCGGCGGGCAGGCGCATGGCGTGTTGGGCATGGGCGAAGGTCGCTTCCTCGTTGGAGATGACCAGCAACTCCGCGCCCTTGTCGTGCAGTTGGCCGAGCAGATCGAGCAGCGCAGGCAGCGTCTTGCCCGCCGGCGCGATGACGATCACCGGAAAGCCGCGATCGATCACGGCAATGGGGCCGTGCCGGAAGTCCGCTTCGCTGTAGGATTCGCCGGCGATGTAGCACAACTCTTTGATCTTCAGGTTGATCTCGAAGGCGGTGGCGTAGTTGTAGCCGCGCCCGATGGTGGCGAAGGCGTCCATGTAGCGGTAACGCTCGACCCACAGCGGCCCCGCCAGCGGCGAGGCAATGTGCTCGGTGAGCGTCTGCGCCACGTAACCGGGCAGGCGGGCCAGCGCCGCGCGTAGCTCGTCATCGTCCACCAGGGCGGTCACCAGCATGGCGATGGCGGCGAGCTGCGCCGTGTACGTCTTGGTCGCGGCGACGCTTAGCTCCGGCCCGGCCAGCAGCGGCAGGTGATAGGCCGCCGTCTGCGCGATGGGCGACTGCGCGTCGTTGGTGATGCCGACGGTCAGCGCGCCTTGCTCGCGGGCGTCGGCGAGCACCTGGCCGATGTCTTCGCCACGCCCCGACTGCGAAATACCGATCACCAGGGCGCGGGCCAAGTTGGGCGGCATCTGGTAGAGCGTGTGCAGCGACGGCGTGGCCAGGGCGACGGGCAGCCGCGCCTGCGCCCCGAAAAGATACTGGGCGTAGCGAGCCGCGTTGTCGGACGTGCCGCGCGCGGCGATGCAGATGAAGGCCGGGTCGAAGTCGCGGATGGCGGCGGCGATCTGCCGGGCAGTCGCGCTTTCTTCGCTCAGCAGGCGCTGCAGCACAACCGGCTGCTCGGCGATTTCCTGGTCGAGGTACATGCGATCATCCTTTCGGTTTGCTTGCCAGTGCTCCGCCCAGCTCACAGGTCTTCATCGCCGGGCGGGGACAGCCTACCCGTCAAGTATACCGCCTTGTGGCGCAGGGGTGTGGCAGAACGGCGACTCAGTGCATCGAGTGCGCGCCTCCCCCACCTGCCAGCGGACCAGTGCCGCGTGGACACAGCCTGGCGCGCGCGCCGCGTCTGGGCGAGATTCCACAGGGCGAAGGCGGCGAACGAGAACGCATAGGTGGCGAAGTAGGGGGCCAGCGCGGGCAGCCAACTCAGCGCCAGCGCCAGCCCGCCAAGCGCGTAACCGGCCAGGGCCAATTCGCCCAGCGTGACGCGGTCGGCGGGCAGCGCGTAGCGGCTGCGCGCCCAGCCATTGCCCGCGCCCGTTGCGCTGAACTTGGGCGTGCGCTTGAACTCGCGGGCGTCCCGCGAGCCGGTCAGCGCGTCCAGCACGCCGGCGGTGTTGTTGAGCACGACTGCCACACCGATCACCCCCTGGACGGGCATGAACAGCAGGCGGCGCGGCCAGTCCGGGTACAGGGCGCGCTGGGCCAGGATCATCATCAGCGGCGGGATGAGGCTCACCGCGCCGAGCGGTCCCAGGTTCGGCAAGCGGGCGAACATCCCCCCGGCAATGAGCGGCGGCGTCAGCAGGAAGGCCAGCAAGATCAGCGGCTGCACGGCGTACTGGCCCAGGTGCATCAGTCCCATGACCCTCTGCCAGGGCGCGTAACGCTCCGCGCGCAGCAGCGGGATTGCGTGCCGCAGCAAATTCTGCGTCATGCCGGTCGCCCAACGCCGCTGTTGCAGCTTGTACGCCTGCACCTGGGGGGACAGTTCTCCCGGCGCGGCCACGTCCGGCAGGTAGACGAAGCGCCAGCCGCGCAGCAGCGCGCGGTACGACAGGTCGAGGTCTTCGGTCAGCGTGGCGGCAGACCAGCCGCCCGCGTCGCGCAGCGCGGCGACGCGCCACACGCCGCCCGACCCGTTCATGGACATGGGCAGCCCGCCCCGGCTGCGCGCGATCTGCTCGATGATGAAGTGGCCGTCAGTGTTCAGCGCCTGGGCGCGAGTGAGGGGGTTGTCCCCGGCGTTGAGGTGGCTCCAGCGCGTCTGCACCAGGGCCAGCCGCGCATCCGTCCCGAAGTGCGGCATCGCCCGCCGCAGCAAATCCGGCGGGGGGACGAAATCGGCGTCGAAGATGGCGACGAACGGCGTCGTGACTCGTTCCAGACCGTAGGCCAGCGCCCCGGCCTTGTAACCGCTGCGGGTTGGGCGGCGCAGCAGGGTCATCGGCGGCGCGCCCTGTCCCCGCCAGGCGCTCATGGCCCGGCGCAGCAGGCACGTTGTCTCGTCGGTGGAGTCGTCAATGATCTGGATGTACAGCCGGTCGCGCGGATAGTCGAGGCGGGCGCAGGCGGCGATCAACCGCTCGACGACGTGCGCCTCGTTGTAGATCGGAAGCTGGATCGTCACCGGGGGGAGGGAGTCGGGTGGTACGCCTCGGCCATACGCCCCTACTCCATCTCGCCGAGAATCCTGGCGGCGCGCCCGCAGATAGAGGACGATCAGCACGCCGAAGCTGCCCACGAACACCGTGAGCAGCGCGACGGCGGCCAGGTAGAGGCCCGCCGCCAGCAGCAGCAGCACTTCGACCACGAAACCCACGCCTTCGCCCTGGGCAGACGCCCGCATCCCAACGCCGGTAAGCGGCTGATTCTTACCCCGCACGGCGTGTTTTGACAACCGCCGCCGATAGGGAGAATACACCGGCATCCACCCACTTTGACACACTGCGGAACCTTTGGGCCGCTTTGAGCGTCTAGATTCCGGCAGGCAATCGCACGGCAGGCAGCGGTATCAGCGCGCAGTGCCAGACGGTAATGCCTGCTAGGATGATCCCATGTGTCCGCTTGGAGTGTGTCTGAGGAGTAACGAAATGTCTCACAAGAAAGCCCTGATGGTGGTAGGAACTCTGGCCGTGTTGGTCGCTGTCATGGGTGGCGCGCTGAGCTTCCGCGCGCAGCCGGCGAGTGCCGCGCCGCAGCAGCAGGCGGGCGAGTCGCCGCGCACGATCACCGTGACCGGCTATGGCTCGGCCTTTGGCGCGCCGGATATTGTGATGCTTGGCCTGGGTGTCGAAGTCGTCAACGCCGACATCGTGGCGGCCATGGACGAGACGACCGCCCGCATGAACGCCGTCATGGACGCCCTGAAGGCCGGTGGCGTCGCCGCTGAGGACATCCGCACCGATCACTACTCGATTTACCAGGATTACGGCTACAACTCGGCCCCGATGGGCGAGACGCCGAGCCAGCCGCAGTATCGCGTGTCGGTGGGCGTCACCGTCACCGTCCGCGAGACGGAAACGGTCGGCGAATTGCTGGCGTCGGCGGTGCAGGCGGGCGCGAACATGGTGAACTATCTCCAGTTCGACATCGAAGACCGCGCGGGTCTGGAAGCGGAAGCCCGTAACTTGGCTGTGGCGGACGCGCAGTCGCGCGCCGGCCTGCTGGCGGCGGCGCTTGGTCTGAGCGTCGGCGAGCCGCTGACGATCACCGAGGGTGGCAACGTGTACGGCCCGATCGGTCTGGGGGGTGGCGGCGGCGCGGCCTATGCCGAGGCAGCCGCGATCAGCCAGGGCACGCTGCGCGTGGACATGCAGGTGACGATCACCTTCGCCCTGCAGTAGGGGCACACAGCCATACGCCCGCACAGGGGCGGCGCGTCTGATGCGCACCGCCCCTTTTTCTTTTGTGCTATGATGGCGGCAGGCCCACTATGCCAGGGGCCGGGTGCGCGGCCTACCCTGTTCCCGCGCCTCATCTGCCAGGAGGTTCCCATGCCCTTCACGTCCCTTGACGCGCTGCCCAGCCGCGAGATCGTCCCCGGCTTTCACGGCAAGTTCGCGCACACTGACCACCTAACCTTTGCCCACTGGACGATTGACGCCGGTGCCGTCCTGCCAGAGCACGCCCACCCCCACGAGCAGATCACCTGCGTGCTGGAGGGGCGTCTGGAGATGACGGTCAGCGGGGAGACGCGCGTCCTGGAAGCAAGCACGCTGGCCGTCATCCCCGGCGGCGTGACGCACAGCGGGCGCGCATTGACCGCCTGCCGCGTGGTGGACGCTTTCCACCCGGCGCGCGACGATTACCGCTAAGCTGGGGCGCGATTTACGCGAATTCTATGCGGTGCTAATCCGATTCTTGCGCGGCGCTGACGCAATTTTTACACAAGCGAGTCATGATAGAGACAGTTCGGATAGGAAACTGACAGTGGCTTATCGTAAGCGAGGAGGATTGCACCATGCGTAGCCTGATTCGTTGGAACCCGCAGCGCGAGACATCGCTGACCGATCCGTTCCGCGCTATGGACGAGCTGTTCAGCGAGATGTGGCGTGGCTGGCCGTCGCTCTTCGACAGCGAAACGCGCCGCCCGCTGCTGCGCCCGGCGATGGATGTCGTCGAGAACGACCGCGAGATCGCCATCCGCATTGACCTGCCCGGCATCAAACCGGAAGATGTCAAGGTCGAGATGGAGGACAACGTGCTCACTGTGAGCGGTGAGGTGGGCGACACCATCGAGAAGGAAGGCGACCGCTACCACTACCGCGAGCGCAGCTACGGTTCGTTCCAGCGCAGCCTGCGCCTGCCCAGCACGGTGGACACCGACAAGGTGGACGCTTCGTTCGAGAACGGCGTGCTCAACATCGTGCTGCCCAAGCTGCCGCAGGCCCAGCCCAAGCAAATTTCGATCAAGGCGGGCAAGAAATAGCGCACGCCCCTTCACACAGCCGCGACCGCCGGGAGACACCCTCCCGGCGGTTTTTTGTTGGGCGCAGGGTACATTTCAATTCTGGGGCAAAGCATCACCGCAGAGCTGCTCATGCCGTTGGCACGGCACGCCAAAGGGATGAATTGCCCTTGATGGTCGGTGATTGACCTCACTCCCGTTTCGCTTCGCTCAGCTTCCCCCTCTCCGCTGGCGGAGAGGGGGTCAGGGAGTGAGGTCGCGCACGGGAAGGATCGAACTATCAATCAGGGCGGAAGCTCATTTTTCCGAGGAGACGCAGAGAGCGCAGAGAAAGAGCAATTTTAAGAACACTTTCAGTTCTTCTCTGTGTCCTCTGCATCTCTGCGGTTCAAGAATTTCGCCCCCGTCGTGAGATACACCCTGGGCGCACCAGTTCTTGTCGCCTGGGCCGATCTGCGCCAAGATCAGGCGCGGACGGGTACGCACCCCAGGGAGAAACCTTCGTGACCGACAACGTTTTGGTCATCGGCGCTGGTCCGGCAGGGATTGCCAGCGCCTATTTCTTGGGGCGAGCGGGCATCCCCTACACCGTGTTCGACCGCGCGCCTGTCATCGGCTCCACCTGGGCCAGCCTGTACCCGTCGCTGCGCCTGAACACGACGCGCTTCTATTCGCACCTGCCAGGGCGACGCTTCCCCTGGTGGTTCGGCCTATTCCCCACAGCCTGCCAGTACCACCGCTACCTGGAGCAGTTCGCCCACGCGCACCGTCTGAACATCCGGCTGGGCGTCACCATCGAGCGCGTCTACCCCGAAGGGGACGGCTGGCGCGCCGAAACCAGCGCCGGCGCGTCGTGGCACCCAGCGGTCATCTCGGCGACAGGGCGCTTCAGTTGTCCTTACACGCCCTCCATCCCCGGCCACGAGACGTTTAGCGGCGTGCTGCTCCACGCCTGCGACTACCGGGGGCCGGGGCCGTTCGCCGGACGACGGGTGATGGTCGTCGGCAATGGGCCGAGCGGCGTGGACATCGCCACCGATCTCGGCGCGCACGCCGCGCGCCCGGTCCTGCTCGCCCAGCGCACCGGCGTCGTGCTGCGCCCGCGCTACCCCCGGGGCCTGCCCAAGCACGCCTGGATGATGCTCGCCGAGAAGCTACCCGCCCCGCTGGGCGCCGCCCTGCTGCGCGGAGTTGAGAGCGCGCACTTCGAGGGGCTGGAGCGCATCGGCATCAAGGTGCCGCACAGCGAAGTGGAAAGCTCGGCGGCGGGGGCCACGCGCGGCGCGGAACTGATCCGGGCGGTGCGCGGCGGGCGCGTCGTCTGTGTGGACGGCCCGGCACGCTGCGAGGGGCCGGACGTGGTGCTGACCGACGGATCGCGTCACCGGGTGGACGCCCTGATCCTGGCGACCGGCTACCGCCCGGCGCTGTTCGACTACCTCGACCTGGGCGACGTGCCGACCAACCGCGACGGCTGGCCGCGCCGCGTGGACGAGCCGCCGGACGATGTGGCGGCGGGCAAGCGCGAAGTGGCCGGCTGGCCGGGGCTGTACCTGGTGGGCACGTACTACCTGGGCAAGGGCGCACTCTACAACTTCAACGTCGAGGCGGCGGCGGCGGTGAAGGAGATCGGCGAGCGGCTGCGGGCAAGACCGCAGACTTCGGAAGTTTTCGAAACTTCCGAAGTCTAACCCCTGCTCAGCGCGCGGCATCCTCGGCAGCGGACGACTGGCGCGCTGTCTCGCGCCGTCTTTGCAGGTTGTGCTCGATCTGGTAGAGCATCACCACCAGCGAGACGATCAGCACGGCCAGCGTGAGGTCTGCTTTGGAGCGGGCCGCCATATCTTCCGGGTCAACGGCCAGCAGCACGATGAAGATCAAGCTCAGCCCGTGCAGCACCTTGCCGGTGATCATGGGCATCACCGTCTTGCCGACTGGGTATTGCACCAGCGCCAGAGGCACCATCACCCAGTCGTCGGGCAGGACGGTGAAAGCCGCCAGGAAGATAAGAATCGGCGCAGAGCGCGGGCGCTCTTCGACGTAGGTGCGGATATGCACCAGCAGCGGGCTGTATTCCAGGTTCTGCTGCCCGGCGGCGATGTTGCGGGCAAGCGCATAGGTGATGATCTTGCCCAGCCCGGAACCCAGCCCGGTCACCACGCAGATGATCAGCATATCCACCAGGTTGTGGCTGGCCAGAGCGACGGCGACGACAATGGCCGTGTACGGCACGCTGATCATGACGGCCAAATTCGCCAGCAGCGCGCCCACGAACAGGCCCACCAGCCCATAGCCGGCGGCGGCGTCAATCAGGGTGATGATGCGCTCCTGGACGCTGGCCAGGGTGCCGTTGTGCGACAGGCTGTACAGCCCGACCAGCAGGGCGACGGTCACGAGCGAATACTTGATCTCCAGCCGCCAACTTCTCAGCCGGTGCCCTAGCTGTTGGAGGCCAGCGACAGACCAGCTCATGGCTCACCCGTCCCGGCGCAGGCGCGCCATCACGATGGCCCGAATCTGCTCCTGAATCGCCGCGCGGTCTCCCTCGCCGGAGATGCGCACCCAACGCGCCGGGTCAGCGGCGATCAGCGCCAGGTAGCCTTCGCGCACCCGGCGATGAAACTCCAACGACTGGGCGTCCATGCGGTTCCATTCGGCGCCATCCTGGGCGGCTGCCTGGCGGCGACGCAGCCCCTCCTCTGCGGAGATGTCGAGGTAGAGGGTCAGGTCGGGGCGCAGGCCGCCGGTGGCGAAGTCGAGGATGGTGCGCAGCGTGGGCAGGTCGAGGCCGCGCCCGTAGCCCTGGTAGGCCAGCGTGCTGTCGGCGTAGCGGTCGCAGACGACGATCTGCCCGGCTTCCAGGCGCGGGCAAATCTCCTGGGCGACAAGCTGGGCGCGCGACGCGGCGTAGAGCAGAATCTCGGTGTGGGGGTGCATCTGCACGTTGGCGATGTCGTGCAGCACGGCGCGAATCTGGTCGCCGATGGGCGTGCCGCCCGGCTCGCGCGTGTCGTAGACGGGGTAGCCCTGCGCGCGCAGGTAGGGCACCAGCAGCCGGAACTGCGTTGTCTTGCCGCTGCCGTCTGGCCCCTCAAAGGTGATGAACACGCCCCTTCCCTCCGGCTACTGCACAGCCACATCGAGCGTCATGCGCCGCGCCCGCTCGAACGACACGCCGAGCAGCTTGTCCTGCACCCAGACCGTCACCTCGCCGCTGGTGTTGCCCGGTTGCAGCGCGGTCAGGGTCAGGGTGACGGGCAGCTTTTCGCCGGCGAAGATACGCTGATCCAGCGTGTACTCGTCCCACGCGCCCAGCAGCGGGTAGCTGCGCGAGCGCACACCGCGAAAGGCTGGTTCCGTCGCCTCGACGCGCAGCGCGTCGCCCAGCGCCTCATCCAGCCCAATCGCCGTGACGCGCACGGCCTGCAGCGACACATTCTCGATGGTCAGCGTTACGGTGAAGGTCTCGCCAGCGCTGACGGTGACGCGGGCCGGATCGAGCGTCGCGCGGATTTCGTTCGGCTCGGCGGCCAATGAGCGCAGCCCGGCGGCTATCGCCAAGCAGCACAGCGTCAGAACCACCAGTACGCCCAGTAGCAGAATCAGACGCCCCACGACAGTACTATCCTTTCCTGTGGTACACATGAAACTCGCCGGTCGTAAGTCCAGACCGGCGAGCGACCGCATGTGCCATTGTAGCGGGTGGGCGCGGGATGCGCCAGCGCGGGGGCGTATTCGGGTCCACGAACAAGTCGTGAACGTGTTTGTCCCCCCATCCCCGGCCCTTCCCCCACGAGGGGGGAAGGGAGAAAAGCGGCGGGCCGGCTCCCCTTCCCTCCGCGCAGCGTGGGGGAAGGGGTTGGGGAATGGGGGGCGATCCCAGCGCCCAAGTGCCCAGCCCTAACGGGTTGTTCGTGGACCCGGCGTATTCCAGATTTGGGGACGAGAGTCTCTGAACCGCAGAGCAACTGTGTTGTGTGTCAAGGCACCCGAACGGGTTGAGGGGTAC
>DYGW01000035.1 GCA_020724485.1 Thermoflexus sp. | reverse complement strand
CAACACTGCCTAATATGTCCGGCCCTCCGTAGCGGAGAAGGGGAAGTGAGGCGCGTCAGCGCCGAGCGGGGGGCGAGGTCTATGCCCCGGTGACAAGTGATTCGCTGACCGACAACCTTTGCACGCACCCGCTTTTGACGTGCCGCGCTTGTCCCTCTCCACACTATCATTAACGTTCTCTCAACGTTTGCGATGCCCATCTACCCCCCATGTAGATAGGAAATTAGTCCCGGATTCACGGAAAATTCATGAAAACATAACAATCAATTGCTGAATCATTTTAATTTCTCGTTTATCTTAATGGTAGAGCATGGGGATGCATGGGGGTCAGCAAGGGGATAGGGCCGGTTTCTGCCGGACGCGCCACTCATACACCAGCCTCACGCTCCAAACGCAAGTGGTATGGTGGAGGTCTTCTGATGGACAGCTTTTATCTGAAGGGGACAGTCCGCAGCCTGGTCACCGGGATGGTGCTGCTCACCGTCGTGGTCACGACCTGGCTGCCTGGTTGGGCCGGGCGCGCCAACGCCGCCGCTGCCGAGGTGGGCTTGACAGCCGCGAGCGCGAGCACGCCGGCATGGGAAGTGCAGCATGCTCAAGCGGGCGCGGCGCGGACACCAGCAGCGCGCACTGCTGCCGCCTTCGCGCCCACGCCCGAACAGACGAGCGCCTTCATGGCCGGCGACGTGGCTGTGAAGGTGCTCTTCGTCGAGAGCACCGCCGGCCCTGAAAACTGGACTACCAGCGAGGTTGACCAGGTCAAGAAAGAAGTCACCCAGGCGCTCGAATGGTGGACAACTGTGGCCGCCGTGCCCGCAACGCCCGGCGGCGAGCCGCGTCCCAGCGCCCACCTGACCTGGAATGTCAGCTACGTCTCGCCGTTCGATGGCCCTACCGGCGACCGCGCCAAGATTCAGGTGGGCGTCGAGCCGATCCAGGGCAGCATCGCCAGCGCGTCAGAGCCGGACACGGGCTGGATTCACCAGGTCGCCAGCGCCTTCACCGGCCTGCCAGCAGACGGTAGCTCGGCCCGCCAACTGGCCCACAACACCCGCGTCAGCGGCGGGGCGGACTGGGGCTTCGTGCTGTATGTGGTGGACAGCAGCGCCGACGCCGACGGCCTCTTCGATGGCGACGGGCAGCCTGGCGGCGCGGCGCTCAACGGCCCCTGGGCGGTCGTCACGTCGGATGGTGGCAGCCTGGGCACTGGCAAGCTGGAGATTCTCGTCGCCAAGATGGTGGGCCACGTGTTCGGGGCGGGCGACGAATCCTATGACCCCGACATGGGCGGCTGCCGCCAGCAAGAAGTCTACGGTTACCTGCGCATTGCCCACACCAACTGCGAATACAACAACGGCGCGCCCGCGCCCTCGCTGATGCGCTCCGGCGCGGCTATGGTCAGCGCCTACGCGGCGCACGCTCTCTCCGAACCGGCGCGGCAGCAGGTCGGCTGGCGCGACGCCGACGAGTCCGGCGTCTATGACGTGTTCGAGACGCTGGTGGACACGTTTGGCGGGTTCGACAGCGCGCCTGTGTGCTCCGTTCTACACCTGGCCGACGTGCCCATTGATACGGTCCCGGCCCTACCGCTGGAATTCGGCAGCGGCGACAGTGAGGCGGAATGGTCGGCCTATGTGTGGGATCGCGGCGAGCAGACTTTCGTCTCCGAGCCGAGCTTTACTCCGGTCGCCATCAACCGCCCGCAGTACGTGTGGGGGCGGGTGAACAACGGCGAGTGGATCGCCGCCGATCCGAGCGACGGGGCATGGGATAGCCTCGCCGAAGCGTACAACGTGCGGCTGCCCGGCACCGCCGGGGCGACAAACGCCGTTGAGATCGCCATCCTCGACCGCTGGGAGCAGCAGGTTTACTTCTCGCCGGAGCCGGTTCACGTGTGGGTGATCTCGCCGGCAGCAGCGGGCGGCGACCCTGTTGCTGACCTCTTCCAGAGCGACGACAGCGGCTATGTGGCCCTCTATAATGCCAACGGCGCGCCCGGCGGCTGGACTGCCTCAGTGACCGACGACGGTTATTCGCCGGGCGGGGCCGGGGCCTTGACCATGATCGCGGACGGGGTGGGCAGCGCGGCCTGCTTCAGCTTCACCGGCAGCGAGGTCACCGTCCTCTACAGCAAGGAAACGACGGGCACGGCCAACGTGTACCTGGACGGTGGCCTGCACTCGATCATCACCTATACCGATGAAGGGCAGAAGCGTGCCGAGCACAAGATCGCCAACCTGACGCCCGGCAACCACACGATCAGCGTGGTTGCCTCTGCCGGCGTCGTAGACCTGGACGCTTTCGCTCTGTCCACCGTCACGCCGGAGGGCATCATTGACGCCGGGCCGGGTGGCGACATCAGCCCGGCCAAGCTGGGCTTCTGGGAAGAGGGCGAGCCGAAGATCACCTATGTGGGCGCGTGGAGCACGGTCGCGCTGCCCGCGCCGGAGCGCCCCGGCACGCCGGACGGCAGCGGACGCCGCGCCGCGCGCGCCTATGACCGGGTGTACGCGCACTTCACTCACGCCGACACGGTCGCCATCTATCGCGGCGTGTTCCCCGGCGGCGGCACGGCGGATGTCTACGTTGACGGCGCGCTGCGCGGCACCATGTCCAACGATGCCAAGATTGCGCGCGTCGTCCCGTTCTACGTCAGCGGCCTGGCCCCCGATGAGGTTCACACCGTCGAGGTGCGCGTCAACCCTGGCGCGCCCTACTTCGACCTGGACGCCTTCCGCTTCCTGAACCTGCTCAGCGACCCATCCCTGTACCGTGTGGACGAGCCGGGCGCTGCGTTGGAAGTGCCCTTCAGCGGCGCGCAAGAAGCGACTGGCTGGGAGACGAAGACCTCCTACCTGCGCTCCAACGAGACAGGCGCGCTGCTCACCCTGTTCTTCAAGGGGTCGGGCGCGGCGGTCAACGTCAAGACGAGCAGCGCCAACGGCCCGCTCGAAATCTACGTGGATGGGCGGCTGGAGCGCACGGTAGACCTTAAGGATAGCGCCGCGAAGGGCGTGCCGATTGCCGTGGTGGGTCTCAACCCGGAACTGCCGCACGTCTTGCAGGTACGCCACCTGAACGCCAACCCCGCCAAGCCCAAGTACAACGAGGTCTATGGCTTCACGGTCTATCACACTGCCCCGGTCGGGCCAGGCGAATATGAGGAGTACGAGTACGGCCCGGACGGCAAGCCGACTCACTCGGCGTTCGTCTACGAGCAAGGCTGGACGCTCAAATCCTACACCAAGAATCCCGGCCCCTCGGGTAGCCGCTACATCGAGTCCAAGCACGGGCAGGCGCGGGCCTACCTGTCCTTTATCGGCGCGGACACGGTGACGCTGTACGGCGTCGCCAAGTCCACCTATGGCGCAGCGGACATCTATGTAGACGGGACGCTCTACGGCTCGCTCTACCTGAAAGGCCCGGCCTACCGCAGCACGCCCTACACCGTCACCGGGCTAGATGCTGGCGCATTCCACACGCTCGAAGTGCGTATCCGCAGCGAGAAAGGCTACGCGACCACCAT
Organism: Thermoflexus sp.; assembly: GCA_020724485.1. Lineage (GTDB taxonomy): Bacteria > Chloroflexota > Anaerolineae > Aggregatilineales > Aggregatilineaceae > UBA2029. The sequence continues at coordinate 19,142 of DYGW01000035.1, read as the reverse complement.
CGCCCTGGACAAGGTGGTGCTCTACAACAAGCCCGTGCTCGGCCCCGGTCGCTACGAGAACAACGCGCTGGTCAGCGGCAGCCCGGCCATCCAGTTCTCCGGGCAGTGGACTGAGACGAGCGACGCCCGCGCCTCTGGTGCCAGCTATCACGGCTCGGAGGGCATGACCTGGAAAACGTACCAGACAGCGCCCGTCGTCGAAGCGGTCTTCGAGGTGAACGGCGCGACCTCGGTCGTCGTCTACCACCGCCAGTACAAGAAGTACGGCATGGTGGATGTCTATGTGGACGGGCGCTACCACTCATCGTTCGATAGCTACGCGGCCTCGCCAGTCGAGGGGGCCTTCCAGCAGTCGTACATCATCGCCGGGCTGGACTCGACCACCAACCACGTCATCGCGCTGAAGCCACAGCCCACCGGCAAGAACAAGAACCAGTACGCCCCGTTCGATCTCGATGCCATCCTCGTCCGCACGGGCGATATGGCCGGCGCCAACTACCTGGAGGCAGGCTACTACGAGAACAACGACCCGGCGGCGCTGAGCGGCGGCGCGATCAGCTATGTGGGCGCGTCGTGGGCGACGAGCACTGTCTCGCGGGCGAGCGGCAAGGGCGACCGGGTGCTGGTGCTCTTCTATGGCAACGCCTTCACCGTCTACTTCAACCAGACAGCCGATGGCGGTAGGGCCGACATCCTTGTTGACGGCACGCCCTACGGCTCATACTCCATGCGCAGCACCACCCCCGGCACCGTGCCCTTCTCGGTCGTGAACCTGGGCGAGGGGCTGCACATTGCTGAGATCGTCATTTACTCCAAGTACGTGAACATTGACGCCTACCAGGTCTATGAGCGCACACCTGACCTCGGCCCGACCGTCTATGACCTGGCGCCGACCGATGGCCGTGTCCTCCTCTCCGGCGCGTGGACGGTCGAAGGCGATACGCTCAAGACCAGCGAGAAGGATGCCCGGCTGTACGTCTACGTCACCGGCAACGACTCGCTGCTGGTCGTCAGCGATGTCTATAGCAAGACCGGCGCCATCGAGGTGGCCGTGAACGGCGCTCCACACAGCCTGATCGAGGCAAGCTGGATCAAGGCCCAGCCCACCCCCGACGCGGCCTACCTGGTCAGCGGCCTGGGCGGGATGCCCGGCGGGGCCTGGCTGGAGATTCGCAACCCGGCCAAGAAGACGATTGTGCTCAGGCGGCTGGAAGTCTTCGACTTGGCCCCGGCCCTGGGCGACGACCAGCGCATCGAGGCGGAGGGGACGGAGATCGTGCGCGCGGTCGGCGCATGGGCGATCAAGCCCGGCACGCCTGACCCCACCAAGTACAGCCAGGGGTACTACCTGGAGAGCGTGGGCACTGCCGGGCACTACTACATCCCCACCCAAGGCGTCGGCTATGTGACTGTCTACCGCAGCATCGGCGCTTTCGGCGACGCCAACATCTACATTGACGGCGTGCTGTGGGGCACCATGCCCAATAGCTCCAGCAAGACGGCTCACCAGGTACCCTTCTCCATCGGCCCCATCCCCAACCCGCTGGGGCGGCACGTGATCGAGCTGCGCGCGGTCAGCGCCAAGAAGTTCTCGATTGACTGGATCGAGGGTCATGGCCTGCCCGTGCTCAGCCCCGGCTACTACGAAGACAGCGACATAGTCTTCGCCGGCGGCGTGGACCCGGACACGGGCAAGACCTACGCCAACGCCTACACCGGCGCGTGGAGCCAGATCGCCAGCAGCGGCGCTTCGGGCGGGTTGGTGCACGAGGCCACCAAGCGCGGCGACCGGCTGACAGCGGTCTTCCAGGGCAACGTGGTCACCATCTACCGCCAACTCTGGTCCTATGGGCGCTACATGACCGTCTACATTGACGGCGTGCCCTACCCTCTCAACAACAAGGCGAGTACCACCGCCAACCAGATCGCGCACACCATCCTGCTGCCCAACGCCGGCCCGCACTCGTTGGAACTGGTGCTGGACAGCGGCAAGGCGCGCTTCGACGCCATCGAGTTCCGCCACATCGTCCCCGCCACCTACGGCGCGTACCAGCACGACAGCCTGCACGTGGCCGTCAACGACAGCATGACCTGGGTTGTGACGCCCAGCGACCAGCACTCCGGCGGCTCGTATGTGTGGACGGCTAAGAAGTACGCCAGCGCGTTCTTGCTGTTCAACGGCACGCAGGCTACCCTCTACATGCGCACCGGGCGCGACTGGGGTATCGCCAGCGTGTACGTGGATGGGCGGCTACACGGCGAAGTTGACCAGTACGCGCTCGACCCCGGCGAGCTGTTCTTCGCTTACAATGTCGGCGGGCTGGCACCGGGCGACCACGTTGTAGAAGTGCGCTACGAGGGCAAGAAAGCGACTAAAGCCAAGAAGCGCCAGATCAACCTGGACGCTTTCACCGTTGATGGGCACCCCGTGCCCAAGCCGGGCGACATCCCGCTGCCCAAAGAGCCACCGGATACGGGCGAGGAAGACCCCGACGAGCCAGAAGTTGGCTGCTTCGAGGACGCCAGCGAAAAATGGGAGTACGTCGCCCCGACCGAAACCGCCTGGTTCACTCTGTTCTCAACCGGCGCGTCGGGCGGCAGCGTGCGGCGCGGCCTGGGCCAGCCCGAAGATGCCAATGCCATCTTCGCCGAGTTCACCTTCAACGCCGAGGGGTTTGCCCTGCTCTACCACAAGGGTGAGTACGGCGGCCTGGCCGACATCTACGTGGACGGCGAGTTCCGCGACCGGCTGGATATGTACGCCAGCAGCGACCTGTGGCTGGAGAACGCCCTCTACGAAGTGACGGGCCTGACGCCTGGCACGCACACGCTGCGCATCGTCTACACCGGCGAGCAGAACCCGCTGTCGAGCGGCCCCAATGTCTACATTGACCGCCTCGACTTGCCGGCCTACACGCCATCCTGCAACCCGTAGTTTAGCTGGGTGGCGGGGGCTGCGCGCCCACCTCAGCCTTCGCTGCCCGCTTCCACCCATCACCACAGCGCACTTCCGCCAGACAATCCCCTGTCTGGCGGAAGTGTTTTTGGGGAGTCCGGCTGGCTTGGGGGAGTGTGCTTATGGAAGTCCCAAACAGATTTCGCACAGGGGTTGTTGGTTATTGGTAGAGCAGGCGCAAGACGAGGTCTCCTTTACCAAAAACCAATCACCAGTCTTTACCTGCTGGCGGGCGTAGCGTCGGCATTGCGCCGCTCGATGACCGGTGCGCGCACCTCTTCGGCGTGCTTGAGCAGCACGCTGTACACCTGGGGACTGTTCTCCTCCTGGACAATCAGCACCTTGCCGGCGGCGAAGATGCGCGATACATCCAGGTCGTCAATCAAAGCGGCGGCGGCACGCGCCTCATCCGGCGAGTCGAAGGCGAACACGCCTACCCGATAGCCGCGCGTGGTCAGCTCGATCAGCACGCCCTGCGCGCTCAGCCCTTTGTAGGTGGCGACTTCGTCTTCCACGCGGGTCACGTCCAGGTTCTCGTCGGCTTCCAGCGCGGTGATGAACGCCTCCACCGACTTGTACCCGCCGCCGCGCGCGCAGAACACGATCCGCGCCCCGGTCGCGTCGGTGTGATACTCATAGGTCAGGCTGCCCACTGCATAAACCACCAGGTAGCCGTCAATGAGCGCCGGAACCGGCGTCGCTTGTGGTTCCGGCGGGCAGCCCAACGTCTCATCCGTCCAGGTGATCGCCTGGAAGGTGCGCAGCGCGCCGCCGGCGGTATCTATGCCGCGCTCTTCCAGGTCGAAGCGCACGGCGTCGAGCACCGAGGTGCGCACGTCCGGCGCGGGCGCATAGAGCACTTCCTCGTCCACGAGCACGTCATCGCAGCGTTCGACGACCGGCTCAGCGCCCGGCGATGGCTCATATACCTGGTAAGGATAGATGAACCGCCCGCGCTGCACGTAGACGGTGTAGGGGGTTACGCCCTCGTCAGCGATGTCCGGGCAGCTCAGAGGATCGGCCATCAACAGGGCGGTGTCCGGCTCCAGGACGGTGATCTCGTCCAGACCAACTTCCAGGTAAGCGGCCAGGTCGGCGCGGGCCAGGGCGGTTGCGTCCTGGAAGAGTGTCTCGGCGGGCAGCGGCGGCGGCGTGCTGACCGGCTCGCTGGCCACCTCACCCACCTCACCCGCGTCCTCGGCCACCACCTCTGCGCTGACGCCTGGCGTGGTAGTCGGCGGCGGGGAGGTGTCCTCATCGCCTTCGTCGCCCCCACATGCGGCCAGCAGCGTCACCGCCAGCAGCAACGCCAACGCCAGTCCGATCCCGCGCCACCGTGTGATCTTGTCTGTACAGTCCATTCGCCAACCCTCCCGTCTTGTGTTTACCCGGTTGCGCGCTCTTTCAGTGTACCACGCGGGGCGCGGAGAGGGAATCGCCCCTTCGTCCTGGGATGTGTGCGAAGTCGGTCAGGTGATTTGCCGCACCCCAGCTTACGTCACCCCCGCTCGGCACTGGCGCGCCTCGGCGCCCCCTCTTCCCGCGTGGAGAGGGGACAGGCCGAGCGCAGTGAGGCTGGGGGTGAGGTCAAGCGCGGAGCGCTATAACAAACAACGGCCAGCGCAATTCGTCTGGCCGCAGCGAACAGAATTTGGCAGACCGGCGTAGGCCAGTCAGGGGGCCTTAACGCTCGCCGAGAGAGTAAAGCTGGCGGAGGGGGTGGGATTCGAACCCACGGTGGCGCAAAGCACCACAACGGTTTTCGAGACCGCCCCATTCAACCACTCTGGCACCCCTCCGTCTCGGACGACCTTATGCAGTTGTCACTTCTGGCCCTGGGCGCGCAGCCCGGCGAAGAACTCGCGGATCAGCGCGGCGGCTTCGTCGGCCAGCACCCCGCCCGTCACTTCGACCCGGTGATTGAGCTGCGGGTGGTTCAGCAGGTCTAGCACGCTGCCGCTCGCCCCGGCTTTCGGGTCGGGCGCGGCGTAGACCAGGCGCGGCAGCCGGGCCAGGACCATCGCCCCGGCGCACATGGCGCACGGCTCAAGCGTACAGTATAGCGTCACCCCTTCGAGCCGCCAATGACCCAGGACGGCGGACGCCGCGCGGATGGCGAGCAGTTCGGCGTGTGCGGTCGCGTCGCCGTCGGCTTCGCGCCGGTTGTGCGCCCGCGCGATGACTTCCCCGCCGCGCACGGCAATCGCGCCAATGGGCACGTCGTCGTGGGCCAGGGCGAGGCACGCTTCGTCGAGCGCCAGGCGCATCCAGGTGCTGTCGTCCATCGCGGGCGCATTATAACACGGGGCACGAGGGATCGGAAGTGCGAGTTGGTCGTGAGGGTCCACGAACAAGTCGTGAAGGTGTTTGTCCCTCCCTCCCCGGCCCTTCCCCCACGAGGGGGGAAGGGAGAAAAGCGGCGGGCCTGCTCCCCTTCCTCCGCGCAGCGTGGAGGAAGGGGTTGGGGAATGGGGGACAATCCCAGCGCCCAAGTGCCCAGCCCTAACAGGTCGTTCGTGGACCCTTGGTCGCGGCCCTTTGCGCGGTGTGACGTACTAGAATAGAAACCGGTGTTATAATAGTTGCTGTAACACTTGTCTGGACAAGTGTCATTGACCTCACAACGACAAAGGGGGACGGAGCGCCATGAAACAGTTCTTCGAAGAGTTCAAGCAGTTCGCCATGCGCGGCAACGTGATCGATCTGGCTATTGGTATCATCATCGGTGTCGCGTTCAACTCCATCGTTACCTCGCTGGTCAACGATATCATCATGCCGCCCATCGGGTACATCCTGAATGACATTGACTTCTCCAACCTGTTCATCAACCTGTCGGGGGGCGACTATAGCTCACTGGCGGCGGCCAAAGACGCCGGCGCAGCCACGATCAACTACGGCCTGTTCATCAACGCCGTGCTCAACTTCATCATCGTCGCCCTGGCGGTGTTCGTCCTGGTCAAGCAGATGAACCGCCTCCTCAAGGAGAAGCCTGCTCCGCCCGCCGCTCCCACGACCAAAGAATGCCCGTTCTGCCACACCCAGATTCCCATCCCCGCTGTGCGCTGCCCCAATTGCACGTCCCACCTGGAGGAGTCCGCGTAAGCCTGGCGCGAGCGAGCATCATCAGCGCAGGGGCGTCCCACGGCACCCCTTTTTGGTGCGCGGTCGCGGGTTCTGGAACTGCGCCGCGCGCAGGTAAACTGCTCAGCAGAATCGAGAGTGCGGGCAAGTAGGCTATAATGGTTGTGGGTGGGGCGCAGGAGTGACCGCCGGACGGTAGCAGCGAGTGACGATCTCAAGAGAGAGGATGCTCATGCAGATTCTAGTCACAGGTGGGGCAGGATTTCTGGGCAGCGCGCTGGTGCATAGGCTGGTCAGTCTGGGGCACGGCGTGCGCGTGCTGGACGACCTGAGCGCAGGTGATCCGGCCCGGCTGCCCCCACAAGCCAGCTTCATGCGCGGCGACGTGAACGATCTGCCGCGCCTGTGGACGCTGCTGCATGATGTCGAGTGCGTCTATCACCTCGCTGCGCGGGTCAGCGTGCCGGAGAGCGTGCGTTACCCGCGCGAGTACAATGCGGTCAACGTGGGCGGCACGGTCAGTCTGCTGGAGGCGGTGCGCGATGTCGGCGTGCGGCGGCTGGTGCTCGCCTCGTCCGGCGCGATCTACGGCGACCAGGCGATTCAGCCTTTGCGCGAAGACCTGATCCCGATCCCGCTTTCGCCCTACGCCGTGAGCAAGCTCGCCGCCGAACAGTACGTCGGCCTCATCGGGCGGCTGGCGGGCCTGGAGACGGTGTGCCTGCGCATCTTCAACGCCTACGGGCCGGGCCAGCAGCTTCCGGTGACGCATCCCCCGGTGATCCCTCATTTTCTGCGCCAGGTACTGGGGCAAGGCTCGCTGGTGGTGCACGGCACGGGCGCGCAGACGCGCGATTTCGTCTACGTGGACGACGTGGTGGATGCCCTGGTAGCGGCGGCGACCGCGCCGGATGTGGATCAGCGCGTGATCAACATCGGCAGCGGGACCGAGACAAGCGTCAACGACCTGGTGCGCCAGATCGAGGCGATCACCGGGCAGGAAGCGCACATGCTGCGCGTCAATGAGCAGGGCAGCGGCGTCTCGCGCATGTGCGCCGACCTGACGCTCGCCCGCGATCTGCTCGACTGGACGCCCAAAGTGTTCCTTGAGGAGGGGCTGCGCCGCACGCTGGCCGAAGATAAGCGCTTTGCCGGACGCGCCGCGAACGGCCAGTGAGCGCCTTTCAGCGCTTTCGACGGGCCGCAGTGTCCGTCCTGTCTATACGCTTGCGCATAGGGCAGGCGCATAGACAGAGCGAGGGAGTTATGATATTCTTAATGTTTGAGGTACGGGAATAGATAAGGAGAGGGGAATGACCACGCGCAAAACACTGTCTATCCTGGTGATGCTGTGCACTTTGCTCACCCCGCTGGGCGTCTCGTCTGCCCAGGAAATGCCGGACTTCGTCGCCCAGATCGAGACCGAGGATGTGATGGCCCACGTGCGGGCGCTATCTGTGGCCATTGGCGCGCGCCCGATGGGCAGCGCGGCGGAGGGCCTCGCCGCCAATTACGTCGTCGCCGCCCTGTCCGACTGGGGCTATGAGGTCACCGTCGAGGAATTCGACGCTACCGCTCCAGCCGAAGAAGAGGACGCGCCGGGCACGCCGATTGTCTCGCGCAACGTGATCGGCGTGCGGCCCGGCGATGATAAGCTGGTCGTCGTCGGCGCGCATGTGGACTCGGTGACGGCGGGGACCGGCGCGGGCGATAATGCCTCCGGCGTAGCCGTGATGCTGGCGACGGCGCGCGCCCTGGCCGGGGTCGAGACGCAGCACACGCTCGTCTTCATCGCCTTTGGCGCAGAAGAAGGCGGCGACCCGCCCGGCGCGGATGTGTACGTGGAGGGCCTGGGCGACGCTGCCAGCAACATCATCGCCATGATCAATATTGATTCGGTGGGCGTCGGCACGGCGCTGAACGTCTACGCCGGGGCGGTGATCACCTGGCCGGAGGACGAGAACGCCGCGCCAACCATCGAGGGCGGGCCGGTTTGGGTGCGCGACCTGGCGCTCGACCTGGCCGCTGAGATGAGCCTGCCCTTCGACACGTCCCCGGCGGACACGTGGGGTGGCTTCACCGGCGACTGGAGCGATCACTATGCGTTCGTGCTGGCGGGTGTGCCGGTCGCCTACTTCGAGGCGTGGCAGTGGGCCGGCGCGGAAGACCCCTGGTGGGGCCAGGAGACCGCTGAGGGCGACGTGATGCACAGCGAAGGCGACGTGTACGCGGCGGTCGTGCCGGAGAAGGTCGAGATGACGGCGGAAGTCGTCGCCGCGACGACCTACGCGATTGCGACGGGGATGGCGGGGGGAGAGTAGCGGGACTATCTCCTGCCTGTAAAGTCTCATGAAGCAGGAGTCTCGCGCAACAAAGCGAGACTCCTGGCATTCATATCCGTGTCCTAGATCGTGTACACGTATGCCTGTTCAACCAATCCAAGAACATACTCGAGATCTGAAGCGTTATGGAACTTCACCTCAACATCGCCAGTGCCCCAGTGCCCAACAGACGACACGTCGCGGGCTATTCCGCGCGGATCGGAAATCTCGGAGTGGGGGATGTCCAGGTGCAATTTCAGCCCTGTAGCCTGAACCTCGACTTCCACGAAGTTCTTTCCGTGGCGATAGCTTATGTACAGTTTGTTGACGGTCTCAACAATCTCCGCGTCTGCGCTGCCAAGTCCAAGAATACCTTCGCGCAGGGAGAAGAATAGGTCTCTGGTGTGCTCCGGTCTCCGCCTAAGATGATGTTCGAGTTCATAGACTGCTTGCTTCTGCTGTTCCTCCACAATCTCCGGTAATGGGGTGTCAACCGTTTCCTCTGTGACCAGTTCCCTCTTCTGACTTCTAGTAGCATAGAGTGTTTCCAGAAAGAGGTATTGGCCCTCGTACAATCGGTAGGTCCATAATTCTATATTGGATCCAATTCGGTTCACGGCGTACTTATCGTAATCGGTGAATTCCTCGGCAACCAAGATAAGGCGCGGGTGGTCCCAGTTGATCTGATCATTCACGTGTTCGCCAAGTTGTCTTTGAGCAGCTATGACGAAGTCACCTTTATGATCCACCAGCCAATCGAGATAGAACAGGCCTTGGTTAATGACGTTGTCTCTCTGGCTGCGTTTGTACTCGATGATCGTGGGAGACCCGTCCTGATCCAAGCCCAGCGTATCTATTCGCCCAGGTTGTCGTCCACCGGTTGAGAACTCTGAGGCGATGAATCGCACGCCGAACAACAGCGGTAAATTGACCTCGCACAGGCGCTGTAGCTCCTTCTCCAGGCTGAACCGACTGGCTCTGAGTTGGCGAATACTCTTCTCTTGGATGGCGTATAATGGCATCGGTATGGACTTTCTCTATCGCTCAGCCTCACATCCATTCTATAGGTATGTCTGTCCGCGCACAATCGAGTTTTCCGGTTCGGCATCTCGCCTGCTATACTGTCCGAATCGCGCACAACATTACTCCATTGAGCTAACCCGTGACTGATTCCACACCCTCCGCCCGCGCGCTGACGGGCGGGCAGATCGCCCGCGCCGCCTCCGTCGTCATGCTGGCCTTCGTCGCCAGCGCCGTGCTCGGCGTGGTGCGCCAGGCGACGATCAACGCGGCGTTCGGCGCAGGGGCGGCGCTCGATGCCTTCATGGCCGCCCAGCGCGTGCCGGAGACGCTCTTCGTGCTGGTGGCGGGCGGGGCGCTCGGCTCGGCATTCATCCCCATCTTCACGCGCTTTCTGGCCGAGGGCGACGAGACCGGCGCGGGGCGGCTCGCCAACGGCGTGATCACCCTGCTGATCGCGGCGTCTACGGCGCTGGCGGCGCTGGCCTTCGCCCTGGCCGATCCGTTGGCGCGCGAGCTGCTCGTGCCGGATGCCGCGCCCGCCACGCAGGTGCTCACCGCCGAGCTGATGCGCATCATGCTGCTGACGGTGATCATCTTCGGCGTCAGCGGGCTGATCATGGGCGTGCTCAACGCGCACCAGCATTTCCTGGCACCGGCACTGGCCCCCAGCCTGTACAACGTCGGGTTGATCTTCGGCGCGCTGGTGCTGGCGCGCGGCGGGAACATTCACGGGCTGGCCTGGGGCGCGGTGATCGGCGCGGGGCTGCATCTGCTGGTGCAGCTTCCCGACCTGATGCGCGTGCGCTTCCGCTACCGGCCCGCGCTGAGCCTGAGCATCCCCGGCGTGCGCGAGGTGCTGCTGCTGATGGGGCCGCGCGTGTTAGGGCTGGGCGTGGTGCAGGTCAATTTCTGGGTGAACACGGCGCTCGCCTCCGGCATGGTCGAGGGCAGCGTCACGGCGCTGACGACCGCCTTCGTGCTGATGATGACCGTGCTGGGCGTCGTCGGGCGCAGCGTGGGCACGGCGGTCTTCCCCACGCTCTCCACGCTCAGCGCGCAGCATGACGCCGAGCACTTCCGGCGCACGCTGTCCGGCGCGCTGCGCGGCGTGTTGTTCCTGTCCATCCCGGCGGGGATCGGGCTGGCCGTGCTCAGCGAGCCGGTGATCGCGCTGCTCTTCGAGCGTGGCGAGTGGACCGCCTGCGACACGGCGGGCACAGCCTGGGCGCTGGCCCTCTTCAGCGTGGGGCTGGCCGGGCACAGCGCCCTCGAAATCCTGGTGCGGGCGTTCTACGCGCTGCACGACACCTGGACGCCGGTGAAGGTGGGCACGGCGACCATGCTGCTCAACATCGCCCTGGCGCTGCTGTTGATCCGCGCACTCGGCTACCCGGACAGCACGGAATTCGCGCGCGGGCCGATCGGCGGGCTGGCGCTGGCTATGTCCGTCGCCACCGCGGTGGAGAGCACCGTGCTGTGGGCCATGCTGCGCCAGCGTGTGGGCGGGCTGGACGACCGGCGCGTGCTAAGTAGCGCCGCGCGGACTCTGGTCGCGTCGGGGATCATGGCGGTGGCGCTGGGCGCGTACCTGGCCCTGCTGCCGGGCCTGCCACGACTGCTGCTGGCTGGCGGGGGGATGGCCCTGGGCGCGGCGGTGTTCTGGGTAGCGGCGCTGGCCCTGCGCGTCGAGGAGGCGGCGATCCTCCCGCGCGTGGTGCGGCGGCGGCTGCGCCGCTGATGCCCCTGGAAAACAAAACGCCCCGCAGCGTGATGCTGCGGGGCGTCTGGTTGCCGGGTAGTCAGCGCCTAACGCTGGCGCACGACCTCGGTGGCCTGCAGGCCCTTCGGGCCGTTGGATATCGCGAATTCCACGCGATCGCCCTCGTTCAGCTCGCGGTAGCCATCACCGGTGATGCCGGAGAAGTGCACGAAGACATCCGGGCCATTCTCGCGCGCGATGAAGCCATAGCCCTTCTGGGCGTTGAACCACTTCACGGTACCTGTCTCACGTTCTGCCATTGCGAAAAACCCCTTCCCTGTGGAAGTTAAAGATGGACGATGCTGTAGGGTGAGGAGCGAGCAGGACGCAAGAAAACACCGTCGTGACAAGTTGTCACCACGGTATTGTTGTGCCGTTTAGCTGAACAACCTCTACACTACGCAATGTATCATACACCCGCTGGTTCTGGGGCGTCAAGGGTCAGTTTTGGACGCAGCGTAATTTCCCATGCTGGGCGAGGGCGCGATACGGTCAAGAAAAGAAACGCCCCGTGCCGCAAGACACGGGGCGTGCGCGCGCTTAGCGATGAAGCGCCGCTTAGCGATCGCTCTGGCGCACAACGTCGCTGGCCTGCAGGCCCTTCGGACCCTGGGTGATGGTGAACTCAACGCGCTCGCCTTCATGCAGCTCGCGGTAGCCGCTGCCGGTGATGCCGCTGTGATGCACGAAGACATCGGGGCCGTTCTCGCGGGCGATGAAGCCGTAGCCCTTTTGGGCGTTGAACCACTTGACGGTGCCGGTGACACGCTCGGACATTGTGAAGGACTCCTTCCCTCAGATAAAGATGGTTGCTGATGGTGTAGTTGAGAGAGGAGTTGCCTACGGGTCGTACAAAACCGCGCGCTGTAAGAATCAGTTGCGCGCGGTTAGGGGGCCGAGTTCGAACAACCTCTTCACTACGCCATTTATCATACTCCAGGATGCGCGGCGCTGTCAATGGGTCTCTTTGCGCGCGCACCCCGGTTTGCGCGGCGGCGGCGCGCACGCTATAACCGGTCGCGTTGGCTGAGGATCACTGGCGCATGAAGCCCCTTCTGCTTCCCCAAAACCGCACGCTACGCCTGGCCCGCCCGGTCGGGCGGACGGCGCTGCTGGCTGCCCTGTTCGTGCTAATCCTAGTCGGCGCCGCCGAGTTCCTCGCCCGCCAGCCGGGCGTGCAGGAGCGCCTGCCCGTGCCCAGCGTCGGCAGCACGCGCAATGACTTCGAGATCAAGGTCTATCTGGCGGATGGCATCCTGGACGGTGACGGGCGCATAGACTGCCTGTTCCTGGGTAGCTCGGTCGTCTGGCGCGGGGTGAATCCCCGGCTGTTCGAGGCGGCTTACCAGGCCGCGGGCGGCGAAGCCCTGCGCTGCTTCAACTTCGCCCTGGCCGAGATCACCCTGTCCGACGCGCCGGTGATGGCCGAGTTCCTGATCCGGCGCTACGAGCCGCGCCTGCTCGTGTATGGGCTGTCCCCGCGCGACTTCAGCAGCAACGTGGACAGCGGTCGCCCGACCGACCCGGCCAACATCGCCTGGATGCGCTACCAGCGCGGCGAGCCGGACGTGCACGGCTGGCTGATCGATCACCTGCTCAGCTACCGCTACTACCTGGCCGTCCATGACTGGATGGCGCCGGGCTTCCAGGGGAGGCTGGATCAGCGCCGCCGCACTGAGCTTGAGCTGGCCGCGCTGGACGGGCACACCCCCAGCGACGAGGTCTTCGACCTGGACGGGGACGATCCCTGGTGGCGGGCCAGAAAAGTCTTCAAAGACTACCACACCGCGCCCGGCGCGCTGGCCAGGCTGCGTGATCTCGTGACCCTGCCGGATCGCTATCCGGCCACGACGCTCGTCCTGGCTGAGATTCCGCTGCACCCGACCATCTACACCGACTTCCTGCCGGCGGCGGACTATGACGCCCAGATCGCCGCCATTGAGGCGAGCGCAGATGCCCAGGGCGTGCCCTTCCTGCGTAGCGCGGCCCTGGCGCTGCCGCCGGACGGCGTCTGGAAGGACTCGATTCACCTCAACGGGCGCGGCACTGCCCTGTTCAGCGCATGGCTGGGCGAGCAGGCCGCCCGCGCCCTGGGCGCTCCACGCGCCGCTGCCCGACCCCAGGATTGACGCGATGAGCATCACCTCCCTGACCTTCGCCGGGCTGGTCTTGCTCACGCTGGCCTTCTACTACGCATTGCCGCGCCGCGCGCAGAACTTCCTGCTGCTGGGCGTGTCGTATGCCTTCTACGCCACGTGGTCATGGTGGTACCTGCTGATGCTGTGGGCGCTGACGCTGGCCAATTTCTGGCTGGCGCAGCGCGTCCGGCGCAATGGGCAGCCGCGCCGAGGCGCGCTGTGGGCGGGGATCGCCGTCAACGTGGCGGCGCTGGCCGTGCTCAAATACGAGGCTTTCTTTGTGCCGGGTCTGCGCGCCACGCTCGACCGGATCGGCGTGCAGACGGGAGCAGGCGGCCTCGACGTGCTGCTGCCGGTCGGGATGTCGTTTTACATCGTCGCCGTGATCAGTTACCAGGCCGACGTGTACCGGGGGCTGATCGCGCCCGCCGACGACCTGGTGGACTTCGCTGTGTACCTGGCTTACTTCCCCAAGCTGCTGGCCGGGCCAATCGAGCGGGCGCGGACGTTCCTGCCCAAGCTGGCTGCGCCGCGCGTGGTGGACGACGACGCCCTCCAGCGGGCGACGGCGCTGATCGTCGTGGGGGCGGTGCGCAAGATCGTGATCGCCGACACGCTGTTCGCCGCATTGCCGTCCGGCCTGTGGGATGCTCCGCGCCAGTTCGCCGCGCCGGAACTGGCCGGCTACCTGCTGATCTATGCCTTCGCCCTGTACAACGACTTCGCCGGGTATACAGGTGTGGCGCGCGGCGTCAGCGCCCTATTCGGGATCGAATTGGCGGAGAACTTCAGCGCGCCCTATTTCGCGCGCAGCCTGACCGAGTTCTGGAACCGCTGGCACATCACGCTGTCCCACTGGCTGCGCGATTACATCTACTTCCCCACCAGCCGCGCCCTGCTGCGCCGCAACCCGCGCCGCGACAACATCCCCAACCTGATCGCTCCGCCGCTGCTGACCATGTTGGTCAGCGGACTGTGGCACGGCACCGGCTGGACGATGCTGCTGTGGGGGGCCTTGCACGGCCTGTACCTGGTTGCTGAGCGGGCGCTGGCCCTGTGGCGACCGGCAGGCCCGCCGCACCTCCAACCGCGCTGGCGGCAGACGCTGGCGATAGGCGTCGTGTTCGTCCTGGTGCTGTTGGCCTGGGTGCCGTTTCGCGCGCCGGAAGTAGGGGCCGCGCGCGACTACTGGCTGGGAATGCTCGACTGGTCTGATCTGAGCCGCCCGTCGTACCGCGCATTTATTGCGCTGCTTCCGGCCTTGTGGTTAGACTGGGTGCAAGTCCGGCGCGGCGACCCGCTGCACTTTCTGCGCTGGTCGCGCCCCGTCCAGGCGGCGCTGTTGGCGCTGGCCCTGCTGGCGGTGTTCCTGTTCTCGCAGGCCGACCTCGGCGCGCCGTTCGTGTATCAGGGGTTTTAGAGGGAAGTGCTCAGTGGTCGGTTGTCAGTGATCAGCAGCCGGGTGTCGGTGGATCGCTGCCAGGATTCAGCGCACTGAAAACTTGAAACTGAGAACTGATCACTACCAACCGATCACTTGAGGGACATCATGGAACGCAGCCAAGTCCGCGACACGCTCCGCACATTCGTGCTCAACGACATGATCCGCCTCCCCACCTACGACCTGCGCGACGATGAGCCGCTGATCACTGGCGGGCTGGTGGATTCGTTCTCGCTGGCGCTGTTCGGCGTCTTCGTCGAAGAACGCTTCGGCGTCTATATCCCCGACCCGGATTTGACCGTCGAGAACCTCGACACGCTGGATCAGATGGTCGCGCGCGTGCTGCGCGACCTGGCGTGAGCTGGCGCGATCCCTGTGCAGCGGTCACCGCTCAAGGAGGGGAGCATGGCGCGACAATTGATCCTGGCAACTACGCTGCTGCTTGCCGCGCTGATCGCCGCGTGCGGGGCCGAGCGGCTGCCATCCTCCGCTCCGCTTGCCTCGTCCACGCCCACAACCAGCGCGCAGCTTCCAGCGGCGACGCTGGTCTCGGCGCGCAGCGCTGAGCGCGAGCTGCTGGCCATCGCCCCGCCCGCGCAGATCACGCCCACCCCTGCCAACCAGAAGGTGCGCGTTTGGTGGCCGGACGAGCTGTACCCGCCGGAGGGCGACCCGGCCCGTGACGTGCTCGAAGACCAGTTCAAGAGCTTCGCCCAAACCTACACGACCGTCGAGCTTGAAGTGCGCCGCAAGCGCACGACCGGCCTGGGCGGTATCCTGCCCACGCTGCGCACCGCCTCGCCGGTTGCGCCTGGCGCGCTGCCCGACCTGACGCTGATGCGCCGCGCCGACATGATCACTGCCGCCAACGAAGGGCTGATTGTCCCGCTGGATGACTGGGTGCCGGAGGACGTGGCGGGGAACAACCTGCTGCCCGGCGTACGCTCGCTGGG
The DNA here is from genome assembly GCA_020724485.1 of Thermoflexus sp. Classification (GTDB taxonomy): domain Bacteria; phylum Chloroflexota; class Anaerolineae; order Aggregatilineales; family Aggregatilineaceae; genus UBA2029. The sequence goes on along the minus strand of DYGW01000035.1, from coordinate 3,470 downwards.
CGAGATCAACGGCGTGCTGTACGGAGTGCCCTATACGCTCAACGTGCCCCACAGCGCCTACCGCCCGGCGGCGTTCAGCGCCCCGCCAGCCTCGTTCGCCGACGTGCTCAACGCCGGGACGCGGTACTTGTTCCCGGCAGGCGCTACACCGGTGAGTTGTACGGCGCTGCTGCAATATCGCGCTGCTGGTGGCCGGCTGGTGGACGAGAACAGCGCGGCCACGCTGGATCGGGAGCCGCTGCTCGAAGTGCTCACCTACTATGCCGAGGGCACTGCGGCGGGCATCTTCAACTCGGCGCTGGTGGGCTACACGCGCTACGACGATTACTGGAACCAGTTCGTCACCGGCGACAGCAACCTGGTCGGCGTGGACACCGTCACCTTCCTGCGCCGGCGCAGCAGCGTGCCCAGCGCCCTGCCGGTATCCATTCCCACGCCGGACGGGACGCCGATCACCGCGCTCGACGGCTGGATGTGGGTGGTCACGACCCACAACCCCGAACACCGCCAGCGCGCCAATGTTGTCCTCGCCTGGATGATGCGCATCGGCGGGCAAAGCCTGTTCACCGAGGCGTTCGGCGTGCTGCCCTCGCAAACGCGCGCCCTGCGCCTGTGGGACGACCGCGGCTACGCCGACTTCGCGCAGGACTTGCTGACGACCGCCGTCCTGGTGCCCGAATCGCAGCGCAACAGCAGCGCCGCGCTCGCCCTGCAAGAGGCGATCATCGCAGTGCTGGAAGGCGCCGTGCCGGACGAGACCGCCGAGTCCGTGCTGGCCCGTTTCGGGTAAGCCGGGCTGCACACGCCCCTCCCCTAGACTTCCGAAGTTTCCAAAACTTCGGAAGTCTTCCTACCCGACTGCCGCCAGCGCCTCCGTTGCGTCCCACACGTGAACAGTTCCGTCCAGCCCGCTGCTGACGATCCACGCGCCGTCCGGTGACCACGTCACCGCGCGCACATCGGCCCCATGCGCGCCCAGCACGGCGACTGGCTGGCCGTCTGCCGCGCTCCACAGGCGCACGAACCCGTCGCGCCCGGCGGTGACCAGCGCCGTCCCATCCGGCGACCAGGCCAGGGCGATAACATGGCGGTCAAGCCCCTTGAGCGTGGCCGCCACCCGCGCCTTGTCTGGCCCGGCGGAAAAGTCCCAGACGCGAACCGTCTTATCCCAGCTTGCCGAGGCCAGGCGCGTCCCGTCCGGCGACCAGGCCAGGTCGGTGATGCTGTCCTCGTGATCATCCAGCACGGCCAGCAGTTGCCCGCTCTGCGGGTCCCACAGCCGGATGGTCATGTCCGCGCCGCCGCTGGCAACTGTCGCGCCGTCTGGCGACCAGGCGACCGCCGTTGCGCTGGCGGTGTGCCCATTCGCCTCGCGCAGCACCTGCACCGCAAATGAATCGCCGAAGGCGCGCGCCAGGATCGCCTCGACTTGCGCCGGTTCCAGGGCGGGGAACAGGGTATAGCGCCCGGCAGCGATCTCAGCGTCCAGGCCCGCCGCGCCCAACGTCTCCAGCGCGCCGGTGATCTCCGCGTCGTCTTGCGCGCTCATGGCGCTCGCCGTCTCCCCCTGCGGGGCCATGAGCAGGTAGAACCCCAGGCGGTCGAGGCGCTCGACCGGAACGTGGGCCTGCGCGTCGCGCTGGAACGTCTCCAGGCGCAGCGCGCGGGCGGCCTGGATGAAGGGAGAGTCTTCGCGCGCGGCGATGTCGTCTACCGTCTCTTGGGCGCGCGCCCGCCCATTGAGGTGGCTCAGAAACACGACATCGTCGAGCAGTGTTGCCGCGCGCAGCGCGTCCTTTTCGGGTAGGGCAGCCAGCTTCGCGGCCAGCGCCTCGTCCTCCTCCACCTGGAAGGACAGGCTGTGCGGCAGTTCGGCCAGCGCCGTGCCCAGGTCGTGCGCGGTCAGCCCGTCAACGGCGGCTACATCGAAATTGTGAGCGCCAAGCTGGCGCATAACGGGCAGCAGCGTCTCATCGAACAGGGCCAGCGCCAGCCGGACGCGCGCAGCGTCGTCGAGCGCGGCCAGAGTCGCGTTCAGGTCATTGTTGCCGGTGGTGATGGTCAGCACGGCGTCGCGGTTGCGCAACCGCCCGAACAGGCGCAGCAGACTGGCATCTTCGCGCGCGTTGAAAGCGCCAATCGCGTCAACAGCCTCGTCGTACTGGCGCAGCGCCGCCACGAAGTCCGGGTCCTGGAGCTTGGCGGCGATGGCCTCGCCGTTCTCCAGGCCGAACGACACGGTGAAGTCCTCGCCTTCCAGGTCGGCCAGCGTGGCGATGAAATCCTCGCCAGCGGCGGCTGTCGTGGTCTCGCCGCTGGCGGCGGTGATGACGATGACCAGCTCCTGGTTTTGCAGGCTGCGCACGGTGCGGATCAAGTCGGTATCGTCGCGGGAATCAATGGCGGCGATGGCGGCTTCCGCCGCTTCCAGCGCGTCGAGCGCCGCATTGACCGCCGGTTCGTCGTGCATAGCCAGCAGCGCCGCCACGTCGCTGTTGGGCAGGGCGGCCAGGTCTTCGTCCAGGGCCGCATTGCCTGTGTGCAGCGCCAGCCGGTACGCGCTGGCGTCAACGGCCAGCAGTGTCTGCACAAAGGCCGGGTCGTCGAAGATGACGAACAGGTGATAGTCCGTCGCGCGCAGGCGGGCCACCAGATCGGCGAGCGGTTCGGCCTCGATAGCAGCCAGCGTCTTCTGCGCTGCTTCGAGCGTGTTGACAGTCTGGATCGCCTCGCTGTCCAGCAGCTTGAACGATATGGCCAGCACATGCGCCTCGCCAAGTGCGCTTAGCGCCTCGCCCCCACTGGCATCCCACAGGTGCACGCGGTTGTCCGCGCCGCCGCTCACCAACCGCGTCCCATCCGGCGACCAGGCCAGCGCGAAGACCCAGTCCGTGTGACCGGCGAGCGTTGCCAGCGTCGCGCCGGTGGCCGGGTTCCACACGCGGACAGTGTTATCCAGGCCAGCGCTGGCCAGGCGCGTCCCGTCCGGCGACCAGGCCAGATCGCGCACTGCCGCCGTGTGCCCTTCGAGCGCGTGCAGCGGCTTGAGGTTCCCGTCGTAGAGCCAGATGCGCGGCCCATCACCAATTGCCAATAAGCTCCCGTCGGGCGACCAGGCCAGGGCGAGCGCGTCGGCGACCGGCAGGCGCAGCCGCTCGTAGGGCGACGGGGTGGGGTCGCCTTCGGCGGGCGTGACAGGCTGCGGCGGTCCAGCGGGCGCGGGGGCGTCGTCGCCGCAGGCGCTCAGCGCAAGAGCGATCCCTATCAGCAACGCCAGCAGTACGGTCGAAGTTCTCCAACGCCAGGCCGGGTGGCGCACTGATCTCTTCATGGCAGTCTTATCCTGTCCCGCATTCGCAAAGCCGTTGACTCTTCGCTAATGATAGCACACCCTGAGGTACAGGCGAGACACACATTGGGTCCACGAACAAGTCGTGAACGTGTTTGTCCCCCCCCCCCCCCCCCCCCCC
>DYGW01000305.1 GCA_020724485.1 Thermoflexus sp. | reverse complement strand
GTGCCCGGCTTGCTCGACGCTCGGCGCGGCGATGCGCTAGGCGCTCGTCTCGCTCGCGGCCCGACACATACGCAGGGATGCGCCCGCGTGGGTGTATCCCTGTTTTGCCTGGATCGAACCTGCAGAAACCGGGGCATGTGCGGCCTAGTGTGGGGCGCGCTCGCTGCGGTGCAGCAGCAGCGTGCTGCCCAGGATGAGCACCGCACAGACGATCTGCCCGACCACATAGGTGCTCTGATCGCGCTCCAGCGCCGCCAGCACGCTGAAGGCCACCACACCAACCAGCGCCAGCCCATCCACGACCAGCAGCAGTGTGCGCATTCTCGGTGAGAGCTTCACGGTCACTGCCTTTCTGTGCGTCTGCCCACAATTATAGACCACTCCGGTCAGGGCGCGCAGCACCCTCTTCGGCGAGATGCATCGTTAATATAGTATTGAAGTTCCATTTATCTTTTGTGAAAAACTGTGCTATGCTGAGGGTGCATACGGGTCATTGACAGTCAAGCCCCCCTGGCTTGAGGTGGTACCATGTCACAACGGAGTATCGTGCAACGCTTGATCGCGTTTCTCAAGCGACCAGACGCTTTGGGCTACCAGCCCGGCGTGCCCCCGCGCCACTCCTATGACGACTTCGCGCCCCGCGAGTACGACGCCGCCGTCCACACGCCAGACGGCAGCGATCCCCTGCGCGAGCCGCCGCACAGCGTCCTGGCTCCGACGCGCCCTGCCCTCTCTGGCTACGCGCCGCGCCCGCAGCGCAACCGCCTCACGCCCCCGCCGCGTCCTCTGCGCTACGACGATGCCCCGCGCGAGCCGCGCGAGCGCCCTGCCTATGCCCCACCGCCATCCGCCCACGAGTCGGCGCGCGCCCCTATTGGCCTGGCCGTCCAGGCCGAGCCGCGCCAACCCGGCTATGCCTCGCGCCTGGATGCGCTGGTCATGCGCGCGTTGCAGCAGTTCAGCGCGCGGTTTGGCTTCATCATTCGCTACGATGACAGTGGGCGGATGCGCTACGTGACCGGGCGCGACATCGGCGGGCGCTACGTGGAGCATACCGCCATCGCCCCAGACCGGCGCGCGTTGGCCCACACGCTGCGCACCGGGGAATCCAACCTGTTTGTGCAGCGGCAGCAGAGCAAGAGCGGGGCGGTGCTGTGCGGGCCGGTGCGCGTGAACGGCGAGGTTGTCGGCGCGCTGTACCTGGACGGGCCGGCCCAGGGCCGGCTGTACCGGGGCATCTTCGAGATTTTCTGCGACCAGATCGCGCGCCTGCTGGCCGACGAAGCGGCCTAGTGCACCCCGCCGTCAGCCGAACAGGCCCCGTTTGAACGCCCGCTCGCCGTCCTTGCGCGCCTGGCGCATCTCGCCCGGCGTCGCTTCACGCCAGGCGGCTGGGCCGGTCATCTCGTCGTCGTCGCGCCGCAGCAAGCTGCTGAGCAGGCCACGCTTTTCCTCGCGGGGCGGCGGCGCGAAGATCATCCCCGCTTCTTCTTTGATCTGCTGGCGCTTGCCCGTCGCCGGATCGCGCTGGGCGATCTCGTCAATCCGCTCGAAGTAGGTGCGGTCGGCGTTGGCACGGACTTCGCGGCGGTCGCGGCCCCCGTCGGCGTACTGCCGCTCGTAGCGCCAGCGCCACGATCCGTCGCTGAAACGCTCCTCCTCGCTGCGCACTTCGCGCACCAACTGCCCGTCCAACCCCGGATAGTCCGGCTTGAAGTAAGCCCACGTCTCGACGACGCGCTGCCCCCCTTCGTCTTTGAGCGGCTCCTCCAGGCGCGTGTAGCGCACCTTGCCGGTCAGCGCCGCGTCTGGCGCTGGCGCGGCGTGCTCTCCGGCTGTGAGGGGCAGAGTCCGCGCCTCCGCTTCATCCGTCAGGCGGATCGGCCCGGCGATTTGCGGGGCGCGCGGCCTGGCCGCGGGAACGGCGGTCTCGGCAGTGGGGGTGGCCTCGGCGGGCGGCTTGCGCGGCGAGCCGAACAGCACGGCTGCCAGCGCGGGCGAGAGGTCTTCGTCCCACTCTTGCGCAGAGGCCGGGCTTTCCGGTGTCTCCTCCACAGGAGCGGGAGCGGGTTCCGGCTCCGCTGGCGCGAATTCGGCAGCGGCGATGGCGGCGCGCACGACCGACGCGGGCGCTTCCAAGTCCGGCACCTCCACGATGGGAGCGGGGGCTGCGTCCGCGATTTCGGCGATGACCTCAGTCGCAGTCTCCCCCGCGACCTCAGCCGGTGACTCGGCTGTGCTGCGCGCCTCCGGCGCGGCGACCGGCTCAATTTCTGGCTCCGGTTCCGCCGCAACGACCGCATCCTCATCCGATTCGCGCTCCGCCGGCAGCGCTTCTTCACTGGCGACAGGCTGCTCGCTGGCAGCCTCGACCACCTCGGCCTCTTCGACCGCTGGCGGCTCCTCGGCGCTGAGCGCCGTTGGCGCGTCCTCGATGGCTGGCTCTGGTTCCCCGGCTGGCGGCGCTTCTTCCTCGGCGGGGAACGGCGTCTCATCTGCGTCGCCGGGGGCGCGGTACGCAGGGCGCAGGCCACCGACCGGCGTCTCGGCGACGACGCGCGGCGGCCCGCCCGCCGGAGGGATAATTAGCGTGTCGGCGGGCGATTCGGGCACGTCCGGGGCACCGACGTCATCGCTCGCGGCATCGAGCGAGAATTCCTCGTCCTCGTGTGGAGTCCTGGGTTCATCCGGGTTCATCGCAAGCCGTCCTTGTGGGTGTGCTGCCTGTGACTCCATTATAGCGGAGCGCGACAGGGCAGGAGAAGGGTTCGGATGTGTGCAAAGGTTGTCAGCGACTCGCTTGACGCTGAGCTATCAACCTCACCCCCTGG
>DYGW01000034.1 GCA_020724485.1 Thermoflexus sp. | reverse complement strand
ACACCTGTGCTAAACTTGAAAAGCCAATAACTTCTCTACCCGCCAGGTTGACAAAAACTATACCACACTTCTGCAATGTGCCGAAATCCATCACACCCTAACTACATCAGGAATCGAAATGTCCCTTAATGCGTATATAGGGAGTCATGAAAAATGCAAAAACCCCATCATTAGCACCGGATTTGTTGACTCGGATGAGCATCAATGATACCATTGCAACATCACAGAGGGGCGCACTCCCGCCTGGCAGCAGGATGCACCCTCTGGATGGCGGCGCGACGCGCGCAGCCGGGCATGAGACCCTTTGTTAGCTTTTGTTGCTGGCCGGGAACTCTCTTTATGCTCTCGCCCGGATTGACTGCGTCTTCGCCGTAAGGGACACCCAGCCCGCCGCGTGCGGCAGGTGTCCCCGGCACTACCTCAAGGGGGCTGTCGGATGTCTGAGGCTACGCCGCCAATCGGGGACAGCGTGCTAGAGCTGTCCAAAGCCTATTCCACACCCTACAGCGCCGTGCTGCGCGACGATGTCGTGATGGGCGTCCCCCGCTATTTTCTCGAACGCTGGCTGCCCCTGCTGGGGCCAGACGCCGCCACCGTGATCAACACCCTGCGCCAGCTTGATTACCGCAGCCACGACGACACCATCACCATCAGTGGCGAGGCGCTCGCCCGCCAGGCGGCCATGTCGCGCCGCCACCTCTACACCTGCCTGGACGCGCCCTGGGTGTCCGCTTTCGTGCGCGTGCAGACCGGGCAGCGGCGCCAGGCAGAGAACGGCACGATCATCCAGGAGACGAATCGCTACGCCGTGCGCATGGATGATCCCCTGGTTCCAGCAGATGCAGAACATCTGTGTGATCTGCTGCCCACCCTCGACCCGTCGCCCATCGCCGCTGCCCGCCAGGCGCTCAGCATGGAACCGCGCCAGCTTTGGGCCAAGTCCCCCCGCGACCCCGCGCCGCGCTTCCCCAACGGGCAGGCGATTACCGCCCGCCAGGTCTTGCAGCGCGCTTTCCAGGGCTGGCGCGCGCCCGATCGCGCCACCCAACAGGAGTGGGCGGAGGTCGCCGAGGCGCTACACCGTCACCTGACCTTGGTGCGCGAGGACGGGCGCACCAGCAAAGTAATCGTCCCACAGTATTTCCGCACGCGCTGGTGGGCGCGGCTGGGGCACGACCTGGCCTGGGCCTACCTGTGGCTGCGCGGCGCGGTCTACGACAACCCCGCCGAAGGCCAGCGCCGCGATACCTGTTGGCTGCCCGCGCTTGACGTGCTCCTGACTGCCATCGGACGCCCGCGCGAATGGTGGCGGCGCAACGTCGAAAACGCCCCCGCATCCGGCGAGGGGTGGGCGCTGGCCGACTTCTTCTGCCAGCTTGAGACGCAGAAAGGCCGCGATCCGTCCCATCCGCAGCGCGTCGCGCGCCAGTTCCGCGTGACGCTGGATATTCCGGTCGCGCCGGAAGACCGCGCGCTCTACGACACGTTGCTGCGCACGTGGCCGGCACAGGGCATCGTCCTGGAAGAGCACGCGCCCAACGACGGCGTCACCCGGCCCAGCCTAGTAGTGTCCGCCACATCCGCGCACACCGGCGAAGAGGGGGTGCGCCACATTCGTGCACACCGGAACGAACAGGGTCTGCCACAATCCAACACACCGGATATAGTAGGGTCTGCCACATCTGCGCACACCGGAAGCAGGGGGGTCTGCCACATCCGTACACAGGGGTCTGCCACATCCGTGCACAGAGATCAGAAGAACTATACAAAAGCATCCTCCAAGAAAAAACCAGCATCTTCTAACAGCAGCAAGCATCCCATCCCCGCCAACCAGACGGCGCTAGCTGAGGGAGACACGGCTGTTGCTGCTGCTGCGGATTCTCCAGAGATAGACACTCCGGTGAAACGTCTTCGGGAAATGCTGGTGGAGGCGTTGCGCGCACACCCCGAAACACCCTTCTGCAACGCGGCCCCGGTGCAAGTGTGGCTGCGCGATTCCTGGCCGATGCCCGTCCAGCCGCACACCCCCGCCTGGATGATGGCCATGACGGGCCGCCTGTCACAGCGCGACCTGGTGGCCCTGATCCTGGCGGTGTGTGGTGATAAGACCATCGAACAACCGCCGCGCTATCTGAGCTGGTTAGTGCAGCGTTGGCAGGCTTTGCCGGATATTCCGCCGGTCGAGCACTGGGATCGCTGGCAGATGCTGGCCCAACTCCCGCTGCGCAACTGGATGGGGCAGGGGCGCTACCTGTGGCGACAGATCGCCCAGCGCAACCGCGATCTGCTGCCCTTTGATATGGACTTGATCCTGGGCGAAGCGTTCGCCACGCCGCCTGCCGCAAGCACGACCCCAGAGTTGCCCGCCGGGCAGGCTCCTGCCGTCGTCGCGCTGCCCGTTGCTGCGCCGAAGTCCCCCGCGCCGGATGATGGGCTGGACGTGCGTCCCGGTGACGGGATGCTGTCCATGCGCGACATCTGGCGGGCGACGATGGATCAACTGCACGCGCAGCTAAACCGGGCGACCTACATCGGCTGGGTTGAGGGCGCGCAGGCGGTGTCGTATGCCGACGGGGTGCTGACCGTTCGCGCCCGCAACGCCTACGCGCGCGCTCTGCTCACCCAGCGCCTCAACCAGTCCATTGACCAGACGGTGTCGGCGCTGGCCCGCATCCCGATCACCGTGCGCTTCACGGCGGGCGCATGAGAGGTCGGCGGACATCAGCGGCTGCCTTGCGCGAGTGACGACGTGTTTTCGGTGAGGAGGCTACCGCCCGGCGTAGTACGCCAACAGCGCATCGCGGATCATCGACACGCACTCGCTGGCGTCTAGCCATTCCCCGGACGGGCCGACGTTCCACAGGTGGAACCCCCGCACATAGGGGTCGTACTCAAGCTGGCGCGTGTACTGGATCACGTCGCGGGTGATCTGCTCGCAGGTGAAGGGCACGCGCCCGTCGCCCGGCCCCGCTTCGGTCAAGTAGACCGGCACAAGCAGGGCTTCGGGGAGGTATTGCAGCACCGACCCGAACAGCAGCCGGTGCCGGAAGCCCAGGTACAGCCCGGACTCCGAGACGAGGGTGGACGTGTCCAGGCCGTAAGTGTGCAGCGCGATGCCGTGCAGTCGCCCGGAAGCGCACGGATTGTGGAGCGCGTAGTCGAACACGGGCAGCAATTGGGCGAAGATTTCCGGGGTGGGCTGCCCGGCGCTGAACGAGAACAACAGCAGGCATTGGCCCCGTTGTCCAGCGATCTTCATCGCTTCGAGGGCGAAGGGTACCAGCCACTCCGCCGGGGGCAGGCATTCGTTCATGATCTCGTAGTAGTCGGCGTTGACCCGCGCCCAGTAGGGGGCCAGGCCCGCCAGCCAACCGTGCGCCTCGGCGACCGGGTCCCGGTTCGCGTTGGGGCAGTCCACCAGGTTGCCGCCCACCAGCAGCGAGCGGTAGACGGTGACCGTTTCTGGCGAGGCCGCTTTGACAGCGGTGAGGATCGCCTCGGTTCCCGTCGTGCCCTTGAGCGTGCCCAGCGGCCAGCCAATCGCCCGAAGCCGCCGCGCCATGTCCAGGATCGGCTCCTGCTTCGCCCCGTCGAGCAGATGCAGGCCCATCAGCGTGCGCGGGGCCAGGTCAGCGGGGGTGAAGACTACCTGCGGCGGGACGAACACATATTGCACGGTGAGGTTGTCCAGACGGTAACTGGTGTTCACAGGGGTAACAGCGTCCAGCGCCGCGCCCGTGCTGACGCGGAAGCGCAGGCGGATGATCTGGCCCCGGTAGTAGGTCAGGTCTACGGCGCGCGTTTCCCAGTCGGCAGCCAGGCCGATCTGCTGGTCAATCATGAACCAGGTTGCGCCCCCATCCAGGCTCAGGTCAACGGCGACGAAATCGCTGGGGGACAACGTCCCCTGCTGGCGGAAGATCAACTGCGCGTTCAGCGCCCCGCTGAGGTCGAGGGCATGGGCGTATTCCAGCACGCTATCGGTGTAGCGTGGCCCGCTGTCGGCCAGCCAGCCGCCGCCGTCAAACGCCGTCTCGCTGTCGAACGTCCAGGTGCCAGAAGGCAGCCAATCGCCGGCGGCGTCGAACGTGTCGGCGAAGGGCAGTCCGACTACGGTGAGGCCCTCTGGAGGGGTTGGGGGCGGGGGAGTCGCCGGGCCGTCCTGGGCAGCAGCCGGGGGACGCGCAGCGCCGCCCGGCCACAGCACGGCGAGCAGAGCGGCTAGCAGGATTATCGGCGGGCGGCGGCTCATGGGGGCATTGTAGCACAGAACGGGGGATGGCGATTGGTGGTTGGTTGTTGGTATCAGTTCTCAGTTTTCAATGGTCAGGGAGCCGCCGGTTGGGTCGTAGGGTCGCTGACCTCACCCCCGCTCGGCGCTGGCGCGCCTCGCCTCTACCTCTCCGCTGCGGAGAGGTGGAAAGGCCGAGCGTAGCAAGGCCAGGGGATGAGGTAAAGCGGTGCGCGCGTTCGATGCGTTTGCCCTGTCGCTCTGCCCGCCTCACTTTGCCCGGCCTGCCCGTTTCCGGTATGCTAAGCGCCGCCCGGAAACATGCTGAATGCTGTGCCGGAAAGGAGGGAGTGCAGGCCCATGAAAGCTGCGGACAAGCGCGCTTCGCTGGCAGTCGCCGTGTGCGTGCTGATCCTGATCGGTGGCGTGTCGCTCGCCGGGGCCGGATCGGTCTCTGGCCCAGGCCGCGAAGAGCCGCGCGCCCAACTTTCGCCGACGCCGGTGCAGCTTCAGTTCCCTACCGCCACAGAGACCCCCGGCCCGCCCACCGCCAGCCCCACGCGCACGCCCACTTCGGCGGGCCGCCCCGTCGCCGAGGCGCTGGCCGACGCCACCAACGTGCGCGCTGGCCCTGACATCAGCGAGAACCGGGTCGGCCAGATTTACCCCGGCACTGCCTACGCCATCCTGGGCAAGCGTTTCCAATGGTACTGGATCGAGTTCCCCGACTCGCCAAGCGGCACGGCCTGGGTGCACGAGAGCGTGGTGAAGGTCAGCGGCGACACAGGGCAGATTCAGGAGGTCGAGCTAGAGAGCGTCCCCACCATTAACCCGGCGTTCCTGGCCGTGCAGCAGACTGCCGACGCAGTCACCGCCACGCCGGGCGCGGCGGCGACGCTGACCGCCCAGGCGCAGATCACGCCTACGGGCATCTTCACGCCGGAGCCGGGCGCGGGGCCAGCGGTCGCGCCGGGCCAGCCGTTGCCGACGTTCACCTTCCCCCCGTACACGGTCACGCCGGTCATCATCCCGCGCACCAACCCCACGCCCACCGCCGACACCGGCCTGGCCCCCATCGTGCCCATTCTGGCGCTGGGCGCGCTGGGACTGGTGGGCCTGCTGGTGTCACTCTTGCGGCGTCTGTAAGGCGACCGGCGGGGCGTTCGCCTGCGCGTTAGCGCGGCGGGCGTCCACGTCACAGGCGGCCAGCACCAGCACGGCAAGGGCCAACAGTGCCAGCGGCAGCCAGTCCCCGGCGCGGACAGTCCGCCCATCGCCTGGCAGCCGTGCCGGGGGGTGCCCCGCCCGAAACCGGATCACTTGCAGGCAGACCCCCGCCCCCAGCGCGCCGACCACGACGACCGTCAGCCACTTGGGGTCCCAATAGTCCAGGCCGCCGAACTCGCGCAGCAGGTCAGCGCGCCAGGCGAATGAGGCGTAGGCATACACCGCGTAAGCAGTCACGCCCGGCCAGGGCGAGCGCGTCAGCGCCCCGAGCAGCGCAGCGACCAGCGCGATCAGCGTGTAGCCGGGCCAGGAGGCCAGACCCCAGGGCATGGCCGGCGCGACATTCTGCACCGCCGAGAGAGCCATCAGCGACCCGCCAGCAACCCCGGCGATCACGACCGCCCGGCGCGGCCCCGTGCGCGCCTCGATCTCCGGCTGGAACAGCCCCCACAGTAGCCATCCCTGGGCCAGCGGCAGCAGCACCACCGCCCCCAGGATGCCCAGCTCATAGCTCAGCGGACCGAGATCGAGGCCCAGCAACCGGTCTTCCACGGCAGAGATCGGCGTGGGCAGCGCCAACTGTCCCGCCTGACGGTTCAGGATGTAATTGGTCCAGTCCATCAGCCACCAGGCCGCCGCCCACAGGCACAGCGCCGTCACACCGGCCAGCGCGAGCGTCGCCGGGTCGGGGGTCGGGGTGCGCGCGGCGCGCGTGTCATGCCGCCGCAAGCGAGCCACAGCCAGGCCCACCGCCGCTGTCAGCACGCCGCTCGCAGCGTAACGCAGCGTCAGCCCTCCGGAATCCGCGCTCGCCGATTGCAGCGCGTACAGCCCGCCGCCCACCAGGGCCACCGCCCATGCCGTCAGACTCGCCCCGCGTATCCTCATGGTCACCTCACGACTCATCGCTGCCGCCCTCGGTGCCCCGATCATAGTGCAGCCTCCGCCCGGCGCAAAGCCGCCCGCCAGCGCGCGGCAGACCTTGAATCAGACTTCCGAAGTCTCCGCCAGACTTCGGAAGTCTGTCCGGCGCGGGGTGCAGCAGCGCACCGCCCCTACCAACCACCAACAATCGAACATTGATCACTGACTACTTGATCCCTGACAACCGCCCCGCCATCGGCTATTATCGTACCCGGTGCCCAACTCACAGCAGGGGGGAGCAGGCCGGTGTTTAACGCGCAGCGCGTGTCGGTGGTGATGCCCGTCTACAACGAAGAGAGCGTGATCGGCGGCATTCTGGATCAGGTGGCCGCCCAACCACTGGTAGATGAGATCATCGTCGTGGACGACGGCTCAACCGACGGCACCGCGACCATTGTCCGGGCGCACCCCGCCGCCCGCCTGGTGGCGCACCCCTACAACATCGGCAACGGCGCGGCGGTTAAGTCCGGCATCCGCGCCGCCAGCGGCGAGATCATCCTGCTGATGGACGCCGACGGCCAGCACCCCCCGGCGGAAATCCCGAACTTGCTGCGGCACATGGATCGCTACGATATGGTCGTCGGGGCGCGAAGCGCCGGCACGCAGGCCCGCTGGCACCGCACCATCGCCAACCGCCTGTTCAACGCCTACGCTTCGTACATCGTCGGCTATCCGGTGCCCGACCTGACCTCCGGCTTTCGCGCCGTGCGCGCGCCCATCGCGCGCAGCTTTCTGTACTTGCTGCCCAACGGTTTTTCGTACCCCACCACTCTGACGATCTGCCTGTTCCGCGCCGGATACGCGGTTCATTACCAGCCGTTCGCTTCGCCGGCGCGCACGGGCAGCAGCAAGATTCGCCCGCTGCGCGACGGGCTGCGCTTCTTGCTGACGCTGACCCGGCTGGGCACGCTGTTCGTCCCGCTCAAGATATTCCTGCCGATCAGCCTGCTCTTTCTGCTGATGGGCGGAACATACACCATCGGCAAGCTGGCCCTGGTCAGCCGCTTCAGCGGCTTCGGCGGGCTGGCGATCAGCATCGGCGTCGTCCTGTTCATGCTGGGGCTGATCTCCGAGCAGATCGCCCTGCTACGCTACATCAACAGCGACCGCTGACCATGCGCATTCTGGTGGACATCACCCACCCCATGCACGCGCACTTCTTCCGCCATGCCCTCGCCCGCTGGCAGAGCGAGGGGCACGCGCTGTGCCTCACCAGCCGCAACAAAGACATCACCTGGGCGCTGCTGGACGAGTTTGGGCTGGAGCACATTCGCATTGGCCGCCGGGCGCGGCGCGGCGTTGTCGGGCTGGCCGTCGAGCTGGCCGAGCGCGCCTGGGGACTACGCCGGGTCGTGCGGCGCTTTCGCCCGGATGTCGCCACCGCCGAAGCGGGCACGTTCCTCGTCTATGGCTGCCTGCCAGAGCGCGTGCCGGTCGTTGTCTTCTCCGACACTGAGCACGCCCGCGTCGCCAACGCGCTCACCTACCCGCTGGCCCGCACCGTGATCACCCCGCGCGCCTACCAGAAATCGGCGGGGAGCCGGCACATTCGCTACGACGGCTACCAGCAACTCGCCTACACCCACCCGGCCACCTTCACCCCAGACCCGGCGGCGCTGGCCGCTGAGGGTCTGCGCCCCGGCGAGCCGTTCATCATTGTGAGGCTGGTCAATTGGGGAGCCAGCCATGATGTCGGCGATTTTGGCGTGTGCGACCTGCGCGCGGTGATCGCGGCGATGGCCCCCTACGGGCGGATCATCCTCAGCGCCGAGAAGCCGCTGCCGCCCGACCTGCAAGCCTTGGCGCTGCGTGGCCCGCGCCGCAACATGCTGCACTTGCAGGCGTTCGCCCGGCTGTTCTTCGGCGAAAGCGCGACGATGGCCGCTGAGTGCGCCATGCTGGGCACGCCGGCGATTTTCCTGTCCACGTCGCGGCGCGGCTACATCGCCGAGCTTGAGCGGCGCTACGACATGGTCTACGCTTTCCACGATCCGCAGACCGGCCAGGCGGACGCGCTGGCTAAAGCGCGGGCGCTGCTCGCCGACCCGGCAACGCCCGCCGCGTGGGGGGCCAAGCGCCAGCACATGCTCGCCGAGCTAATTGACGTGAGCGACTTCATCGCGCGTACCGTGCCCCAGTACGCGCGCGCCCAGCGGGAGGGGAAATGAACACTGCGGCTAACGCCCCAGTCTTCGTCGTGGGGTACATGCATTCGGGCACCACCCTGCTGCACAACATCCTGGCCGCCCACCCTGCCGTCTTCGCCGCTGCCGACGAAACGCGCTACTTCGCCTATCTGCCGTTCCTCAGCGGGCTGTACCCCGACCTGAGCGACGAGGGCGTGGTAGACAATCTGGCCCTGCTGCTGGCCGACTTGATCCAGCGCGGCCAGCCGGCCCGCCTGCGCAGCCTGCCCCGCTGCTGGCGTCCAGAGATCGCCGCGCTGTCCGCCGCTGACCTGGCCGCGATCCGCGCGGCGGCCCAGCCGCGCACCTATGGCGCAGTGTTTCGTGCGGTGTTCGATCACCTGGCCACGCGCGCGGGCAAAACACGCTGGCTGGAGAAGACACCGCAGCACATCTTTCTGATTGACGAGATTCTGCGCAGTGTTCCCAACGCGCGCTTCGTGGAGATCGTGCGCGACCCGCGCGACATCCTGGCCTCCAAAAAGAAGCGCAAGCAGTCTATCCGCGCGGCCACGCAGTTCGACCCGGCAGAGCAGCGCGTCCGCACCCTGGAGCGTGTCTACGACCCGTTCTGGGACGCGCTGGAATGGCGCTTGGCCGTGCGCGCCGGGCAGGACGCGCGCCGCGCCCACCCCGACCGGCTGCATACCCTGCGCTATGAAGACCTGGTCGCCCTGCCGGAGCCGACCGCGCGGGCGGTGTGCGCCTTCCTGGGGCTGGACTTCGCGGCGGAGATGCTCGACGTGCGCTGGTGGAACACCGCCGAAGGGGATCGCAGCGACCGCAAGGGGATCGTCGCCGACGCGCTCGGTCGCTGGGCGCAAACGCTGACGCCCGCTGAAGTGGCGCTGGCTCAGCGCGTGACCGGCGGCCCGTTCCGGCGAGCGGGGTACAGCCCCGCGCCCACGCCATCCCGCGCCTGGCTGGGGATACCCTGGCTGCTGGTTCGAGCGGGGGCCGGGCTGATCGAGCGGTTGATCCGACGCTGGCAGCTTGGCGGGCCGCGCTTCCTGCTCAATACACTGGTGAATTACGGCAAGGCGCTGCGTAAATTGGTGAGGTAGCGGTCAGCGAGAACCGGTGAGGGCGCTGCTCTGCTGCGCCCTGGGCGGAGCAGACTTTCGAAGCCTATGTGAGACTTCGGAAGTCTTTTTGCCGCTCCGTCGCGCCTTGTTTGGGGCGTATCGCAATACGCCCCTACGACGGGCGTGCAGAACAGCATCCCAGGTTCTTGCTGATGGCTGACCGCTTATTTACACCGCGCCCCACATCAGGTACAGTGAGAACAGGCTCAGATTTTCACCGGGCTGCCGTGTACTTAGACGTGGGATCGCCGGGCGTAAGGAGGTGCATCTATGCTTCGTAGAATGGCGTTCCTGGCGCTGGCCGCCGCCTTTGTACTCACCCTCGCCGGGGCGCCGGCAGCCGCCCAGGGCAGCGACGCGACGACCACTTATACGCTCAATATGCGCGCCGGGCCGGGCACCGGTTACGCTACGCTGGCCACGCTGCCCGGCGGCACACCGCTGATACTCGAAGCGCGCAACGCCGACGCTTCCTGGGTGCTGGGCCGCACCCTGGATGGCGCGCAGCGCGGGTGGCTGGCCAGCCTCTACCTCGCTTTTTCGCCGGGAGTCAGCGCGATCCGTCTGCCGCTCAGCGAGGAGATCGTCCCTGGCCCTGCGCCCGCGCCAGCACCCGCCCCAGCGGAGAGCGCGCCAGAAGCCCCGGCAGCGGGCGGGGGAACAGCTGCAACCCGCTATCAGATGAACGTGCGCAGCGGGCCAGGGACACAGCACAGCGCCCTGGGCCAACTGCCCGCCGGCACGCCGTTGGTGCTCGAAGCGCGGAACGCCGAGAGCTCCTGGGTGTTGGCGCATACGCCTGATGGCCGCGTCCGAGGATGGCTGGCCAGCCAATATCTCACCTTTAGCGGAGTCAGCGCAGCCGGCTTGCCGGTCAGCGCCGAGATTGTGGCTGCCGGGGCACCTGCGGCTGCGCCCGCTGTTGAATACGCCGGGGAACGCGAAATCCAGATGCTCCCCTTCAATGCGGCGAGCGTGACGGGGATTAACCTGGCTGCCTATCCGGTCGTGGGCCGGGCGACCAGTCGTGCGCGGCAGATCTTCCTGGCGGGGCGCGCGCTGGGCAACAATCCCAACGTCGTGGCGAAGGTGGGCGACTGCTCGTCGGAGCACTGGTATTTCCTCAACTCGTTCGCCTGGGGCGATTATAACCTGGGCAGCTACGCCCATCTCCAACCTGTGATCAATCACTTCGGCGAGTCGCTGGCCTATGACAGCGAGGCGACGCATAACGGCTTCAACGCCAACGCCGTGCTGATGTCTATGTGGGCCAACCCCGCCGTCTGCCAGGTCGAGAACGGGGAGTCTCCGCTGGCCTGCGAGTTCCGGCTGCACCGGCCCAGCGTGGCCGTCATCATGTTCGGCACGAGCGACCTGTTGGTAATGTCGCCCGCTCAGTTCAATACGTTCATGCGCCAGATCGTTGAAGATTCGATCGAGGCCGGCGTCATCCCCATTCTGAGCACGTTCCCCGGCAATCTGGGCTTTTGGCAAGAGACGATCCTGTACAACCAGATCGTGGTGCGCATCGCGCTGGACTACGACATCCCGCTGATCAACCTGTGGTTGGCGCTGGAAGCCCTGCCCAATCACGGGCTGGAGCCGGATGGCTTCCACCTGGGCGAGCCGCCGTATGGCGCTGCCTGTATGCTGACCGATCCGTACCTGTCAACGGGCTACACTACGCGCAACCTGGTGACGATGCAGACGCTCGACGCGGTCTGGCGCGGGGCCATGCAGTAGAAAGCCTACCTCATCCCCGCTCGGCGCTAACGCACCAACACCAGACTTCCGAAGTTTCCGAAACTTCGGAAGTCTGGTGTTGCACGATATACAGCAGAGCAGCCCCCTACTGATCACCGATCACTGACAACTGTTCGCCGACAACCGCTCACTCCCCTTTCCCCCACTGGGCATCCGCGTCGAATTATGTTAATTTCTATTATAGAAATTCTGTGTAATTTTTCACAAGTAGTAGGAGGCTTTCCCCATGACCCCGGCCCAGCGACCCCACATCGTGATCATCGGCGCGGGCTTCGGCGGGCTGTACGCCGTCAAGCAGCTTGCTAAGGCTGACGTGGACGTGCTGCTCATTGACCGGCAGAACTTCCACCTGTTCACCCCCCTGCTCTACCAGGTCGCCACGTCCGGCCTGGAGCCGGGCGAGATCGCCTATCCGGTGCGCGGCATCCTGCGCGGGATGCCCAACGTGTGCTTCTTGCGCGGCGACGTGACCGGCATCGCCCCGGACCGCAAGACGGTGATGGTACACACCGGGCACGGGACGCGCGAGGAACGCTACGACACTCTGATCGTCGCCGCTGGCAGCCGGACGCATTACTTCGGCCAGGAGCATCTGGCGCACCACGCCTTCGGGCTGAAGACGCTGGCGGACAGCGTGATCCTGCGCAACCACATCCTCAAGTGTTTCGAGACCGCTGCCTGGACTGCTGACCCGGCGGCGCGCGACGCCCTGACTACAATGGTTGTGGTTGGCGGCGGGCCAACCGGCCTGGAGACGGCGGGCGCGCTGCGCGAGCTGTACAAGTACGTGCTTAGCCGGGAGTTCGCCCACCAGGTTGACGGTCTGAACGGGCGCGTGATCCTGATCGAGCTGCGCGATCACCTGCTGGCTCCGTACCCGCCGCGCCTGCGCGAGGCCGCACGGCGGCAGCTTGAAGACATGGGCGTTGAGGTCATCCTGGGCCAGAGCGTGATCGAAGCCGGCGCAGATTCCGTGCGCCTGAGCGATGGCCGCACCATCGCCACCCACACGCTGATCTGGGCAGCGGGCGTCACCGCGTCGCCCATCGCGGCGCTGCTGGGCGTGCCTTTGCGCGCCGGGGATCGCGTGCCGGTTCACCCCACCATGCAGGTGATCGGGCACGAGGATATTTACGCCGTCGGCGACATGGCCTACCTGGAGGATAAACAGGGCGAGCCGTACCCGATGCTGATCCCGGTAGCCAAGCAGCAAGGCATCCTGGCCGCGCGCAACATCCTGCGCCGCCTGGCCGGGCAGCCGCCGCAGCCCTTCGCCTACACGGGCTTCAAAGACCGGGGCCTCATGGCGACCATCGGGCGCAGCCGGGCCGTAGCCTGGATTTTCTACCGGGTACAGCTCACCGGCTTCATCGCCTGGTTGGCCTGGCTGGTGCTGCACCTGATCACGCTGCTTGGCTTCCGCAACCGGCTGAACGTGTTCGTCAACTGGGTGTGGAACTACCTCACTTACGACCGCTCGGTGCGCATCATCCTGGAGGCCGAGCCGGGCGCGCCCGCCGAGCGCGCGGACAGTGTAGAGGACAGTGAAGAGCAGCCGGGAGAGCCGGTGGGCGTCATCCTGGCAAGATAGGGGAGGGGGGAATGATCGAATTGCTGATGAGAAGGACCATTCTCATAAGCAATCGCCCCCACCAAAATACTGCTCCGCAGAGCCGGCGATGGGACGCTCCGATGCCAGACTTCCGAAGTTTCCAAAACTTCGGAAGTCTATTCCGGGGCCGGGCGCAGCAGAGCAGTACCCCTGTCAAATCTCATTAGACTTCGGAAGCCTCATCAGCAACCGGTGACCAACTACCAACTACTGATCACTCTCCCCCCCCCGCCCGCTTGACAATGACCAGCGTGGCGTCGTCGGAAAGCTCCTGCTCGGCGGCGAAGTCGTTGATCGTCTCCAGAATCCGGTCGGCCAGTTCCTGCGCCGGGAGCGCGGTATGCTGGCGGATGAGCGCCTCCAGCCGGTCTTCGCCGAACTCTTCTTCTTCGCTGTTGAGCACTTCGGTGATGCCGTCGGTGTACAACACGAAGATGTCGCTCGGCTCCAGGCGCAGCCGGGCGGGGATGAATTCGGCCTCTTTGAAGATGCCGACGGCCACCCCCTGCGCTGTGACGTAGTCCACCGCGCCGGTCGCGGCGTGGTACCACAGCGGCGGGTTGTGCCCCCCGCAGGCGAACAGCATCTCGCCGCTATCCGGGTCCAGGTAGCCGACAAACGTGGTGGCGAACATGCGCGAGCGTTGCTCGGAGATGATCATCTCGTTGGCGTGGCGCAGGACTTCTTCCGGCGGCAGGTTGATGCTCATGCCATAGCGCAGCACGGTCACGCTGAGCGCCATGAACAGCGCCGCCGGGATGCCCTTACCGGAGACATCGGCGATCACGACCCCCACCCGCCCGTCGGCCAGCGCGTGGAAGTCGTAGAAGTCGCCGGCCACGCTGCGAATGGGGCACCACAGCGCCCCGATATCCCACCCGGCCAGCGCGGGGATGCGATCGGGCAGGAAGCTTGCCTGGATGGAATGAGCCGTCTCCAGCTCGCGGTTGATGAGCTGCTGTTGGATCTCCTGCTGATAGAGCCGCGTGTTCTCGATGCTGATCGCCGCCTGCGCGGCCATCGCCGTCAGCAGGCGCTCGTCGCGGAAGGTGAAGTCGCCATCTTTCTTGTTCAGAAGCTGCACCACGCCGATCACTTTCTGCTGGGGGTTGAGCATCGGCGCGGTGAGGATCGTCCGCGTGTGGAAGCCGGAAACTTTGTCGAACTGCGGGTTGAAGCGCGGATCGGCGTAGGCGTCGGGGATGTTGAGCACTGCGCCGGTCGCCGCAACGTGCCCGGCGATCCCCTCCCCGATCTTGAGGCGAATCTCGGACAGTGGGCCGGTGTCTTGGAGCAACACGCGCGACCACAACTCGCCGTGCTCCTCGTCCACCAGGTAGAGCGTGCCGCGCTCGGCGTTGATGGTGGAAACCAGCTTGCTGAGGATCAGGTTGAGCAGGTCATCGAGCTTGATATTCGAGGTCATCACCTCGCTGACCGAGCGCATGGCGTTGAGTTCTTGCACGGGACTCATCGCCGACTGCCCGGCTTCGGCCCGCTCGATCAGCTTGACCAGCTTGAGCGTGTTGGGCTGGCCTGGCTCGGCGCTGGTGGTGCGCTCCACCGAGTCCATCAGCGCGTGGATGAAGTGCAGGCCCATGCCTCCCTTGATGCGCGCCTCAACTGGCGCGTTGATGTCGAACGGCTTGACCTTCGTCGGGTCCAGCGGGAGGCCCCAATCGGTCAGCGTGACCTGGACGAAGTCGCCCGTTTCGCTGGCCGAGATCAGCAGGTGGCCCTTGCGCTCGCCTGGATAGGCGTGGTGAATGATGTTGGTCGCGGCCTCTTCGATGGCCAGTTCCAGGTCAAAAAGCGCCCTGTCGGACAGCGCGAGGCGCTGCCCCACGCCGTGCACAAAGTGCGAGATGAGGCGCAGGTTCTCTTGCCGGGCCTGGACGCGAAGCTCACCGAGAAAGGTCATGAGTCGGTGCCTTGTCTAATCCGTCATCTGCTGGCGCGATTCTCGTCGGGATGCTGCGCTGCTGCGCTCTGGGCGGGTGAAGACTTCCGAAGTCTCCGCAGACTTCGGAAGTCTGGCAACAATCCTGCCACGCCCCCCTTTAAAAAAACAGCCCCCTATGTGCCGGGGACTGCTTCGCCAGGCGCTCGCCGCGCGCGCTGCTAGAAGCTGGCGATGGCCTCGTCTACCGTCGCATAAATAGAGAAAAACTTGTCGAAGCCAATGATCTGAAACACGCGCGCTACTCTCTGGCTCAAATTCACCAGCTTGAGATCGCCCTGACCAGCGCGCACCTGGGTCAGAATGTCGGCCAGCGTGCGCAGCCCGGCGCTGTTGATATAGCGAACCCGATCCATCTCCAGGACGAGCTTGTGCTTGCCTTCGGAGACAGCCGTCTGCAGGGCGAGGTCGAGGTCCAGCGCGCCCTCGCTATCTACGCGGCCTTCCAGAGCGAAAATGGTGATGCCATCCTGTTCGCGCTCGGTGATATTCATGGCAAGTCTCCTGGAAAAATAACTTTACGGGCAGATGTGCCAGGCTCACCCTCATTGTAGTCGGTTTACGCCTGGCAGGGAAGGGAGGGGATTCAGGCAGGTTCACTTCATAGGGGCTGGTGCGTGCAAGGGTTGTCAGCGACACGCTTGATGCTGAGCCGTCAACTTCACCCCCTGGCCTCGCTGCACTCAGCCTTTCCCCTTCTCCGCAGCGGAGAGGGGGAGGCAAGGCGCGCCAGCGCCGAGCGGGGGTG
Organism: Thermoflexus sp.; assembly: GCA_020724485.1. GTDB lineage: Bacteria > Chloroflexota > Anaerolineae > Aggregatilineales > Aggregatilineaceae > UBA2029. The sequence goes on along the minus strand of DYGW01000034.1, from coordinate 7,352 downwards.
AGGTCAAGCCAGGGCGAGATGTGCGTCGCGTGAAGCTGGGCTACAATACCGTGCGGGGCAATGCATACATGGACCCAGCGCAGGTGTGGGGAGCGCACAGATGAACCGTTTCAGATACCCTCTGGCGATGGCGGTGGTTGCGGTCGCGGTGGCAGCGACTCTGGCCGGATGCACGTTCAGCACGGACGGCGAGGAGCCGACGACCGTCCCCCGGCCTACGCTCGGCACACCCATCGCCTGGGCGACGGCGCGCACCGACATGCCCGCCCCCCCCCCGCCTACGGCGACCGCATTCGTCTTCTCCACGCCGACCGCCGCGCCTACCCTGACCGTGCCGCCAACCGAGGCCGCGCTGCCCACCAAAGAGCCTCCCCCGACGCTGACGCCGAGCGCGACGCGCACGCCGTTCGCTATCTTCACGGCGACGAGCGCACCGACACTAACCGCTACGGCATTGGCGCTCGCTACGCCGACCACTGCGCCCACGCTCACCCAGCAACCGTCGCTCACCCGCGCGTCCTCGGCCACGCCGACGGTTCCGCCCTCATTCACGGCGGTGATCCTCCTGACCAGCACGCCGGCCCCCACGTCGGCGCCGGCGGCCCAGGTCTGCCCTACTTGCGGCAACCTGCGCCTGCGGGCCAGCCCCGGCACGGCAGGCAGTATTGTCACCCTGCTGGCGGCCAATACCCCGCTGAGCGTCATCGGGCGCACGGCAGACAGCGCCTGGGTTCAGGTGGCGCTGGCCGACGGCACTAGCGGTTGGGTCGCCGCCCAATATCTCACCCTGGCTATTGATCTGAGCGTCGTCAGCGTGACAGGCACAGCTCAGGATGCTCCAACTGCTGTTGCTGCGGGTTACGCAGTGGTGTCGGGCGTGTCGGCGAACGCGCGGCGCATTTTCCTCGACGGACTGGCGAAGGGCAATCTGGCCCACGCCTTCACCCGCGTGGGCGATAGCATCAGCGCCGCGCCGCAATTCCTGACCCAGATCGGCAGTGGCACGTACCAACTGGGCGAGTACGGCTACCTGGGCACGGCGATCAGCTTCTTCTCCGGCCCCAACGGGCGCGGCGCTAATCCCTTCGCGGCGTCGTCTATGGCCGCGCGCAACGGCTGGAGCACGGAGAGCGTGCTCAACCCGGCCAACGCCGACCCCGGTATCTGCCGGTCGGGAGAGACGCCGCTTGCCTGCGAGTACCGGGTGACGCGCCCCACCGTCGCGCTGATCATGTTCGGCACCAACGACTCCGGCGGGATGCCGGCGGCGACCTTCCAGGCCAACCTGCAAACCATCGTGCAGACCTCGATCAACATGGGCGTGATCCCGGTGCTGAGCACGATCCCGCCCAAGCGTTACAACCCGGCCACCGATGGCCGCGTGGCCGAGTTCAACCAGATGATCGTCGCCACCGCGCGCGCATACGACGTGCCGCTGTGGGATTACTACTCGGCGATGATCGCCCTGCCCGATGGCGGGCTGGCAACGGACGGCGTGCACCCCTCAGTGCCGCCGTCGGGCGTGACTACTATCTTCGACGCGGCCAACCTGCGCTATGGCTACACCGTGCGCAACTTCACCGCGCTGCAGGTGCTCTATACGCTTTGGCAGCAGATCCTCTACGACGCGGATCAGGCCGTCCCCGCGACCGCGCCACCCGCCGGAGGCGTCCCCACCAGCGCGCCCGGCGGCCTGGACGACCCGGCCTGCCTGGGCGTGCGGCCATCGAGTCTGGTTGTTGGCGGGCAGGGGCGCGTGACGCCGGGCCTGCCCAACAAGGTCCGCAGCGCGCCGGGCACCGCCGCCGCCGAAGTCGGCAGCATCCCCGGCGAGGCGATTTTCTCGGTCATTGGCGGGCCGCGCTGCGCGGACGGCTATTTGTGGTGGCAGGTCAACTACAACGGGCTGGCCGGCTGGACGGCGAGCGGTAGCGGCACGGAAGACTGGGTGGTGCCGTACCCGTAAGGGAGTGATCGGTTGTCAGTGGTCCGTAGTTGGGGTTGGAGGGTCGGTTGATCCGTAGGGGCGTTGCTCTGCTGCGCCCGGCCCCGGGATAGACTTCCGAAGTTTTGGAAACTTCGGAAGTCTAGTGGTGGCGCGCCCGCACCCGTAGGGGCGTATTGATGCAGATTAACGAATTAGCACGGATACCGCGCCCAGCGCACAGAAGCGGACTTTCCTGCGTCCCGTAGGGGCGGGTTTCGAAACCCGCCCCTACGCGAGGACTGCTTTTCTACTGCATCGCCGCGCGCCACACGGCATCGAGCGCCTGCAGCGTCACCAGGTTGCGCAGCGGGTAGCCGCGCTGCAGGTTGGCCGGGGCCAGGTCGCCGGAGTCGGTGAATGGCGGGCTGAGGTGCCGCCCGTCCTCGTTCAGCCCGTGATTGGGCAGCGCCTCCAACGCCAGCCACAGGTTCATCAGCGGCACGTCGTAGTCGAGCGCCACCCGCACCACGATCTGGTTGTACTCGATGCTCTGCTCCCAGCGTTCCAGGTTGCCCGGAAAGGTGCTTAGCAGGGGGATCACCCCGGCCTGGACCGTCTCGTGGACGATCTGGCGCAGGTTACGCTCGAACTGGTCGGCGGGCGTGAAAAGCAAGTCCTGCGCGCCGAACATGATCACGGCTATGCTGGGCCGGTGCACGCGGTATTCGCAGCGCAGCGGCGATTCGCCGGGTTGGCAGGCCAGCGGGTTGGCGAACACGGGATCGAGCACGGCGCTCGTCACCAGGCCGTCATAGGCGGCCAGGCTGTCCAGTGCCAACGACGCCCCGAAGTGGTCTACCACTCCCTGCAGATAGGCGAACTCGCCCAGGTTGTAGCGGCTCCCCCCGAACGGGCTGAGAAAATGCTGGTTGTCGGAGAGGCAGTCGCCCACTTTGGCGACGGCGCGCGCGTTCGCGCCGAGGATGCGCCCCGTCTCGTAGATGGCGCGAGCGCGGCCCATCCCGACGGGCACCACCGGATAGCCGGTCAAGTCCACTGCGCTGTGAGCGCTGTCCGTCCGCGACGCGACAGGCGGCACGAAGATGATCTCGTTGCTGACCAGCAAGCGTGCGATGGTGGCATCCGGCGGCAGCAGCAGGTAGCGGCGCTCGATCCAGCCGCGCACGCTGCCATCCGTGCTGTGCCCCAGCACCCAAACAGCGTCGGCGCTGCGCCCTTCGAGCGCGACTTTGGCGTGGGGCGTGAATACTCCGATGATGGGCGCGGCGCGATCCGGGCGGCTGTAGGCGATCAGCGCGTAGGGGGTGAGCGCCTGAATCTGGACTTGGGCGGTGGCCTCCGGCGGCGGCGCGATCCAGGGCAAGGCGGCGGCGGCGAGGGCGAGAGCGGCGAGAAGGAGTCGGCGGGACATAGGAAATGGTCGGGAGTTATGAGTCGTCGGTGCTCGGTTATCAGTTGTCGGTTGTCAGCAGTCAGTGATCGGTGGTCGGTGGTTGGTGGCACGTATCCCTCAGAACGGAACCGGCGTCTCTTGTAGGGACGTATGGCCATACGCCCCGCCAGCCCCCCACCAGACTTCCGAAGTTTTGGAAACTTCGGAAGTCTATGCCAGGGCCGGGCACAACAAAGCAGCGCCTCTGACCACTGACGACTGATCACTGACAACCGATCACTACCGTCCCTCGACTTTACACGATATGCCGCCCAGTGTAAACTCGCCCCAAACCGCAAGGGGGCATTTCGTCGGTGAACCTTTGGAGCGAACCATGCTGCGACGATTGCTGGCTCTGGCCGGGGGAGCGGGCGCGATCATGGGGGTGGCGTTGGGACTGGCGGCGGGGGGTGATTCCCTGGCCGGGGCCGCCCCACCCCCGACGCCCACTCCTTTCGACCTGCCCGATCCCGTCCTCGACCCGCTGAACCTGAACGAGGTGACCGCCATTGATCTGGCCTCTTTCCCACTAGTGCCGGAGATCAGCGAGAACGCGCGAGCGATCTACGCCCACAGCCTCGCGCGCGGGGGCGATCCGCACGCCTTCATCAAGGTGGGCGACTGCATGACGGACAATCCCTACTTTCTGATCCCGATCGGCGCGGGCGACTACGCCCTGGGCGAGTACGCACATCTGGAGCGAGTCATTGCCCAGTTCCGCACCGAGGAGCGCGACTCCTTCGCCCGGCAGAGCCAGGCGGCGGCGGGTGGCTTCAACGCGGCTAGCGTCCTCGACGCGATCTGGGCCAACCCAGAGTTTTGCCAGGCGGGTGAGACGCCGCTAAGCTGTGAGCTGCGCCTTATGCAGCCGAGCATCGCCCTGATCATGTTCGGCACCAACGACGTGCAGTACCTCACCGCCGACCAGTTCGCTTATTTCCTGCGGGCGCTGGTTGTGGAGACCATCCGCGCCGGGGTGCTACCCGTGCTCAGTACGTTCCCGCACCGCCCGGAGTTCCCGGAGCAGACGGTGCTCTTCAACCAGATCGTCGCGGGAGTGGCGCTGGCATATGATGTGCCGCTGATCAACCTGTGGCTGGCGCTGGAACCGCTGCCCGACCGGGGTGTAGACCCCGCCGACCCGACGCACATGACGGTACCAGCGTCCGGCGCGGTGTGTGCCTTCGTGGACGAGAATCTGGCAGCGGGCTTCACCATGCGCAATCTGCTGACGCTGCAAACGCTCGAAGCGGTGCTGGCGGCAGCAGAGGGAGAATGACGGTTACTGCTGGCCGCACATCTTCCAGGCATCGTCCTCTTTGACGGCGCGGTAAGTTGTCCCGGTCAGGCTTTGCTGGCGAGGAGCCTCGCCGCGATAAGTGATCACCAGGGTGCCCTCGCAGGTGACGAGGGTTGCGTTGCCGTCCTGCCCGTTTTCGCGGCAGGCCAGGCCGTCAAGCTGGGCCTTCACCGAGCGGAAGGGGGCCGCTTCGAGCGCGGCTTGCGCTTCCCAGGCGGCACAGGACAGGCTGGCAAGCTTGCCCTCATCGGCGGCGATCTTGGCCTTGAGATAACTTTCGATGGCGTCCGGCGCGCTGACTGACTCAGCGCACGCGGCGAGAGCCAGGGCCAGCAGGAGGAGTAGCAAGAAGAATGAGCGAGAGCGGCGCATGGGCGTTCCTTTGCCGGGCGGATGGTCTCAGACGGACAGCGCACGCCGCGATTATAGTGCGTTTGGGGCTGGATGGCCTAGAGCGTGTTATGCACTTTTTGACCCCTATCCCCCGGTCCCTTTCCCCGCTAGCAGGGAAAGGGGAGTAGCCTGCCTTCTCCGCCAGCGGGGAGGGGCCACAGGGTGGGGTCAGTGCGCTACACGTGCGCCGCGCACTGCACGCTAGGCGTAGCGTGCGGAGTTCATAACACGCTCTAGAACCAACAACCGACCTCCAACACCCTGATAACTGACAACTGGCAACCGATACCTGACAACCAACAACTATCCACCACAGCAACACGGAGACCACAGAGTAGAGGGAAGCGGAGCGATGACAAACGGACGAGCGCGTAGTGTGTTGGCAGGACTGCTGATCGGCCTCCTGATCGTGACGGGCAGGGCCGCTTCTGTGACCCGCACGGCGGCGCAGGACGGCGATCAGTGTGTGGCCCTGGCCGAGCAGGCCATCGCCGAGGCGGGCATCTATTGCGGCGGGCTGCTGCCCGGCGAGGTGTGTTACGGGCACGGCGACATCAGCGTCCGGCCCCTGGGCGCGAGTGAGCTAACCGCGGTGACCGCTGGCGACCGCACGACCCTGGACGCGCTGGACGTGCTGGCGACCGCCGCCGCCGATCCTGCGGGCGGGGGTTGGGGCGTGGCTATGCTTGGCTTGCCCGCCGTTGAGGGAGCGACAATTACGGGCGTCCTGTTCGGTGACGCGCAGATCGCGCGGCCCGTCGTCGCCGGGGCGGAGCGCCCCACCCTGCCTGTCTTCAACCGGGGCAGCGCGGAGATCAACCTGCGCAGCGGGGCGGGCATCACGTATGGCGTGGTGGGCCAACTCGCCGCCGGCGAAGAGGCGCTGGCCGACGGTCGCAACGAGCAGGGTGACTGGCTGCGCGTGCAGTTCGCGGGCGGCATCGCCTGGGCCTTCGCTCCGCTGATCGGCTGGGAAGGCGACCAGAGCGCGATCAACGCGCTGACCGTGCTGCTGCCCAACGACGTGACGCCGGTCAAACTGACGGGCGCACCGTTCGAGTCGTTCACGCTGATGAGCGGCGACGCGCCGTGCGCGGCGGCACCTTCGGGCCTGCTGCTGCAATTCGTCGGAGAGGAGCCAGCCGAGATCACCGTGAACCAGGTGACGCTGGCCTTCGCCGACGCTACGCTGCTGGTCACTGCCGCGCCGGGCGACGCCCTGACCGTCCGCGTGCTGGCCGATGAGGGGACGGTCACAGCGCGTGGCGTCCCGGTCGAAGTGGCGGCGGGGGGAGGGGCGCGGGTCAATCTGGGTGGCGGCGATGGTCTGACCCCGGTCGCCGCGCCGGTGGCAATGCGCGCTTACCCCTTCGCCGACGTAGCCTACGCGCCGCTCGACCTGCTGGCGGAGCCGGTAGCCTGTTTGGTGGGCGCGCCCGCGCCTGACGCACAGGTGTCACTGCGCGTGGGGCCGGGCACGCAGCGCGGTACGCTGGGCAGCCTCTCGACGGCAGCGACGTACACGGCCACCGGCTGGGCCAACGACCCCGACGGCGCTCCCTGGTGGCTGCTTGACACGGGCGCGCAGCCCTCGTGGGCGGCGCAGGCCGAGGTGCGCGCCATTGGCGCGTGCCAGGCCGTCGTCCAGGTGGAACCACCGCCGCTGGTCTTCGCCCCGCCGCCGGTTCCGGCAGAGGGCGATGCAGCCCCCGCGGGGGGTGCAGACCTGGCCCCCACCGCGAATTCTGTCTGGCAGATGCGCCCCGGCAGCGACAACATGACCGGCGAGTGTTCCGGCGCGCCGGCGATCAACTTCTGCGATCACCTGGCGGCGATTGCGCCGGCGTCGGGCGGCCTCTCGTGGAAGGGCATGGAGGCCAGCCCCTACTTCCTTAGCCGGATTCAGCCCAACGTCTACGCCTATAGCGGGCCGAATGTCCTGGGCACGGGCCGGGTGAGCATGACGCTGAGCTTCACCAGCGCCACCACGCTGACCATGACCATGAGCCTGGTGCTGACCAGCGAGCCGAACTGCCAGCACGTCTACTACTATACCGGCACGCGCAACTGGTAAGCACGGGGGCGTATGCGATACGCCCCTACGCGAGAACTGCCGGTAGGGGCGGGGTTAAACCCGCCCTTCTCTGCTTTGCGGTTCAGAGAATTTCGCCCCTGATCTGGCAGTCCCCACGCCCTGGTTTACCTCACCCCCGCTCGGCGCTGGCGCGCCTCGCCGCCCCCTCTCCATTCGAATGGAGGGATGGACAAATAAGATTGCG
>DYGW01000033.1 GCA_020724485.1 Thermoflexus sp. | reverse complement strand
GGCACTGGTCTTGGGTAGTGAATAGGGGCGGCGGGCCGCCAGTTCTGAACGTCTTGCCCAGCAGCGCCTCGCGGTACCAGCCCAAGAGTGGGCGGACGGCTGCTGTCAGGGCGTCCAAGTCGGCGCGGGTGTGAGCGTGGGCTTCAGTTAGCACGACGGGGGCAGCCCAGCGCCACAACTCGTGTCGGGCATACGGGCGATTGCCGCCGGCGTCTATCACATTGACGGCTCTAATCTGCTCATCTTCGCTGGCCCACCAAGTTGGCAACTGCTCTGTGGTAGGGGGTAGGAAGTAGACCAACCCTTGAACACGCTCTACCAGCCCCAGCAGCCATGCGGTGCCCGTGCCTAACATGCGCCAAGCGGCCAGGCCCAACCAGGCGTTGTCTTGAGTTACCAGCACGCTGGAAGTCACAATCAGCGGTGACCACTCCCCTTTATCATGTCGCATTGTGTTTTGCAGTCTGTACCATTCTGCAATCGCTCCCTTGCCGATAGGCAAGGGCCACGAGTTTATGTATTCATGATTGCTTACGTAGGCGTGAACGGAAGGCGGCGGGTTTAGCAGTGCGCCCAAGTCTTGAGTTGGGCGCGGGGGGTAAAGGTGCCCATACAGGTCGCGTTCTGCGGCAAACACCGCTGTTGAAGCCTGCGCGATTACATCACACACGTGGTCAGGCGGGTCGTTGCTATCCCCAATCAGCCAATCAAGGCATGACGGCTCGCCTTCCTTTTCACACTGCGCCCGCTCTGCAAACGCTGTCATGCCCACACCCCCGCAGGTGCACTAGGCCCCGCCGGGCCGCTCGTGTACGGGCACGAACGCTTGCGGGCGCTGGCCATGCGCCGCCCGGCGGGGGTCGCTCTCATTGTAGCGCGTACACCGGTACGACGGCGCAGGCGCTATCTGGCAACGTTGCCAGATAGGGTGTTGACCAGGTTGCAAACCGGTGCGCGAAAACGGACACATTGTCCGATTTGCCCCGCGCGCGCTGGGTAATGCGTGGGCCGGTCATGAAGCCCAGCGCCGTCACCCCCGCTCCCATTCCCGGCGCTTAGCGTCCCAGCGGTACCCCCGCTGCTGAAGCTCGCGTAACACCACGTCGCTGCCCGACTCGTGCGCGCGCAGCAGGCCGGCACGGTCAAGCCCCTCGTACTCTGCCAGCGTGCGAATACCCCGCGCCACTTTGATTGGAACGGGCACGGGGGGCACAACCGGCCCGTGCTGGGTATACTGCTCGCTTTCGTCCAACAGACGTTGCAGCTGAAAGCGCAACCAGCGCCGCTCCGGGCCGCGCGCCAGGTCGTGTTCCATCGCCGGCAGAATCTGCTCGCGGTACCAACGCAGTCGGTCAGTCTCTTTCTCTTCGAGCGGGGTCATGGGCACATGCTCCACACTGTGTAGGGCCGCTGTGAACCAGTCTACATCGGCGGCCACGAACGCGCGCAGCGCCGCCTTGCCCGCCGGGATGATACCGCTGGCCAGCATGGTACGGGCCAGAGCGTGGGCGTAGCGTCCCTTGCATTCCAGTTCAATGCGCACCCAGGGGCCGTCCAAGCCTTCACAGCGCGCCTTGTCATAGACGCGCAGCACGCGCTCGCTGCTGCGACTGCCCAGATACACCGTGCGCCCCAAGTCCGTCCCGCCTGGCCCGGTCATGCCCACGTCGCCGCACGTCTGCGCAGCACAGCGCACGCGGCCCGCGTCCCATGCCCGCTTCACGTCCATTGGGTCGGCGTCAGCGAATACGTCCAATGCGAAATCAAGGCGCGTGACGCGCCCTGAGACACACACCAGCGCGTGGTGCAGCACGTCGGCCATGTCCCCCCCTCTGTGACGCACAACGCGCATTCGGAGCCACTCAGCGTAACCAGAAGACGCCTTTCCAGGCGCTCGCTGTGCCAGTCGCAGCGCCCGGCTACCAACGCCAGCGCATGGTCATAGAAGCGCAGCGGGGTTAGCTCACGGTCGGACGGCTCGAAAAGCGGGTGCGCGGGCAGAGCCGCGCGCGGCCCCACGTCGGCGGGCACCGAGTAACGGAACCAGTCTATGGAGCCTCTCACGGCTCCGTTTTCCCTCACGTCCGGCATGTAATACCTCTGCTCATTTTCGGCAGCTACCCCCGTATTACTAGGTCGGGGGTAGCTGGGCCGCCGTGTCCGCCGGATTTTTCGCGTTGGGGGGCAGTGTACGTTCGGCGCAAGAGCAGCGCCTCACGCGCCCGACTGGGCTTCCTGCGCCAGCGTTTTTGACGTAACAAGTCCGTCAAAAAGCGCTGGCTTAGTCAGCCAACAGTCGGGCGGGCTTATTGCGCTTCCTGGCATTCCTGCCAGACGGCGCGCTCCGCCAGTTCGTCGGGGCAGGGGTAGTGACCGCTGGCGGTCAGCCAGCCGCCCGCCGCGTCTACCGCTTCCTCTGCGGCTTCCTCAAGGTCTTCCCAGTTGGCGGCGTAATTCCAGGTCATGCCGCCGTCCGGCAACTGCTCATAGCGCGCCAGCCGCGCCCGGCAGTTCCACACGTCAACGAACACCTCACCGTTTCTCATCTTTTTTACTCTCCCGGCGCTTCTGCGCCTGCTATGGCACGTTACGTGCCAGCCTTCCTCGTTTTCGTCGCCGCGCGGTCAGCCAGCCCGCACGCGGCGTGATGCGCTGGCCATAGCTGCGCGGGCAGGGCGGCGGACGTGTGCCCGGCAGTCGCCAGACACAGTAGGTGTTGAAGACGCCAGCCCGCTCGTGCTGCCCGAACCAGTGCCTACTCATCATGGGCGGGCACAATCCAATCAAGCGTGGCCCAACAGTTTTGCACCAGGTCATCAATGTCCCAGTGCGCCTCGTGGTGGGGGTCACCGTTGACCAGGGTCGGCGGTCGGACGCCAGTGGCGTGCTCTATGCGCACGTCAATCTCTGCGCTGGTGTATTCCGCCGCCAGCGCGCTCTCAATCATGCTGGCCAGCGCCCGCGCGCTGGCTTCCAGGTCAACGCCGTCGGGGTCGCTCAGCAGATTACCGCTGAACAGGGTGAGGGTTATGTCACGAATGTCTTCGGGCAGCGGGCGCACCGTCTCAGCAGCACAAGACAATACTTCGGTATCTAGTGCGACAATGTGCTCGCCCGTGTCGAGCCACAGGCGATACTCAACGCGCGTGTCCGCCGAACGTTGGCCCATGCCAGCCGCGCACACGGTGATATAAGCTAGCACCGCGCGCACAGTGGCGGGGGTGGTCTTGTCCGTACACACCGGACGATAGAGCACGCGCGCGCCGGGCTTGAAGCGCGCGCCCGCGCGCCGCAAGAGGTTGTCGGTATCCATTTCGCTGATTTCAGTCATGGCCGTTTGCCCCGTTCCCGTTCGTCGCCCTGGCGAGTATGGCAGCGGCAGTCTGCGCAGCGGCGGCCCGCTCTGCGCGATTGCCGTACACCGCGCCCAGTAGTGCCAGACGAAAAACCTCACTCTGGCGCTGAAGCTCTATGACAGCGGCGGTCAGGCGTTGCACTTCCGATTGCCCGGCGGTCAGTTGCAGCACGGCGCTGGTCAACTGGGCCACCTGCGTTTGTAGCTGGGTGACGGTCTCTGTGAGGGCGCGCAGTTCCTCAGTCAGCGCGCGCGCTTCTGGGGCGGTGTCGGGGCGGGGGGCAAAGCCGTAATGCTCCGCCAGCGCCCGACGGCAGATGGCCGACGCGCTGCCCTTGCCTTTGCGCACGTCTGTTTCCAGGCGCGCGCGCAAGGCTACATCGTGCCCTTCCCGCCAGTAAATGCGCACGTGTGGTTGTCGTGTATTCCTTCCCATTGCTGTCCCTTTCCTAACTCCGGGGCGGTACCGCCCTGACACTGCTATCTACCGGGTCATTCTCAACGGGCACCGCTGGTGCCAGCGCGCGGCCTATGGCTTGGGCAGCTTGCGCGTCCTGGCCAGCCAGCGCGTGGGCATAGATGCTCATGGTCACTTGCGGATTGGCATGGCCCAGTCGGGCAGAGACGGCGGTCACGGGCACCCCCTCGTGTAGCAGCAGGCTGGCGTGTAGGTGTCTCAGTCCGTGCGGGGTGACGGCGGGCAGTCCGAGTCGCGCGCATTCGCGCTTGAGGGCGTGGGCAACGGTGCTCCCGTGCAATGGTTGGCCCGTCTGCCCGGTGAACACGAACCCGGCATCCTGCCAGCCGGCGGCCTCTCGCCAGGCGTCCTGCTGTGTCTTCTGGCGCTGAAGCGCGGCGGTCACTTCGGACGGCACAATGACTGTGCGGGCGCTGCTGGGGGTCTTGGGCGTGGTGACGACCGGCGCGCCGTCAAGCCGTTGCAGTGTGCCATTCACCGTGACAGCCACGCCCAAGCCCACGTCGTTCCAGGTCAGGGCCAGCGCCTCACCGAGTCGCCGTCCGGTTCCCAGCAGCAGCAGCCAGAGGGGTTGTAGCCAGTGGCCAGCGGTGCCTTCCAGGAATGTCTGAAGTTCGTCGTGCGTCCATAACTCGCGGCGCTGGGGCTGGTAGGCGGGCTTCAGCACCCGGTCGCAGGGGTTAGACGCCAGCCAGCGCCACAACACGGCGACGGCAAAGGCCCGGTGCAGAATGCGGTGCACTCGCTCGGCGACTGAGGGGGTGAGACTGGCGTACAGACGTTGCAGACGGTCAGGCGTGACGCGCTCAAGGCGCACATTGCCCAGCGCGGCGCGGGCGTAGGCGTTGAAGAAATAGCGGTGCCGGGCAACCGTCGTGGGCTTGAGGTCGGGCGCGCTGGTCAGCCAGGCGTCAATGAGGTCGCCAACCGTGCGCTTGCCAGGCGTGGGCAATGCCCCGTCTGTGGCGACTTGCTGCTGCAAGGCGCGCAGCTTGGCGCGCGCTTCACGTTCGGACTTGGCGTATGCGGTGCGACGGGTGCCGCTGACTTGAAGCGACACTTGCCAGAGGCCGTCACGACGTTGGATAATGGAGCCGTCACCACGTTTGCGGGGCATGGCTTTTTCTCCTGTTTTGGCCTATGCCCCGGCGCGTGTGTTGTATGAAGTGTTGTAGTAGGCGGTGCGGCGGCCCGAAAAGGCCGGGTTTTCCCCTCAGTAGCTCACAGCAGCCATTTCCCTGTTTCAGAAATGCTGGGGCCGTGCCTTGACGTGCACGGCTCTTTGCGTTATGAACCCTGGCGCGTGACCAGCATACAACCAGAAAGAAGGGACACATGATGATCAATTGGCGAGCTACCGCGCTCATCTTCCCCGGCCAGGGATCGCAGGAAGTCGGCATGGGCGCCGACTTGGTAGCTACTTTCCCCCAGGCGAGCGCAACCTTCGCCCAGGCCGACGAAGTGCTCGGCTTCTCCCTCAGTGATCTGTGCTTCAGCGGCCCCGCTGAAACCCTCAACGACACCCTCAACACGCAGCCGGCCCTGTTCGTCATGGGCGTCGCCCTGGTGTGTGTCCTGAGCGAGGCGCTGGGCGATACGTTTCAGCCGGCGTGTGCCGCCGGGCACAGTCTCGGCGAGCTAACCGCCCTGACCGCTGCCGGTGCCATGACCTTCGAAGACGGGTTGCGCCTGGTTCGTGAGCGCGGGCGGCTGATGCACGAGGCCAGCCGGCGCGCACCGGGCGCTATGGCTGCCGTCTTGGGACTAGATACGGAAGCGCTGACCGGCATCTGCGCTGAGGCGAGCGCCCAGACCGGTCGCCCGCTGGTCATCGCCAACGACAACTGCCCCGGCCAGGTCGTCATCTCCGGCGACAAGCCAACCCTGGAACTGGTCCTGCCCCGGATCGAGGGAGCCGGGGCCAAGCGTGTAGTCCCGCTGGCGGTCAGCGTGGCCTCCCATTCCCCGCTGATGGAGAGCATCACCGCCGACTTCGCCCGCGCGCTGGCGGCCACGCCCTTCAGTGCTCCCCGGCTGCCCGTGATCGGCAATGTGCATGCCGCGCCGCTGGAGTCAGCCGAGGCCATCCGCGCCGAGCTTGGCGCGCAGCTAACCTCAACCGTGCGCTGGACTGAGTCCGTCCAGGCGATGCGCGCGCGTGGGATCGAGACGTTCGTCGAGTTGGGGCCGAAGGACGTGCTGTCGGGCCTGGTCAAGCGCATTGACCGCGCCGCCCAGCGCCATACGCTCAACTCCGCCGAAGCGGTGCAGTCCTTTCTCAGTGAGTGTGGCACCTGATTATGATTGGGCAACTTGCCCAATACTTTCTGAACTGCCCCAGCAGATCATCCAGACATGCTGTTGGGCAGTTTTGTTTTTTGTGAGTAATGCACAAATCGGATAGTGGCCCCTGATCGCTGCGCCACTATAATCAGCGTGTACCGATCGTTGCAGACAGGAGCCGCCACCATGGAAGACAAAGCCCACGCCATCCTTGAGACAGTCAAGGCAGAGGACGTGAAATTCATTGATTTGCAGTTCACCGACATCTTCGGCGCGACGAAAAGCGTGACCATCCAGGATGTGGGGCTGGAGGAGGCGCTTGAGCGCGGCGTGTGGTTCGACGGGTCTTCGATCCAGGGCTTCGCCCGCATTGAGGAATCGGACATGTTCCTGCGGCCCGATCCCGTCACCTTTCGCATCCTGCCTTGGACGCTGGACGACCCGCTAGGGCGGCGCGCGCGCATCATCTGCGACGTGTATAACCCCGACGGCAGCCCCTTCGAAGGCGATCCGCGCTATGCGCTTAAGCGCGCGATGGCGCACGCGGAGAAGCTCGGCTTCGTCTACAACACGGGGCCAGAACTGGAGTTCTTCCTCTTCCGCGAGAACGGTCGTGAAGCAGTTCCCCACGATGTTGGCGGCTACTTCGACTTCTCGCCCGGTGATGAAGCCCAGCGCGTGCGCAGCGACATCACCCGCGCGTTGCTGGCGCTGCGCATCCATGTCGAGATGGCCCATCACGAGGTCGCGATCGGCCAGCATGAGATTGACTTCCGCTACGAGCAGGCACTCCACGCCGCCGACAACTCCGTGACCTTCAAGTACACGGTCAAGGGCATCGCCGCCAAGCACGGCCTGATCGCCACGTTTATGCCCAAGCCCGTCTTTGGCATCAACGGCAGCGGTATGCACGTCCACCAGAGCCTGATGGACAGCAAGACTGGCGAGACCAGGATGTACGACCCGTCGGGCGTGTTCAACCTGTCCGCTATAGCGCGCCAGTTCGTCGCCGGGCAGCTTGCCCACGCGCGCGCCCTCGCCGCTGTCGTCGCCCCAACAGTCAACAGCTACAAGCGGCTCACCCCCGGCTACGAAGCGCCCGTCTACGTCTGCTGGGCGCAGCGCAACCGTTCGGCCCTGGTGCGCGTGCCGCGCCATTCGCCGGGCCGCGAGAACAGCACGCGCGTTGAGCTACGCTTCCCCGACCCAAGCTGCAACCCCTATCTCGCCTTTGCCGTCATGCTCGAAGCGGGCCTGGACGGCATCGAGCGCAGGCTTGAGCCGCCGCCCCCCGTCTCCGATGATGTCTTCCACTGGACTCCCGCCGAGCGCCAGGCCAACGGTGTTGACGTGCTGCCCGGCACGCTGGAAGAGGCGCTCGACGAGCTGGCCAGAGACGAGGTCGTGCGCAAGGCACTTGGCGATCACATCTACAACGTCTACGAGCGAGCCAAGCGCATGGAATGGGACGAATACCGCATTCACGTGACCCGCTGGGAGATCAATCGCTACATGTACACCGTGTAAGCCGTTCCAGCGCAGCAAGACTCCAGACACGGGGGGCTGCCCGACCAGGGTTGCGAGTCCACGAACGACCTGTTACCAGGGGAAGGTCGAAGATGCTCGCTGAACGCCTCCCCCTTTGATCCCCCCTCCAGCCGAGCTAGAGGGGGGACAAACACGTTCACGACTTGTTCGTGGACCCTTCGTGGCCCCCAGGGTTGCCCTCTGTCTGTTCCCCTGCTATCATGAGCGTCATCTGGCATCCAGCATCCACACACCAGCGAGGCCCCATGAGTTCCAGCAGCGCCCAGCACAAAGCGACCGCCGCCCAGCAGGGTCCGGTGCCCATCGCCATCGTCACCGTCAGCGACACGCGCACGCCCGACAGCGACGTGAACGCCGCCTACCTACGCGAGCAGATCGCCGCCGCTGGTCACCGTGTAGTCGCCTACCGGATCATCAAAGATGAGGCAGATCAGGTTGTGGCCGTGCTGGATGAGCTGGCCGGGGGCGAGGCTCGCGTGATCCTGTTCAACGGCGGCACGGGCATCTCGCCGCGCGACCGCACCTACGACGCCCTGAGCCGCAAGCTGGAGAAGGCGCTGCCCGGCTTCGGGGAACTATTCCGAATGCTCAGCTACCAGCAGGTGGGTGCAGCGGCGATGCTCTCTCGCGCGACTGCCGGCGTCTACTGCAACAAGGTCATCATCTCCACGCCGGGGTCGCCCGCCGCTGTGCAACTTGCCTGGGAGAAGCTTATCGCGCCGGAGTTGGCGCACCTGGCCTGGGAAGTCATCCGTTAGGCGCGGACCTAGAAAACGCAGGCGAAAAACCATTGACGCGCCTGCGCCTGCTGGTATAATACTCGGCTAGTTCGGCGACGTAGCTCAGCGGTAGAGCAGGGGACTCATAAGCCCTGGGTCGTGTGTTCAAATCACACCGTCGCCACTCTCCACACTCGGCGCAGCGCCGAGTTTTTGTTTGTCCTTCCTCACTTGTCTGGCGCACCCGTGATCGCGTACACTACACATAGATGACCGTCGTGAGGATGGAGTGCAAGCCATGCCCAAGCGACCGGAGATTCTAGATCAGCAGGCGCTCGAAGAAGCCCTACGCCGTGTAGGGTGCCCGGACTCGTGCATCGCGCCTACAGTGAGCAATTACCGGCTGTTCGTCCCCCTGGTGCTGGCGGCGCTGGGCCGCGAGCGCGTCTACGACATCGTGTGCGAGGCGCGCCCCGACCTCGGCCTGGGCCAGCAGAGCGCCGCCTGGCGCGCCTCGATCAAGCACATCGTCGCCTGGGCCGAGGCCGAGATCGACTCCTACAAACAGCGCCGCGACCTGGAGACCGTATCAGAGCCGACAGAGGACTGCGCAGGCCAGCTCAAACTGCTCTAGCGCAGTTGGTCTGGCGCGCAGCTTCCGGTACAATTCTGGCCGGTATGCACATCAAGGCATTCTTCACAGCGCACATGAGGGAGCTTCTATGACACCGACATTCGTGGTCTTCTTTGGGCCGCCCGGCTGCGGCAAGGGTACTCAGGCCAAGCGGGCGGCTGCTGAGCTTGGTCTCGTACAGGTCTCAACGGGCGAGCTATTCCGCAAACACCTGAGCGAAAAGACCCCGCTGGGCCAGCAAGCCCAGGAGTACATGAGCAAAGGGGCGCTTGTCCCTGACGAGATCACCATTGGTATGGTTCGCGAGCGGCTTTCTCAGCCCGACGTGCAGACGGGTGCCATCTTCGACGGCTTCCCGCGCACTGCTGCCCAGGCCAAGGCTCTCGATGATCTGCTGCACGAGTTGGGCGGCAAGCTTGATCTGGTCGTGGACTTCGCGCTGCCCATGACGGTTTCGCGCCAGCGTTTGCTGGGCCGCCAGGAAGGTCGGGCGGATGACCGGCCAGAGGTCATCGAGAAGCGCCTGAACGATCACGCCCAGGTCGAGGCGAGCGTCATGCCCTACTACCGCCAGCGCGCAGGGCTGATCAAGTCCTTGGACGCCGACCGCCCGATAGACGCGATTTACCAGGACGTGCGCAACCTGCTCAAGGCCGCGCTGCACTAGCCGCCATCCTCGACCACCATCAGTGGCGAGAGCACCTCTGCGGGGTGCTCTCGCTGTGTTCTCCGATGCCTACTTGTTCAGCCGCGGAAAACTCGCCCCACCTTCCAGAATCAGCATGTGCCCGTTGCCCAGGCTGGCGTCCAGATGCACCGCCCCCCGTCCCCGGTGGGCAACATCAGTACCCCACAGCGGCGCGAGATCGCACTCGCACACAGGCAGGAATGCCCGCCCCTCTTCGCGTGTGGCGAAGCTGGCGCTGGCCACGATGACCAGCGTCTTCACGCCGTTCTGCCGGGCGAAGACGATCAGAGTCGGATTGTCGCTGTAGCCGACGAACACCGTCGCTGGATCGGGATCGCTGAGCAGATCCGCGTACTTCTGGCGCAGCGTGAGCGCATAGCGAACCGAGCCGAGCAGGTTGTCCGGGCGCGTCCAGTCAAACGCCCACTCGCTGAACAGCGGTAGTGACTCGGCGGGATGCTCGCGGATCATCTCGTCGGTGAAGCCCAGGCCGGTGTTGATCGGCTTGGTCTCCATCAGCTCGAAGCCGCTGTGGATGAAGGGGATGCCCGGCACCAGGATGCTGAACGCCAGCGCGTAGTGCACGTACTGGAGTGCATAGGGACGGATCGCGGCGCGCGGCGTGTTGTGACTCTCCGCCGTCGCGAAGAAAGGCAGTGGCAGGCGCTCGTGGGCCAGCCTGCCCAGGAATTCGCGCAGCTTTTCGGGTCGGTGAAAGTCAAAGACGAGATAGCCCAGCACGGCGTTGTACCCCTCGTCCACGCTCGCCTGGCCGATGACGAAGTTTTCGTCCCAGAAGGCGAAGTCTGGGTTGATCGCGCGCGCCGAGGCGACGATGCGCTGCTTGAGCGGCATGGGTAGGGCGTGCCCCATGTCAATCATCACCCCGTCAATGCCGAACTCGCGCTGGTGGTGCGGGATCACCCCGGCGATAGCGTCCCACAGCGGGCCAACGGCGTTCTCCGGGCGGGCCAGCCGCTCGTCGTACATGCGCAGGGTGTTGTAGGCGATGTAGTTGAAATCCGGGTGATCGTACATGCGCAGGTACGTGACATCCGTCCAGGGCGGCTGGTTATCGTCGGGCGGCCAGTCGGTGAACGCGCCGGGGATGCACACCCGCGTGCCGTCCTCAAGCTGGCCCACCCAGTGCCCATCCTCCATCCACACCTGGTCAGGACGAGGCGGGGGCACGAACATGGCCCGGTACGTCTTCGGAGGCGGGGGCAGCGCCTTGAAGTCGCCGCGAGCAACCTTCTCCTTGACCTTGATCAGATCATTCGGCGGGAGTATCGGGTTGCCGTAAGCGTTTGGGTCTGTGCTGCGTGGCGCGCGATCCGGCACGTTCTCGCGAATCCAGTAGAACCACTCCGGGTGCTCGCCGATCCACGCGCCGTCTTTGGACGCCGTGCGCAGCACAAATTCCATGACCACGCGCATCCCCAGGTGATGCGCCGCCTCGACAAAGCCCGCGAACAACGTGTCCACCGACAGCCCCAGCGCCGGCTCGTCCAGGTTTTCGTCCAAGGCATAGGGGTCGCGGATGCCGTAGGGCGATCCCAGCGTGCCCTTCTTGCCGTCCTGCCCCACCGCCGTGATCGGCAGCAGGTGCACCGTGTTGATGCCCAGGCTGCGAATATACGGCAGCAGCGCGATGCTCTTGAGCAGCGTTCCCGTCTCGCGCCAGCCATCCGGTGAGGGACCAATAGCCAACACGCCGTCGTGCGCGTGGTCGTAGGCCGCGGTCACGCGCGGGAACAGGTTGTAGACGATGGCGTAGCGCGTCCATGCGCCGCTAGCGCCCTGAATCAGCGGCTGCGCCGGTTGCGCGCCGATCCACGCCAGTTTGGCTGCGTAGAAGTCATAGGGGTTGACTGCTTGCGCCGCCGGATGCTCATGATCTACCCACAGGCCGGGCACGTAGTAGGGCTGCGCCAGAGCGTGCTTGCGCTCGCGCAGCGCAGCGATAATCTGTTGCAGTGCTGTCATGAAAAACCCACTCCGCGTACAGAACGGATTCGGCTAAGAACCGGGGCAGGTGCCCTCGCCAACGCCGGTGAGTGCCCTGTTGCCCAGGCGTCGCGCTGTCACACAAAAAAGGGAGGCTGTGCTCCCTTCCCTGTGTGCTGCGCTGTTCGTGCTTATTGATTGTAATCGGGTCCGAAGACTTCGACCATCAGCGGCCCCACTTTCGATCGGTTGGGAATCAGAATGTCCTGCCCCTGCCAGTTCGTCGGGATGACGTATTCCCAGCCCAACACTGCGTTCCGGTAGTTCGTCGAGGGGATGTCCTTGACCCACCATGCCAACTGCAAAACCTGGTCGAGGCCCAGGCCCGTATCAATGCCTTCCCTCAATTCTGACCACAGCGCAGGCGCTTGCAGGGCAAGCTCCGGGATCATGTTGTAGGCCGTGATCTTGTCGCGGATGGCGTAGATCACCTGCTGCTGCCGGCGGTTGCGGTCAATGTCATCGCTGGCATGGCGGCTACGAGCGTACTTGAGGGCGGTTGCGCCGTCCATCTGGTGCCAGCCCGCCTCGATATAGAACGGGTCATAGCCGTAGTTCATGTCCGGGTAAAGCGGATCGTAGATCTCATACGGCACCTCGATGTTGATCCCGCCGATCAGGTCGATCACCCGCATGAACGTATCAAAGTTGACCAGCACATACTCGTTGACGCGAATGCCCAGGTTGTACTGCACCGTCTGCATAGCCAGGCGCGGCCCGCCGCCCGGCCCCTCTAGCTCGCCCGCGCTGTACGCCGCGTTAATGCGCTGCGGCCCATAGCCGGGCACGTCCACGTACAGGTCGCGCGGGATGCTCAGCATCCCCACGCTGTTCGTGCGTGGATCAAGGCTGATCAGGATCATAGTGTCCGTGCGCACCGACGCGCCGAACTCCCCTGGCCGCCAGTCCATGCCCATCACCAGCACGGTGAAACGTTCCTTTCCGTCCCAGGGGCGGATGATCATGCTCTGGCCGTCGCCCAACATGCCGCCCACCGGCGCATCGCCCGACGCGGCCAGCACGCCGCCAGGGCCATACAGCACCGAGGTCGGCTCAAGCGGCGGGGCGCTGGTCGCCACCGTCCCCTGCGTGCCGCGCGTCGCCTGCAGCAAGAAAAACGCCACCATGCTCATGATGACGGTCATGCCCAGCAGCGCCGAGGCGATGATCACCCACGCCCAGTCGTCGGGCGCGCCTAGCTCGCGCCGTACCTTGCGCCGCTGGACGCGGTCGCGCGCCGTCTTGCTGCGGCCACGCCCATACAGTGGCGTTGAGAGTGATTCAGGCGAAGGCATCGCCGTCGGCTGCCCTGGAAAGCTATACCAGTGCCCGGCGGTCGGCGCAGCTTTCGGCGGGCGCGCAGGTATTCCCGGCGCGTCGGGCGAAGGCACGGAGTCCATGTGCTGCTGCGTCTGGGCCGGATCATCGGGCGTCATTGGTGGCTCCACTGCGGTCATTACCGGTATTGTAGCGTCAAACGCCCAAAGCACAATGTGCTGCCACTGTGCTACAATCCTGCTGTCCAGTGACGGAATCCCACCTGAGGAGCAAGATTCCCGATGACTCAATCACGCTGGCGGCTGCTGATCACTCCGCCCGCCGATGGCCCCCTGAATATGGCGATTGACCAGGCGATCATGGAAGCAGTCGCCCAAGAGCGCGTCCCGCCCACGTTGCGCTTCTTCGCCTGGACTCCCCCCTGCCTGTCGCTGGGCTACACACAGCCCGTCGCCGACGTTGATCGCGCGCGGTTGGCAGCGCGCGGCTGGGATCTCGTCCGGCGTATGACCGGCGGGCGGGCCATTTTGCACACCGACGAACTCACCTACAGCGTCGCCCTGCCCGCCGCCGATCCCGTTGTAGCCGGCGGCATCGTAGAGAGCTACCGCCGCCTCAGCGCAGCGCTGGTCGCCGGACTGCACACACTGGGCGTTGCGCCGGAAGCCGATAAGCGCGCCGACGGTCACCATGCCTCCAACGGGCCGGTGTGCTTTGAAGTCCCCAGTCACTACGAGATCACGATTGGGGGCAGCAAGCTGATCGGCAGCGCCCAGGTGCGCAAGTTCGGCGCGGTGCTCCAGCACGGCACGCTTCCGCTCGGTGGCGACATTGCCCGCATCTGCGACGCGCTCGTCTTCGCCAGCGACGAGCAGCGCGCGCGGGTGCGGGCGCGCGTCGCCGAGCGCGCCACGACTCTGGAGCGCGCGCTGGGGCGCGCTGTCTCTTGGGACGAAGCGGCGGAGGTCTTGGCCGGCAGCTTCCGCCGCGTGTTCGATCTCGTGCTGGAACAGGTCGACACCCTGACCGCAGAGGAGGGCGTCAGGGCCGCGCAGTTGCGTGAGGAGCAGTACGCCGCCGAGACGTGGAACGCGCGCTTCTAGTCCGGCAGG
The DNA here is from genome assembly GCA_020724485.1 of Thermoflexus sp. GTDB lineage: Bacteria > Chloroflexota > Anaerolineae > Aggregatilineales > Aggregatilineaceae > UBA2029. The sequence continues at coordinate 9,087 of DYGW01000033.1, read as the reverse complement.
CACGAGGAATCAGGGGGCAGCGCCGTCGCGCTCGTCTGGAATACCACCTGCTCGAAGCCGAGTTTCAGCAGCAGATCGTACAGCGTCGCCTGGGCGTTCTGCGTCGCCAACTCCAGCAGATTGAGCGTCGCGGCGGCTTCGAGCAAGTCGCTCATCGCGCGGTTGTACGCTTCGTCCTGCATCCGCCGGAAGCGCCCCCCGCAGTCCTGCAAGCCGGCCCAGCCGCGACAGTCCCAGGAATGGACTTTGGGCTTGCCTAGGTCGCAGTGGGTGATCTGCGCGGGGGGCAGCGCCACCGTCAGCACGCCGTCCGCGTCCATCATGATGTTGTCTTCGCCCATCTGTGCTAGGTCAACGCCCGCTTTGACGGTACCCACGTAGCTGACGTTCATTTCGGCGTCGGGGGCTGCCCCGCTGTCCACCACCGTCTTGGTGATGACAATGCCGCTGCGCACCGTCTCTAGCAACGCGAGCTTCTGGATGTCTAGCACGACCGTCTGGCTGTCCACGACTACTGGCTCAGCATCTTTGTCGAAGCCGAAGACGGCCAGGAAGTTGTTGGCTGGGTCGCCCAGGAAGTCCGCCACACCGAGCGTCATCATCAGCGCCATGCACGCCAAGACTACCGTCAGTACTAGTAGTGACGCCCCAGCGAAGAAAGCGCACGTGCTCCAGCAGCCGCGCGGCGGCGGGCTGGACGGGCGGTGCTTGCGGCGCGGCGTTACCTCGGCGGGCCGGGCCGCCTTGTCCGGCGGACGTACTTCGGGGAGATTGGGGGGCTGGGATTCGGCCATGGGTTTGTCCTGGGAGTATGGGCCAGTGATGGTGTTTTCCTTACAGTCTTCTGTTTAATGACTACGCGAAAGACGCTCTCCGGTTGCGCGGCCTATTACGTCAGGACAACAATCGCACCTGGTACAGCGCCCCGTCGCTAAAGCCGCGCTTGCGGTAATACTCGCGCGTGCCGACCGCCGCGATCACCGCCAGCCGCGCGTAGCCGTGCGCGCTAGCGATCTCTGCCGCCCGCTCAATCAGGCGCGTGCCCAGGCCGCTGTGCTGGGCCTTGCCGTCCTCCGCCTCGCCGATGGCCACCGCTTGCCCGTACACATGTACCTCGCGGATCACAGCCGCGCCCGCCAGTTCTGGCACGATGGAATCAGCCTGGGGCAGCGATAGTCGCAGAAAGGCAGCAATGCGCCGGTCGGCGGTGATGACCTGCAAGAAGACCTCGTCGCCCACGCCAGTCGCGTAGCGCAGCTCATCCAGGCTCAGATCGTCGGGCGACACGGCCCTGCCACGAATCTCGCGCCCGCGAATGTCGAGGCTGCGCAGACCGCGCTGCTTGAGCGCCGCCTCGACCGTCTGCCGGAAGTTGGGCTTCATGTCGCCCGCCACAATGTCCGTTGACGGAATGTCGCGCACCACGCGCGTCAGGCGACAGTATTCGGGCGTGCTGAGGAAGCAGGCCAGCAGCACACCAAGCAGCACTTCCTCGCTGTACGGTGCCCACTCGCCGCGCTGGTAAACCCCCATTAGCTCGGCGCTCTCGATCAGCGAGCACGGGTAAATCTTGAGTTCATCGGGGCGGATGTCCGGGTCGGCGAACAGCCGCCGGTAGTCCGCCACGTCCGCTTCCGGCGACGAGCCGTACAGGTTCGGCATCCAGTGGGCGTGAATCTTGAACCCAGCCAGCCGCAGCAGCCGGATCGCCCGCCGCGTCATGGCGACGGTGTGCCCGCGCCGATTCTTCGCCAGCACCGCGTCGTCCAGGCTCTGCACGCCGATCTGCACCTTCGTCGCGCCCAGCCGCCGCATACGGATCACTTCGTCCGCGTCAATGTGATCCGGGCGCGTCTCGACCACCAGGCCCACGCAGCGGCAGGGCGCGGTCTCATTCTCGCGGTGCGCCGCCGCCAACTCCTCCCACGTCGCGTATTCGTCCACGTCAGTGCGCGGGCGCTCGCCGCGCGCCACTGCCAGCGCCAGCTCGCGCGACCGCTGCATTTCCGCGCGGTAAATCTGCTGCACCGCCTGGTTGTACGTCTGCTCCAGCGCGGCCCCGTGCAGCGTCAGCGGCGTCACCTGGTCGGGATGCAGTTGCGAGGCAACGCGCAGCAGGCTGCGCACCTTTTCCGTCCGGTCAACGCCCACGCCGAAATCGTGCAGCGCATCGAACAGGCGCTTGACGAACCACACCTGGTACGTCTCCGGGTAGAATGACCAGGTGCCGCCCAGGATAATCAGCTCCACCTTGTCGAGCGGATGCCCGGTCTCGTAGAGCGTCCCCAGCCGCGACATCACCTGCAGGTAGGGGTCGAAGTGGTTCTGCTCGGCGCGCTGCGCGCCCGGCTCGTTGGCCAGGTAACTCTTGGGCATCCGCACGTCGTTCGGGCAGAAGATGCACTCGCCGGGGCACGGGTAGGGCTTGGTCAGCACAGTGACCGGCGTCACGCCCGACATGGTGCGGATCGGCTTCATGCGCAGGCGGGCGAGCACCTGCGCGTCGTAGGGCGGCAGGCCGTGCGCCCCGGCCAGCGACCTGTAGGCATGAATCAGGTCGTTCTTGTTGAACAGTCCCCGCCCGTCCTTCGGGTGCTGCTTGAGAATCTGGATCAGGCGCGGCGGCGTCAGGTTGGGTTCCTGGACGACCTCGTGTAAGATCGCCAGCAGCGACTCGCGGTACTGCTCAACATTGGCGGGGGGCCGGTAGCGTTTTCCCATCGTTCACACTCCGAGCCAGCCCTGCTCGCGGGCATAACCAGTCAACCACATGGACGACATCACCATCGCGCGCCTGAACGCGATTAATCGCGCTTTCTACGAGATCACCGCAACCGATTTCGACCAGTCCCGCGCCGCCCCCTGGCCGGGCTGGGACGCCCTGCTGCCTCACCTGGCCGCGCCGCTCTCAGTCCTGGACATAGCCTGCGGCAATGGCCGCTTTGGGCTGTTTCTTTTCGAGCGCCTGGGCACAAACGTAACCTATCATGGGGTGGATAGCAACCCCACCTTGCTGGCGCGGGCGCGTTCCGCGCTAGCCGGTTACGACGCTCACCTGAAGCAGCGCGACGTGCTGGCCGGGCCGCCACCCGCCGGTAGCTACGACCTGGTGGTCCTCTTCGGGATGCTGCACCATATCCCCGGCTGCGCGCAGCGGCGAGCCTTCCTGTGCGCCCTGGCCGAGCGGGTCGCGCCGGGCGGAGTGTTGGCCTTCGCCGCCTGGCACTTCTACGAGTACAAGCGCTTCCGTCAGCGCATTCTCCCCTGGCCACCCGACCTGGTCGCCGAGCCGGGTGATTACCTGCTCGACTGGCGGCGCGGGGCGCGCGCGCCGCGCTACTGCCACTACGTGGACGATGCCGAGCACGCCACGCTGATCGCCGCAACTGGCCTGCGCGAGCTGGCCACCTATCGCGCCGACGGGCACACCGGCGACGTGAACCAGTACAGCATCCTGCGACGAGACAGTCCATGACCGGCATCCCCGACGACTATTCGGCCCTGCACGACGCGCTCATCGCCTGGTTCGCGGCGCACCGCGAAGACCTCCCCTGGCGGCGCAGCAGAGACTCCTACGCCGTGTGGGTGTCCGAGATCATGCTCCAGCAAACCCAGGTCGTCACGGTGATCCCTTACTTCGAGCGCTTCATGGCTCGCTTCCCGACGGTGAGCGCCCTGGCCGCCGCTTCGCTCGCCGACGTGCTCAAGCTGTGGGAAGGGCTGGGCTATTACAGCCGGGCGCGCAACCTGCACCGCGCCGCGCAGATCGTCGTCGCCGAGCACGGCGGGCAACTGCCGCCCGATCCTGCTGCGCTGCGCCGACTGCCCGGCATCGGGCGCTACACCGCTGGAGCCATCGCCAGCCTCGCCTTCGGAGCCGACGCGCCTATCCTCGACGGCAACGTGATCCGCACCCTCACGCGACTCTTCGACCTCTCCGACGACGTGAGCCAGAGCGCCACCCAGGGCAGGCTCTGGGCGTTGGCCGAAGCGCTGATTCCCGCCGGGCGCGCCGGAGCGTGGAATGAAGGGCTGATGGAGTTGGGGCGGCGCCTCTGCACGCCAGTATCTCCCCAGTGCCCGATCTGCCCGCTGGCCGATCACTGCGCCGCGCGCGCGCGCGGCACCCAGCAGGAGCGCCCCGTCAAGCGCCGCCGGGCGCGAACACCACATTTCGACGTGACGGCAGCCGTCACCCACCGCAACGATGGCTGCCTGTTGATCGCCCAGCGCCCTCTCGACGGGATGCTCGGCGGGTTGTGGGAGTTCCCCGGCGGCAAGCGCGAGCCGGGCGAATCGCTGCGCGACTGTCTGCGCCGCGAGCTACGCGAGGAGTTGGGCATCGAAGTCGAGGTCGGCGAGCAGATCGGCACCGTTCGCCACGCCTACACTCACTTTCGCATCACGCTCTACGCCTTCTCCTGCCGCATCGTCGCTGGCGAACCCACTGCCATTGGCTGCACAGACTGGGCCTGGGCAAGGCTCGACGAGCTACTCGAATATGCCTTCCCGGTCACCGACCAGAAGATCATCGCCATGCTGCGCGATGGCAGCGGGCAGCTTGGCCTGGACCTGGGCTGAGCGGCTTTGGATCGCCAGGGGCATTATGCTATGCTCGGACGTAGCAACGGATGGGATTGGAGAGAAAGCAGGAACAGCGATGCTCAAGGACTTCATGAGCCGGCGGGACGAAGAGCGTGAGATGAGGGACGCAGGGCGACTCCCGCCCGGCCAGGCTCTCACCCAGAAATTTCCCGTGCTGCACTATGGCCCCGTCGTCCAGATTGACGTGAGCACGTGGACGCTATCTGTCTTCGGCGAGGTTGAGCGCGAGATACGCTGGAACTGGGACGAGTTCCGCCAGATTCCCACGACGACGATCACGGCTGACATTCATTGCGTGACCGGTTGGAGCAAGTTCGACACCACCTGGGAAGGGCCGCTCTTCCGCGATTTCATCCAGCTTTTCGGCGTCAAGCCCGGCGCGAAGTACGTCATCGCCCACGCCGCGCACGGCTTCACGGCCAACCTCCCGCTCGAAGCCATGCTCGAAGACAACGTCCTGCTGGCCTGGAAGTACAACGGAGACTACCTGACCCCGGAGCACGGCTATCCGGTGCGCACGATCGTGCCGCAGCGGTATTTCTGGAAGAGCGCCAAGTGGCTGCTCAAGCTGGAGTTCAGCCCGGTGGACAAGCCAGGCTTCTGGGAGCAGGCGGGCTACCACAACGACGGCGATCCCTGGAAGGAAGAGCGTTACCAGCGCCGGCGATTCTCCTGACCGAGACTCGCTGGCACACCCTGCAATAAGAGCCTTGAGTCTCGACCCCGCGAGACGCCAGTTCATTCCATATGCCCAGTTCAGAACTCCTGACCCTCGACTCACAGTTGCGCCAGGCTCAGGAGTTTTTAGCTGTACGTCCGCGCCGCCTCACCCGCGTCGAATTAGGACATAGGCGCATCAAAAGGGTAGCGTATTCGCCATGTACCCACCCACCCTGAACACGGGAGCAACCCCGATGAATACCTTCTCAGGAACCCGCGCCAACCCGATCCGCGTAGCGATCATCGGGTCTGGCCCTTCGGCCTTCTACACCGCCGAGTTCTTGCTCAGCAACCCGGATGCCGTCGTCGAAGTGGACATGTTCGAGCGCCTGCCGACCCCCTTCGGACTGGTGCGGGGCGGTGTCGCGCCCGATCACCCCAAGATCAAGACCGTTACCCGTGCCTTCGAGCGCACCGCCCAGCACGAACGGTTCCGCTTCTTCGGCAACGTGACCTTCGGGCACGATCTTATTTATCCCGATATCGCCGCCCGCTACCACGCAGTCGTCTATGCGGTAGGCGCGCAGACCGACCGCCAGCTTGGCATCCCCGGCGAAGACCTGCTCAACAGCCACGCCGCGACCGAGTTTGTGGCCTGGTACAACGGGCACCCCGACTTCCGCGACCTGGCCTTCGATCTGTCCCAGGAGCGCGTCGCGGTCATTGGCAACGGGAACGTGGCCGTTGATGTCGCGCGCATCCTCGCCCGCACGCCCGACGAGCTGCGCCAGACCGACATCACCGACCACGCGCTGGAGGCGCTCGCCGGCAGCCGCGTGCGGGAGATTCTCGTCCTGGGCCGGCGCGGCCCGGCTCAGGCCAAGTTCACCAGCGCCGAGCTTAAGGAGTTGGGCAGCTTGGCGGATGCCGACGTGGTGATCAACCCTGCTGAGCTAGAACTTGACCCGCTCAGCGCGGAGTATCTGCGTTCGGGCGAGAGCAAGACCGCCGCCCGCAACTACGCGATTCTCCAGGGGCTTTCGCGCGCGGGACAGAACGGCAAGCGCCGGAGGATCGTCCTGCGCTTCCTTGTATCGCCCGTCGAGCTGCTCGGCTCTGATCGCGTCGAAGCCGTGCGCGTCGTTAAGAACGAAATCTGCGAGCGTGGCCACTTCATGAGTCCCTGCCCCACCGAGGACTACGAGACGATTCCCGTTGGGCTGGTCTTCCGCTCCATCGGCTATCACGGCGTCCCGCTGCCCGGCGTGCCCTTCGACGACCAGCAGGGCATCATCCCCAACAAGCGCGGGCGCGTCATCAACGAGCATGGCGAGCGGATGCGCGGTGAATACGCGGTCGGCTGGATCAAGCGCGGCCCAGTCGGGATCATCGGCTCGAACAAGCCGGACGCTCAGGAGACGGTGGAGATGCTGCTGCGCGACATGGCCTTCCACCAGCATTTCTGCCCGGCCAACCCAGCTCGTGAGGCCATTGACCGGCTATTAAGGCAGCGGGGGATTCACTACACGACCTATGAGGATTGGCGCGTGCTCGACCAGCTTGAGATCGAGCGCGGGCTGGCAGTGGGGCGGCCCCGCCGCAAGTTCACGCGCGTGGAGGACATGCTCAGCGCCCTGGAAGCTGTGCACCACGCGCCGGTGCTTTGAGCACGGCGCGCGTCCCTCACTAGGAGCGAGTGACCTGGCGCAAGAGGCGCACCGGGAATTGGTCTCCCGCTCGCGCCGCCGTCCGCCCTTCGGGGATGATCAGCAGGCCGTCGGCCAGCACCAGGGACATCAGCGCCCCGGAGCTTTGCGTCCCGGTCGTGCGGGCGACCAACGTGCTGCCCCGCTCACTGAGCGTCACGCGCAGGTAGGTGCGCCGCCCATCCAGCGTCACGTCCTCATCCAGGACGGCGGTCACCAGCGGAACAGCATGGGGATCCGCGCCGCCAGCCTTGCGCAGCGCGGGACGCACGAAGATGTCGAACGTCACCATCGCCGAGACAGGATTGCCCGGCAGGCCGAAGAAGGGCACCCCGCCCACGTCGCCAAAGGCCAGGGGCTTGCCGGGCTTGACGTTCACCCGCCAGATGTCCACATGCCCTAGCTCGTCCACCACCGTCCGCACCACGTCGTGCGTGCCTACTGACACCCCTGCCGAGCTGACGATGAAATCGGGCGCGTGAGCCAGCGCCTCACGCAGGCGGCGACGCACCTTGTCCAGGGTATCGCGCGCCACCGGCAGGCGAATAGGCACACCGCCGCATTGCTGCACCAGCCCGGCCAGCACATAGCTGTTGCTGTTGTGGATCTGGCCGGGGGCCAGCGGCTGGTCAACATCGGCCAGTTCGTCGCCAGTGGACAGGATGGCGACGCGCGGCTGGCGAAAGACCGGGATGCGCGCCTGGCCCAGTGATACCAACACACCGATATCCTGCGGGCGAAGCACAGCGCCGCGCCGCAGCGCCACCTGCCCCGCGCGGATGTCTTCACCGGTAGCGCGCACGTTCTCGCCCATCGCGACCGCCCGGTGCACAGCCACGCGGTCCGGCAGCGCCGCTTCCCCGTTCGGCTGCCAGCGGTCATCGGTCTGCTCCACCGGGACTACCGCATCGGCACCGGGGGGCAGCGGGGCGCCGGTCATGATACGCGCCGCCTGGCCGGGGCCTAGAGCGCGGCTGGGAGTCGTTCCAGCAGGAATATCCAGGACAGGAGTGAGAAACACAGGCGCATCGGGGGCTGCGCCGCTGACATCGGCGGCGCGCACCGCGTACCCGTCCATCGCCGAGTTCGTAAAGGGCGGGACGGGCGCAGCAGCCACAATGTCCTCGGCGAGCACCCGGTCGAGGGCTTGGGCGACGTGAATCTCTTCAACGGGCAGGACACGGACCCGCTCCAATATCCTGCTCAGCACGTCATCTACGGACAGTAATCCGCCCAACCCACAACTCCGGCAGGCTCAGCGGCAGGTGGCGTCTTCGCGAATGCCCAGGTCGAACATATCCGAGATGACCGGAATATCGTCCCACCAGCACTTGGCGTCAATGATGATGCCGCCGATCACCGACGTGACGATGCACAGCACGAGGAAGCACCCACAGCCCAGCACGACCCAGCGTCCCGCGCCGCCGCCCTCGTAGGGTTCCTCCTGGTATTGGTAATCGTAGCCCGCCGGCTGCTGCATGGGCATCCCGTAGGGCTGCTGGCCGGGGGCCACGCCAGCCGGATAGCCGGGCGCTGCGGGCGGCATCGCCTGCTGCTGGTAGCCCACTGGGGGGCGCTGGAACTCCACCCCGCCCGGTTGCGGGGCGCCGCCGACCATCGTCGCCGCCTGGCCGGGGCCTGCCACATAGCCCACCTCGGCTTCATAAGCAACCGTCACCGTCTCGCCCAGCCCGATCATGTCACCGGGAGACAGTGGACGCGCTCCCGTCAACCGCTGCCCATTCACGAACGTCCCGTTCGTCGAACCCAGGTCTTCGAGCGTGTATCCCCCCGTGCCCTGCGTGAAGCGGCAGTGATGGCGGCTGACTTCAGGGTCGTTGATCACGATGTCGTTGGTGATATCTCGCCCCAGCGTGACAATGCCCTGTTCCAGGGGATAGACCTGATTGGGCTGCGGTCCACGACGCACAACCAAGCGAAAGCTGCTGCTTCCCTGCATAACCCCTGCCTCCTCACGCGCGGCCAGCGGCGGATACGACTCACGAGACGGTTCGGAGTATACGGGGATCGTGAGTTGGTGTCAACACGGCCTAACGCACAGGGTCCACGAACAACCTGTTAGGGCTGGGCACTTGGGCGCTGGGATTGCCCCCCA
>DYGW01000032.1 GCA_020724485.1 Thermoflexus sp. | reverse complement strand
GGGGCAATCCCAGCGCCCAAGTGCCCAGCCCTAACAGCTTGTTCGTGGACCCCCGTGCGCGGGCGCGGCAGCGCAGCGACCGGTTTGTAGGGGCGTATGCGATACGCCCCTACGGAGTCATTTCGCCAACAGCATCCTGGGGGGAGCACCGCAGAGGCGCAGAGAACGCAGAGAAAGGCAAGTAAGAACATTCTTAATGTCCTTCTCTGTGCCCTCTGTGTCTCTGCGGTTCAAAGAATCTCGCCCCCAACATGGGATGCTCCCCTGTTTGTTCCCTCGTCTGGAAAATACTCATTTAATATGCTAAAATTCTTCTTAATTAGAGACCGCACACTGTGCTGATTTGTCCAGCCAACCAGACAAGGAGCAAGTCCAGTGGTACGAGATTACGGCCATTACATCAACGGCGCATGGGTGCCCTCGGAGAGCGGGAAGTGGTTCGAGACGAAAAGCCCGACGACGGGCGAGGTGCTGGCGCGCTTCCCGCAGGGCACGCGCGGCGACGTGCAGCGCGCCATTGCCGCCGCCGAAGCAGCTTTTCCGGCGTGGAAGCGGCTCCCGCCGCCCAAGCGCGGCGAAATCCTGCTGCACGCCGCCCAGATCATGCGCCAGCGCAAGGACGAGCTGGGCGCGCTGGTGACGACCGAGATGGGCAAGGTCATCGCTGAGGGCAAAGGCGACGTGCAGGAGTCCATTGACTTCCTAGAGTACATCGCCGGCGAGGGACGCCGCCTGCTCGGCGAGACGGCGCCCTCCGAGTTGCCCAACAAGTTCTGCATGACCGTCCGCCAGCCAATCGGCGTGGTCGGCTGCATCACGCCCTGGAATTTCCCGATGGCTATCCCCATGTGGAAGGTGGGCGCGGCGCTGATCAGCGGCAACACGATCGTCTTCAAGCCCGCCTCGCTGACGCCGCTGTGCGTGGCGACGCTGGTCGAGATCTTCGAGGAGGCGGGGCTGCCGCCCGGCGTGTGGAACTTCGTCACCGGCGGGGGCAGCACGGTGGGCATGGAGATCGTCGAGAATCCGCGCGTCAAGGCCGTGTCGTTCACGGGCGGCGTGCCCGCCGGCAAGGTCATCTACGAGGCGGCAGCGCGCCAGCTCAAGCCGGTCGAGGTGGAGCTTGGCGGCAAGAACCCGCAGATCGTCATGGACGACGCCAACCTGGAACTGGCACTGGACGGCATCCTGTTCGGCGCGTTCGGCACGGCGGGGCAACGCTGCACGGCGACCAGCCGCCTGATCTTGCACGAGAAGGTGTACGACCGATTCCTGGCGATGCTCCTCGCGCGGACCGAAGCGCTGGTCATCGGCGACCCGCTCGACCCGCGCACGGACGTGGGGCCAGTGGTGGATGAGACGGCGGGCAAGACGATCATAGAGTACATCGCCATCGGCAAGGGCGAGGCGACGCTGCTCAGCGGCGGTGAGCGCCTGACCGGCGGCCTGTATGACCGGGGCTTCTTCATCAAGCCGACCATCTTCGCCACCGAGCATGGCACGCGCATCAGCAAGGAAGAGATCTTCGGCCCGGTGCTGAGCGTGATCAAGGTGGGGAGCTACGACGAGGCGATTCGCGTCGCCAACGACATCGAGTACGGGCTGTCGTCGTCCATTTACACGCGCGACGTGAACCTGGCCTTCCGCGCCATTGACGACCTGGAGACGGGCATCACCTACATCAACGCGCCGACGATTGGCGCGGAGGTGCACCTGCCTTTCGGCGGAGTCAAGAATACCGGCAACGGCGGGCGCGAGGCTGGCACGAGCGCCATTGACGAGTTCACCGAGATCAAGACCGTCTTCGTGGACTACAGCAACCGCCTGCAGAAAGCGCAGATCGTGGACGAGCGGTAGACGCGGGCGCGGGGCAGATCGGCCCTTCGCATTACCTCACCCCCGCTCGGCGCTGACGCGCCTCGCCTCCCCCTCTCCGCTGGCAGAGAGGGGGAAAAGCCGAGCGCAGCGAGGCCAGGGGGTGAGGTAAACAATATTCGCTGTTCGCCCCTGGGACCTGTGGGCCGGGGGCTTGTTGTTGGTCGGGGCGCTGCGCCGGGGACAGCCTGACGTATAATCTGGCTACCGGCAGCAAGCAAAGTGTGGGAGGTCAGGGCCATGAGTCCACTGGCAGAACACGGAGTCCCCTTCACGGCAGAGCACATCATGCTGCGCGAGGCGGTGCGCGACTTCGCCCAGCGCGAGATCGTCCCCATCGCTGCCCACCACGACGAGACGGGCGAGTTCCCCCTGGCGACGGTGCGCAAGATGGGCGAGTTGGGCCTGATGGGCATCGAGGTGCCGGAGCGGTATGGCGGGGCGGGCATGGATACCCTGGCCTACGTGCTGGCCATGATCGAGATCGCCAAGGCGGACGCGGCGCACAGCACGGTGATGAGCGTCAATGGCAGCCTGGTGAATTTCGCCCTGCTGCGCTTTGGCACCGAGGAGCAGAAACAGAAGTACCTGGTGCCGGTCGCCAGCGGCGAGAAGATCGGCGCCTACTCGCTGACCGAGCCGCAGAGCGGCAGCGACGCCGCCGGGATGCGCACCCGCGCCGTCCTGGACGACGCCGGGACGCATTACCTGATCAGCGGGCGCAAGAGTTGGGTGACCAGCGGGCCGGTCGCCGAGACGATGCTGATCTTCGCGCTGACCGACCCGGAGCGCGGGCATCGCGGCATCACTGCCTTCATCGTGGAGGCGGATCAGCCCGGCCTGGAGCGCGGCAAGACCGAGCCGAAGCTGGGCATTCGCGCCAGCGCGACGTGCGAGCTGCTCTTTGACGGGTACGCCTGCCCGGTCGAGAACGTGCTCGGCGAGCCGGGGATGGGCTTCAAGATCGCTATGGCCGCGCTCGACGCGGGGCGGATCGGCATTGCGGCGCAGGCGGTTGGTATCGCTGAGGCGGCGTATGAGGCGTCGCTGGCCTATGCCCGCGAGCGCGAGGCGTTCGGCCAGAAGATCGGCCAGTTCCAGATGATCCAGCAGAAGATCGCCGACATGAAGACACGGCTGGAGGCCGCGCGGCTCCTGACGTTCAATGCGGCGCTGGCCAAGATGCGCAGCGCCGAGACGGGCAGGCGTTACACGCTCGAAGCGAGCATGGCCAAGCTGTTCGCCAGCGAGACGGCCATGTTCGCCACCCATCAAGCTGTGCAGATTCATGGTGGGATGGGGTATAGTAAGGAACTGCCCCTGGAGCGTTACTTCCGCGACGCCAAGATCACCGAAATCTACGAGGGCACCAGCGAGATTCAGCGGATGGTGATCGCCCGTACCGAGCTGGGGCTGCGCTGAGCCGAGACGGTCTGCCCGACCTGAGGCGTGCCGCCAACTTTGAGGAGTCGTCCATGCAGAACGAGGAATTCCCGCGCGAGACCGCCGGCGAACCGGCGGGCGTCGAACAGGATCGGGTCGTAGAGGCCATGCGCAGCATCCCGCGGATGCGCGCCGTCGAAGAGCTTGATGACAGAGTCCGCAAGTATGTCCCGCCGCCGCCCTTTGCCAGCCGCGTGGGGGGCATGGCCCAGGGCTGCGGCGGCGTGCTGCTGACTCTGACGGCGATTGTCATGTTCCTGGCGGCGATGTGGTTCGGCTACTACCTGTGGGGGCCAGGGCTGCTGCTGGCCGGGGGACTGCTGCTCGTTGGCGGGACGCTGGGCGTCTGGCGCGGGCGGCGGGTGCCGTTGGTAGTGTCCATTGTGGTCATTGTTGCGCTGGCCGTCGTCGCCTATTTCTGGTACTCGTTCGTGCCAGCAGCCGGGGCGCTGGCTCCCCTGGGCGGGCTGGGTGTGATGCTCGGCATGGTGGTGCTGCTGGCGATCCTGGTCTTGATTGCGACGCTGGTGTCCGACGTGATCGCCCTGCTCTATTGGCGGCGACTGGGCCAGGCGACCCGGCGCAGCGTCATCATCTGGGCGGTCGTGGCAGGCGTGCTGGTTGTGGGCGCGCTGGCTTTCCACTTCACCCAGCAGACGCAGCGCGCGGCCTGGCTGGAGGAGCACCGTGATGACTGGGCAGCGGAGGCAGCTACCGACGCGCTGCGCATGGGATCGTCGGCCAATGTGACGCTGGGCTACAGCTTCGTCACGGTAGAAGAGGACGACGACGACCGGCTAGACGTGCGCCTGGCCGAGCTGAGCGCGGCGGTGGAAGCGGGCGCTCGCGTGCTGCGCGTCACGGCCAGCGGCGACATGCTCCTGGAAGCCGAGCAACCGCGCCTGTTCAAGGCAAATGAAGACAAAGACCCCGCCGAGGAGCAAGCGAAAATCGCCGCGCGCATCACCCGGCAGCGCGACGACGAGACTGCCTATCTGGAGGCGATCAACGAGCGAGGGGTGGGCCTGATCGTGTCCGACGCGCAATACACGCCCTACCTGCTGGTGAAGGCCAACGACGAAGAAAAGGCCACGTGGGAGGAGTTCGCCCAGGTGCAAGAAGATCGCGTGCGCCACTACGCGCGCGCGCTGCGCCCGCTGGCCTATGAGGTGGTCAGCGAGCCGGGCCAGTATGCCCAGTACAGCGGTATCGCCAGGCAGGAAAGCGTTGACGAGATCGGGCTGTGGGTGGCCCAGACGGAGCGGCTGGCCGCTGCGGTGCGCGAAGAAAGCCCTGAGACGCTGGTCGGCGTGACGATCTCGATCTCCGACGACTTCGACCTGGACTTCTACGAGCGAGTGCTGGCCCTGGAGTCAGTGGACTTCATCGGCGTGCGCATCTTCCAGCCGGCGGCCTTCGAAGTGCTGGAGGACATCTTCGCCGAGCGCGGGCATCCCGCTGATCACGGCAAGGAACTATGGCTGCTGGAGACGTGGTACGGTTATTGCCTGGCTCCCCAGCGCAGCATGGACCTGGACGCGACCTGGTTGGAGACGGTGGCCGCTTTCGCCGCCAAGGAGCGCATCACGACTGTGCTCGTCAACGACTACGGCTGCTTCCTGCAGGAAGGCGGCACGCTGTTCCAGGGCGAGGTAGACCTGCAGGGCCGCACCGAAGTCTGGCGGCGCTGGCAGGAGCTGATCCGCACGTGGGGGCCGGCCTCGTAGCGCGGCCTGGGCACAGGAGCGAGGGGCGCATGATCAAGCGCATTGACCACCTGGCGATTGTGGTGGAGAGCATCGAGGGGGCGCTCGGCTTCTGGCGCGACGCGCTCGGCCTGCCGGTGACCCGCACGGAAACGAACGCCCGCGAGCAGGTTGAGATCGCCTTCCTGCCCGTCGGCGAGAGCGAGATCGAGTTGCTGGAACCGACCGAGGCCGACAGTGGGATTGGTCGGCACCTGGCCAAGCGCGGGGCCGGGATGCACCATGTCTGCGTCGAGGTGGACGACATCGAGGCGGCGCTGGCGCGCTTGACGGCGCACGGCGTGGCACTGATCAACGAGACGCCGCGCGTCCGCGACGACGGCACGCGCTATGCCTTCGTGTACCCGCGCAGCGCGTCCGGCGTGCTGGTAGAACTGTACGAGAAGCCGGAGGCGGGTCAGGCGAGCATCTGACGATTCCAGGCATGGGCAGCGGGGACGCCTTCTTGCCGGGCGTCCCCGCTTTTCGTGCCCATCTCCGCCGCGCCTGGACTGTTGCCGCGAAAATCCCTAGAATCAGAGCAACACTCCCCGCCGGACAAGTGAGAGAGGTTGCTTTGAGATGTTCGATCAAGAGGGCTTAAAACGCTTGCGCACCGAACAGGAGCGCTGGGCGGCGACGACCTTGCGCGACGCACTTGCACGCAGACCCGAACGGCAGGAGCACTTCACCACGATCAGCGGGCGACCGGTGCAGCGCGTCTACAGTCCGCTGGATGTGGCCGATCTGGACTACAGCGCCGATCTCGGCTTCCCCGGTGAGTACCCGTTCACGCGCGGCATCCACGCCACCGGCTACCGGGGCCGCCTGTGGACGATGCGCATGTTTGCCGGGTACGGCACGGCGGAGGAGACGAACGCGCGCTACAAGTATCTGCTGGCGCAGGGCAACACGGGCCTGTCGGTCGCCTTCGACCTGCCGACGCTGATGGGCTACGACAGCGACGCGCCGGAGGCGCTCGGCGAGTTCGGCAAGTGCGGCGTGGCGGTGAGCAGCCTACAGGACGTGGAGCTTCTGTTCGACGGCATCCCGCTGGGCCAGGTGAGCACGTCCATGACCATCAACAGTCCGGCGGCAGTTCTGTGGGCGTTCTACATCGCGGCGGCGGAGCGGCAGGGCGTCCCGGCGGCGGCGCTGCGCGGCACGATCCAGAACGACATCCTCAAGGAGTACCAGGCGCAGAAGGAGTACATCTTCCCGCCGGAGCCGTCTATGCGGCTGGTGACGGACACGATCGAGTTCGGGGCGCGCTATCTGCCGCAGTGGAACCCGATCAGCATCAGCGGCTACCACATCCGCGAGGCGGGCGCGACGGCGGCGCAGGAGCTGGCCTTCACGCTGGCCAACGGCCTGGAATACGTGCGCTGGGCGCTGCGGCGCGGTCTGGCGATTGACGACTTCGCGCCCCGGCTGAGCTTCTTCTTCAACGTGCACAACGACTTCTTCGAGGAGATCGCCAAGCTGCGCGCCGCCCGGCGCATCTGGGCACGCGAAATGCGCCAGACGTTCGGCGCGCGCGACCCGCGTAGCTGGCTAATGCGCTTCCACACGCAGACGGCGGGCGTCAGCCTGACCGCGCAGCAGCCGGAGATCAACGTGGTACGCGTGGCGATCCAGGCGCTGGCAGCGGTGCTCGGCGGGGCGCAGTCGCTGCACACCAACAGCCTGGACGAGGCGCTGGCCCTGCCGTCGGAGCGCGCCGTGACCATCGCCCTGCGCACGCAGCAGATCATCGCCCACGAGACCGGCGTCACCAACACCGTGGACCCGTTGGGAGGCAGCTTCTTCCTGGAGCGGCTCACCAACGAACTAGAAGAGGAAGCCTACGCCTACTTCCGGCGGATTGACGACCTGGGCGGCGTGCTGGCCTGTGTCGAGAACGGCTTCTTCCAGCAGGAGATCGCCGACTCCGCACACCGCTTCCAGCGCGAAGTGGACGCCGGGCAGCGCACTATTGTGGGCGTGAACGCCTTCCCAAGCGACGAGCCGCTGCGCATCCCCCTGCTGGAGATGGACCCGCAGGGCTACGCGCGGCAGGCGGCGCGACTGGCCGCGTTGCGCGAGTCGCGTGATGGCGACGCGGTCCAGCGCACGCTGGATGGGGTGCGCGCGGCGGCGGGCGGGGCGGAGAACTTCATGCCCCGCCTGTTGGACGCGGCGCGCGCGCAGGCCACGCTCGGCGAGATCATGGACGCGCTGCGCGAGGTATTCGGCGTGTACCGCGAGCCAGTCGTGCTGTGATGTGCGCCGGGCGCAGCAGGGCGAAGCCCTGCCCGGCGCGACTTCGTCGCGCCGACGCGCGCACTGCGCGCGTGCGCCCGGCGCTTCACGGCGCATCCAGCCAGTACTCAAGCTGGAGGTTATCCGGGTCACGGAAGGCAACATACCGCTTGCCGCTCGGCGCGTAGACCTCGACTCCGTTCGTGGGCACCCCGGCGGCAGTCAACCGCTGCGCCAACGCCCGCAGGGCCGCTTCGTCGGGTGCGCGAAAGGCCAGGTGATCCAGCCCGACGCGGAACTCGCTGAAGCGGTCGCCGGGCGGGGTGGCCGCGTGGCGCACCAGATAAACCTGCACGTCCCCCACCATGAAGTACAGCGAGCCGCCCAGGTAGTCGGGATCGTTGTGCAGGGCAAGGCCGAGCACTTCGCCGTAAAAGTGCCGCGCGCGGGCCAGGTCGCTGACGGTCAGGACGACGTGATCGAGAGTGTGGGTGATCATGGGAGTCTATCCCTCCGGCTGAACCGGCTCGTCCAGCCAGTATTCAAGCTGGATGTTGTCCGGGTCGCGGAAGGCGACGTAGTACCAGCGCCCGTGAAAAAGCTCGACGCCCTTTGTATTGACCCCGGCGGCGAGCAGCTTGTCCGCCAGCACGTCGAGAAACTCCTTGCTCGGCGCAGCAAAGGCCAGGTGATCCAGCCCGACGCGAAACTCGCTGAAGCGGTCGTCGGGTGGGGTTTGATTGTGCTGGATCAGCCAGACCGACGCGCCGCCCTCTGCCGGGAAGTACATCAGCCTGCCATATTGGGCGGGGATTTCGTGCAGCTCAAAGCCGAGCAGGTCGCCGTAGAAGGCGCGCGCCTTGTCGAGATCGGAGACGGTCAGGATAATATGGCTGATGGCGGGAGTGATCATGGGAAGCCTCCTGTGATCAACGGGAACGGTATGCTCATCATAGAACGGATGTTCTTTACTGTCAAGAAGAATCTGCTGTCGTGTCCCCAAGAGTTGTGCGCCGGTTGTGAGCGCACGGCAGCGCAGTGGAGCCAGCCAAGCGAGTCAGTCTGAGACCAGTTTTGCCTGGCATGTAGGTCGTGTTATGATGCTTTCGAGTGCGACGGTATCTGTCATAACCTACTGGCGAGACTGAAGAATCCGCGCCGTCGCATAGTGACTCAGAAGAAGGAGGCCGGGGCATGACACTTGAGGAGTTACTGAAGGTGAGACGGGGGGAGATTCTGCAGATCGCGTCTAAGTACGGCGCTCGGCAGGTGTGGGTCTTCGGCTCGGTCGCTCGTGGGGAAGCTGACGCGGCGAGTGATATTGATTTCCTCGTGGAGTTGAAACCTGGTAGATCGCTCCTTGACCTGGGTGGGATGCAGTTCGAATTGGAAGCCCTGCTCAACTGCCGTGTGGATGTGGTCACCGCGCGCGGTCTCAAGGCACGTATTCGCGAGCGGGTGCTGCAGGAGGCGGTGCCAGTATGAGGGACCCCAAAGAGCGCCTGCGCGATGTCCTGGATGCCATCGCCGCCATTGAGCGATACTGCGACCAGGACAAAGTGGCTTTCGAGCAGGACGAACTCCTGCAGGTGTGGTTTCTACGGCATCTGCAAATTATCGGCGAGGCGGTCAGAGCGCTGCCTGAAGACGTGCAGGCGATGGCTCCTGATATCCCGTGGTCAAAGATTATCGGTATGCGGAATATCCTGGTGCACGGATACTTCGACATTGACACCGACATTGTCTGGGAGGCAGCGACACGCGACATTCCTTCCCTCAAACCAGCCGTAGAGCGACTACTCAAGAGATTGCAGGAAAACGAACCTTGAGATTTGAGCCTGGTCGTTGCTTCTCAGCGTGACTGCGCCAGCAGGTGCACACAGAGAGCCGAACGCTTGCGCCCTGTCCTAGCTCCCGACCATTTACTTCGTTGACTCAACCAACAAGATGCGATTGCCCTGACTATGTCCGATAATCCGATCCAAGCAACACCCGGCCCCTGGTGGGATAAGCTCGTCGTCTCGCTCGAACTGGCCGACCTCGACGATCCCGGCACGCGCGAGCGGCTCGACTCCGTCGCGGCCAAAGCCAACAGCCAGGGCGTGCAGACTGCCGCCGCCTGGCGCTACGCGCGGGCGCTGCCCATGCTGACGGCGGCAATCGAGGTCTGGGCGCGGCTGGGGCGCGGCCCCGGCGAGGTCGCCGCGCGCAACGCGCGCGGGAGCGTCTACCGGCGGCTGGGCGACTACGCGGCGGCGGCGGACGATCACCGCGCGGCCATCCTCGTCGCCCAGGAGTGGGAGCTATCCGGCGGGGAGATCACGGCGCGAGCGTGCCTGGGCGCGGTTCACACGGAGCAAGGCAACTTCGAGGGGGCGGCAGGGCTGCTGGACGAGGCGCTGCTGCTGAGCGCGCAGACGGTGGACAACTGGGGCGCAGGGCAGGCGCAGCACTTCCTGGGTCTGCTGCACGAAGCGCGCAAGGACTGGGAGGCGGCCCTGGCCGCCTACGGCGCGGCGGTCGAGCGTTGGCGCGCGCTCTACGCGCGGGCGGAGGCGGTCGAGGCGACGGCAGGCGTCGCGCGAGTGATGCTGGCGCAAGGGCAAATCGTGGCAGCCTACGGGCTGGTCGAGGAGATACTGCATCACCTCAGCGAGTACGGCCCCGCCCGGCTGGACGAGCCGCTGCGCGTGTACTGGACGGCCTACCGAGCGCTGCACACCATGCGCCAGGAGGAGGTCGCCGGCGAACTACTCGACGCGACGCACACGCTGCTGGAGCGCCAGGCGGAGGGTCTGGACGAGGCCCAGCGCGCGCGGTTCTTCGAGGCGGTGCCCGTCAATCGGGCGCTTGGCGAGGCGTGGCGGGCCGCCCATCAGACGGGATCGTGACGGGTCTGCTGGCAAGTTCGCGCCCGCCGAGGACAAAACTTCCGAAGTTTGCCAGAAACTTCGGAAGTCTGAAGGATAGGTTTTGCGCGCAGAGCGAGGCTAAGGGTGAGGTCTTGTGGGGGCGTATGGCCTCCTTCTCGTTAGCTGCCGCGCTGCGACTTGAGCTTGAAGTAGGCGTCCAGCACGCCGTTGACCACTGGCGCGGCTATCGCTGAGCCCTCACCGCCGTTGTAGACAAACGCCAGGACGATCACTTCGGGGTCTTCGTAGGGGGCGTAGCCCACGTACCAGGCGTGCGCGGGCCAGTTGCCGGGCACGCACAGCCCCAGCGGGAAGGCTAGGTCGTCGCAGTATTCCGCCGTGCCCGTCTTGCCGGCCACGTTAACGTAGGGCAGCGCGGCGGTGGACGCCGTGCCGGTCAGCACTGCCTCGCGCATCCCGCGCTGCATCCAGTCAACCGACCACTTGGTGGCGAACGGCGGCAGATAGGGACGCTGGCGTAGCACCAAGCTCTCGCGGCCCAGGCTCTCAAACTCCAACTGGTCGCACACGCCGGCATTGAACGTATAGTTGTACGGCACGTTCACGCGGTATTCGATCATGTCGGTGATGTCGTCGTCGGGATTCGGGTCGCGGTCGTACTGGGCGCGGTACGTTTGCGGGTTGCACTGGGCAGGATCGTACCAGGGGCTGGACTCCTCACAGCGGCAGACCAGGCTGTTCTCGCCCTGGATGAGCATATCCTCTTGCAGCAGCAACACAGGCAGATCGTCGTCTGGCATGAGCAGTGTGCGCGCGATGTGCGGCTCGAACACTTCCAGGATGTTGCCGTTAGAGTCTTGCAGGTTCTTGACGATGGTCGGTTGGTAGAGCGTGCCACCGTTAGCCAGAGCCGCTATCGCGCTGATGAGCTGTAGCGGCGTCACGGTCACGTAGCCCTGGCCGAAGGCGGCGTTGTAGGTGTCGCCAGTAGACCAGCTCTGGCCGTAGTTGCGGCGCTTCCACTGGCTCTCTGGCATACGCCCGGCCAACTCACCGGGCAGTTGGATGCCCAACTCGGAGCCAATGCCAAACGCTGTCGCCCAGCGATACAGGTCGAAGATGCCCAGCCCGCCGGGGCGCAGCGTCACCTGGCTGATGTCGGGATTGCCGCCGCCAATCTGGTAGAAATACACGTCGCAGCTTTGCGCGATCCCCTTGAGCATGTCCACGCGCCCGTGCCCGCTGCGCAGCCAGCAGACGAACGTCTGCCCCCGGCTGACATCGAGCGGCGCGTACTGGTCTGGCAAGACCAGCCGGCCAGGGCAAAACAGGAACGTCTCTGGAGCGATGACGCCCTCCTCCAGCGCCCCGGTCGCCGTGATCATCTTCCACACCGAGCCGGGCGGATACAGGGCGCTGATGACGTGATTGACCAGCGGACGCAGCGGATCGTCGAACTGATCGAAGTAGTATTCGCCGTCAATGGCGCGGGCGAAGCGCGAGTTGTCGTAGGTCGGCCAGCTTACCATCGCCAGCACCTCGCCATTGCGCGGGTCCATGGCGATGACCACGCCCTGTTGGGTGACCAGGCGCTGCGCCTCGGCATTGATGATGTTGATCCGCCGCGTGATCGCTTCCTGGGCGGCTTCCTGCAAGGCCAGGTCAAGCGTGAGCTGCACGCTCTTACCCGGCACGCGCTTGACCTCATTGACCAGCGTCAGGCGCTCCCCGGCCACGTCCACAATCCAGGTTTCGGTGCCGCGCGTCCCGGCCAACTCAGTCTCGAAATACGCCTCAATGCCAGCGTAGCCGATGCGATCAAAGGCCGGGTCATAGCCCAACTCGCGGAGTCGCAACTCTTCTTCCGGGCCAATCGGCCCCAGATAGCCGATCACGTGTGCCGTTGTCGCGCCGGTGGGGTATTCGCGCACCGCCGCCACCTGCACCGACACGCCCGGCAACAATTCCGACTGTTCCAGCACCTGGGCCATCACTTCGTAGGGCACATCCGTAGCGACGATGACCGGGCGGAACGGCGCGATACCCTGGCCCTCGCGCACTATCTCTTCCAGGCTGCGCTCGTCGGTGCGTCCCGCAGCGTCGGCCATGCTGCGCGTGGCAGGCACGTCCACCAGCGCCGACACGCGGTTGTACACGTTCAGCACTGCCATCGGGTCATCGGGCAATTCTGCCGGGGTGATGGCAATGTTGTAGGCCGGGTCGTTCTTGGCCAGGGGAACCCCGTTGCGGTCGAGGATCGCGCCGCGTGGCGCGGGCTGCAGCGCGATCTGCAGGCGGTTCTCCTGGGCATCTTGCTCGAACTGGTCTCCGCGCATGAACTGAAGCTCGCCCGTGCGAATGACCAGGATCATCAGCGAGAAGACAACAATTACCTGGAAGAGAACCAGCCGCCAGCCTTGAAAGGGAAGGATGCGTCGCTCTTTCATCGTCAATCCTATCCGTCATCACCCTGTCTCAGCGCGTCGCGAACACTCACCCCCTACAAGCGGGCAGTCCGGCAGAGGACGCCCGGCCAGCTACCCTCACTCCAGCCGCACGCGGCGCGGCGTCAGCCAGTCGTGAACCAGCCCCACCAGCCGGAAGACCGGCACGCTCAGCAACACATGGTAGATCACCGTCGGCAGCGTCACAGTCAGCAAACCATCGCCCAGAGGGACGGTGTGCCCGTCCAGGCGCAGCACGATCAGCAGCCCCAGGTGATAGATCACCGTCCCCGCGCCCATCACCAGCGGCGGGAGGAGCAGGTTAGTGCGCCGCACGTCACCGAGCAGCGCGTCGGCGGCAAACGCCACCACGACCAGCCCCAGCGCCGACGCCCCCACCGGCGTGAGGGACATCGTGTCCTGGATGGCCCCGCCAAACACCGCCCAGAGCATGGCGTCACCAGCGTCGGCCAGCAGCGCCCAGGAGACGACCACCAGGAAAACCAGGTCTGGCGCGCCCCCGCCGATGCGCAGTTCCGGCATGACCGAGGTGTTCAGGATGGCAGCAATCAGCACGATGGGCAAACCGATGTAGCGTGCCATAGCATCGCCGGCTCATGCCTGCGTGGGCATGGTTATGGCGCGCCCTCCCCCTCTTGCTCCTGGAAAATAGTCAGGTCTACCGGCTCGAAGTTGACGAGCACCTGCACGATCTCCAGCCGGTCGAAGTCCACCAGGCTGCGCACGCGCGCCTCCTGGTAAAGCTCCGTCTCGGCCAGGCTGACGCTGAGCACCTGGCCCACCAGCAGGTCGGGAGGCAGCGTCTGGCCCAGGCCGCTGGTCATCACCAGATCGCCTTCGCTCACCGTGGCGTCAATGGGGATGAACGACATCACCAGGTCACCGGACAACTGCCCTATCACCACCCCGTCGTGGCGCGTGGTCTGCAAGCGCGCGTTGACACTGCTCTTGGGATCACTGACCAGCAGCACCTGCGCGCCGGTCGCCGACACCTGCGCCACGCGCCCGACCAGCCCGCGCTCGGTCACCACCGGGTCGAGCAGGCTGACGCCGTCGCGCCGCCCGCAGTTGATTTGGATGGAACGGACGAAACCGGTCGCGCCCATGCCAATCACGTCGCAGGTCACATACTCGTGGTCTTCGGGGCCGAAGCGGTTGTAGTCGAGCAGGGCCGCCAGACGGTCGTAGTCTTCACCCTTCTCGCGGAGTTGGGCTAGCTCGGCCTGGTAGACGGCCAATGCCTCTTCCAGGTCGTCAATGCGCTGTTTCTGGCGCTGGTAGGCGGCCAGATCGTCCACCAGCCCGCCCACCGTGCGCGCCGGGCTGCCCACCACGCGCTGGATCAGGTTCAGCGGGACGGCGACGGTGCTCTCCAGCGGGCCGAGCGCGCCGGTCATGCTGAGGGTGATCAGCAGCAGCACGGCCAGCAACATCATGCCAAACGAGAAAACGCGGCCACCACGCCCCACGAGCGACTCCTCCCTGCGTCTGCATTCAGCGGCCCATTATACCCAGACCGCGAACAACACGCCCCGAACCAGGCGATCCGGGGCGGTGCGAGTACAGCAGCGGCAGGATACGCACGCCGTATCAGTGCTGGGTCGAGCCGCGCTCCAACCCGGCCAGCAGCGAACGCAGATTGTCATAATCTTCGAGGATGCGCCCGGCCCCGCGCGCCACGCAGGTCATCGAGTCTTCGGCGAGCCATACGCGCACGTTGACCTCGTCGGCAATGCGCTCGCACAGCCCTTTGAGCTGGCTTCCCCCGCCGGCCATGCAGATGCCAGACTCCATCAGGTCGGCGACCAGTTCTGGCGGCGTCTCGTCCAGCGCGTCGCGGATGGTGTCAATGACGATGCCCACCGACGGGTTGAGCGCCTCGCGCAGTTCAATCGAAGAGACTTCGACCGCCTCTGGCAGCCCGTTAACCAGGTTGCGCCCGCGCAAAACCATCGTGCGCTCCTCCGGCAGCGGGTAGGCCGAGCCGATCTCGATCTTGGCGCGCTCGGCGGTGCGCTCGCCGATCAGCAGGTTGTACTTGGCGCGCATGTACTGGACGATGTCCTCGTCCATCTCGTCGCCCGCCACGCGGATCGAGCGGCTGATGACAATGCCGCCCAGCGAGAAGATGGCCACCTCGGTCGTGCCGCCGCCGATGTCCACCACCATGCTGCCGCGCGTTTCCTGAATCGGCAGCCCGGCGCCGATGGCCGCCGCGACCGGTTCTTCGATCAAGAAGGCTTCGCGCGCGCCGGCACTGATCGTCGCGTCGTAGACGGCGCGCTTCTCCACCTCGGTCACGCCCGACGGGATGCCCACCACCACGCGCGGACGCGGGATCGGCACCCAGTTCTGCTCGTGGGCCTTGCGGATGAAGTAGTCGAGCATGGCCTCGGTGATCTCGAACTCGCTGATCACGCCGTCGCGCAGGGGACGCACCACCATGTACTTGGAGGTGGGCGTCTTGCCAAACATCTCTTTGGCTTCGCGCCCCACGCTGATCGGGCGGCGCGTCTTGCGCTCGATGGCGACGTAGGACGGCTCGTTGATCACAATGCCCTTGCCGCGCACGCTGACCAGCGTGTTGGCCGTGCCCAGGTCAATGCCAATGTCGAGCGAAAACAGGCCCAGCAGCCAGTCCAGGGGACTTACCAACGGTGAGCTTCTCCTCGGTTCGTGTCAGCGCGGCATTATACCACGCAGCAGGGCGCTTGGCAGGGTGCTACTCATCAAACGCTCATGTTTTCTCAAGGGTGGCGTCGGTAGGGGAGGGTTTGCAAACCCTCCCCTACCCATCCCATGCGTCTGGTCTGCGGGCGGCGCCCGTACTGCCTATGCGCTGAAGGCGGCGATCTGCTTGCGTAGCTCGCTGCGATCCACCTGCGGGTAATCGTCCAGCAGGGCGTCGAAGCGCCGCATGTACTCGACAAGCTGCGCCCGCGTGTGTGCCTCAAAGCGCATGGTGATCGCCGGCTGCGTGTTGCTGGCGCGCACCAGTCCCCAGCCGTGCTCGAATTCGGCCCGCGCACCGTCCACCGTGATCACCTCGTACTTATCCTGCAGCCAGTCGCGCACCGCGTCAATGATCTTGAACTTCACGTCGTCCGGCGCGGCCATGATGATCTCCGGCGTCGCCAGCAGCGTCGGAATCTCGGCCAGCATCTGCGAGAGCGACTTGTCGGTCTTGCTGAATAGCTCCAGCACCTTGAGCGCCACCAGCGGCGCGTCGTCGAAGCCATAGTAGTCCTCGCCGATGAACATATGCCCGCTGACTTCGCCGCCGATCAGCGCGCCGACTTCGGCCATCTTCTGCTTCATCAGGCTGTGACCGGCTTTCCACATGTCCGGCGTGTCCCCGTGCTCGCGGATGACATCGGGCAGCACCTGGCTCGACTTGACATCGAAGACAACCGGCGTGCCAGGGTGCCGCGCGAGCAGATCGCGGGCCAACAGCGCCAGCAGGCGGTCAGCGGCGACATGATGGCCGTGCTCGTCAATCAGCCCGCAGCGGTCGGCATCGCCGTCAAAGCCGATGCCGAAGTCCGCTGCGTGCTGGACGACAGCGGCTTCCAGGTCTTTGGTCAGTTCCGGGTCTTCGGGGTTGGGCAGGTGGTTGGGGAAGGTGCCATCCGGCTCGCAAAACAGGCAGATCACTTCGACGCCCAGGTCACGCATCACCGGCGGGACGAAGGTGCCGCTGAGGCCGTTGCCCGCGTCCACCACCACCTTGAGCCGACGGCTGCCCATCGTCACCTTGTGCTTGATCACGTCCATGTGCCGGTCGGCCATGGCGAAGTCAGCGCGCCGCTCACCCGCGCCTGTCACGAAATCGTCGGCCAGGATCAGCTTGAGCAAGTCCTGAATCTGCTCGCCGGCCAGGGCCAGACGCCCATAGGCCATCTTGATCCCGTTGTACCTGGTGGTCAGGTGACTGCCGGTGACCATGATGCCCCCGGCGCGCTCGTGCGACGACGATGCGAAGTAGACGGTGGGTGTCATCACCGGGCCGATGTCGGTCACGCGCAGGCCGGTGCTCAGCAGCCCCTCGATGATGGCGTCCTTGAGCGGCGGCGTGGACAAGCGATTGTCGCCACCGACGAACACCTGGATCAGGCCCAGTTCGCGCTGCACATAGGTGCCGTAGGCCTGGCCGACCAGCCGGGCCAGCCCTGGCGTAAGCTGCGCGTCCGGCCCTTCAACCAAACCGCGAATGTCGTACTTGCGAAAGACTGCTGTTGGAACCTGCGCCATGATCTTTCCTCCAGTTCACGCGGGGCCGGGCACAAATCCGCCTGCCGGCGGTGATGATCGCGCTCACCCTGCGCGCATTATACCGTGCGGGAACCTGTAGAGAAAACATGGCGCAGGTGAGATACTCAGAGCCGCCCGGCAGCCAATGACCCGATGCTAGCATCAGCAAAGGCAACTCTCCATTCCTGTGGAGAGTCGCCCCCTGCTGTCATCACCAAGCTAGGACACGAGCTACGCGGCGTGCTCGTCACCTTGCTTGAGAATCCGCTAGATAGCGCGTGAGTTTTTCCTCTGGAATGATCGCGTCTGGCGGAATTTTCACTGCGGACCCCTCACTCGCTGGAAACCGTAAATGCCAGCCGCCTGCCGGACGGGTCCGTGCCAATGGTCACCGTCGTGCCCGGCCCCGGATTCTCCTTCAGCAGGTAATCGGCCAGCGACTCGCGCACATGGCGCTGGATGATGCGCCGCAGCGGACGCGCGCCCCACTCCGGGTGATCGTTCTGGGCGAGCATCCACTCTTTGGCGGCGGGCGTGAAGACAAGCACCAGGCCGCGCTCGGCGGTGAGCTTGTGCTCTTTGGCGAGCATCAGGTCGAGAATCTGGGCCAGGTGCTCGTCGTTGAGCGGGTGGAAAATCACGATCTCGTCAATGCGGTTGAGGAATTCGGGGCGAAACGACTCGCGCACCTCCTCCATGACCTCGTCGCGCGTCTCGTCGTCAATCACCGTCGTGGCCAGCAGGGGAGCGCCGACATTGCTGGTCATGATGATCACCGCCTCGCTGAAATTGGCGACATTGCCCTGCCCGTCAGTCAGGCGGCCCTCCTCCATCACCTGCAGCAGCACGTCCAGCACGCGGCGGTGCGCTTTCTCCACCTCGTCGAGCACGACGACGATGTACGGCTGCTCGCGCACGCGGTCGGTGAGCTGCCCGCCGCCCTCATAGCCCACGTAACCGGGCGGCGCGCCGATCAAGCGGCTGACCGTGTTCTCGTCCATATACTCCGACATGTCCAGTTGGAGCATGGCGTCTTCGCTGCCGAACATAAACTCGGCCAGCGCCTTAGCCAGTTCCGTCTTGCCCACGCCGGTCGGCCCCAGGAACAGGAACGAGCCAATCGGGCGCTTGGGGTCTTTCAGCCCCACGCGCGCCGTCTTCACCGCCCGGCTGAGCGCGATCACCGCCTCGTCCTGGCCGATGATCCGCTCGTGCAGGTGCTCGACCATGCTGGCGTACTTGGTGCGCTCGTCCTGGCCCAACTTGCTGACGGGAATGCCCGTCATCTGCGCGGCGGCGAGCGTCACATCTTCGGCGTCGAGCGCGGAGTCGGCCACTTCCTGGCGGAAAGCCAGGTGCGTCTGTTCGCTCAGGCTGACCAGCGAGGCGGCGCGATGGATCAGGTGTGCGGCGCTGAGCGGCAGCGCCGTCCCGCTCAGGTAGCGGCGGGCCAGGGTCGCCGCGACTTTCAGCGCGCTCTCCTCAACAACGATGTCGTAGTCGGCGGCGATGTGCGGCGCGTGGACTTTGAGGATTTCGACCGTCTCCTCGACGCTGGCCGGGGGCACGCTGAGAAGTTGCGCATTCTCGACGATGGCGCTGATCCCACGCAGCCGCTCCTCCCACAGCGCCTGCGTCGTCGAGCCGATGATCACCGGGTCATCGCCGAGAAAGGCTTTTTGCAGCAACGGCGCTGCCTTGAAGAACTCGGCCTTGAGCTGCCCGCCGAAGAAGCGGTGAATGTGCGGGATGAAGAGAATGCCGCCCTTCGCCCGGCGCAGGCCGCTGTCAACGGCCTTCTCGTGCTGGTCGAGCAGCGCCCGCTCGTCTATCTGCACCAGGTTGCGCAGCCGCTGCGGGCCTTTGCCCTCGGCGATGAGCAGGGCCAGGCTGTAGGCCAGCGCCCGCTTGCCTACGCCGTCCGGCCCGACCAGGATCACGTGGCGGTTGACCGTCTGGCTAAGCATCTGGATCAGGTCGCGCAGCAAGTCCTCGCGGAAATAGACCGCCTGCAGCGAACCCGACTGCGCCGCCGCGACCATGTCCGCGCTAATCTCGCTCTCCGTGCGGCGGATGACGCTGGCACTGGTCGCCGAGGTGGTGAGCTGGTCGCGGATGGCGCCCTTGGTGATGCCGAACTGGGTGAGAATGCCCGCCGTGCCGACTTCGCGCTCGGTCATCACGCCGAGCAGGTGATCGGTGTCAATGGTCAGTTCGTTGAGCGCCTGGGCGACGCTGAGCGCCTCGTCCAGGGCAATGACCATCCCCCGGCTGAGCTGCGCCGAGCGACCCTCCGCCCCGGCGTAGGTCAGGTCGCCGCTGGTGTCGCGCCGGCTCTGCACGGCCAGGTTGACCGTGCGCTCCAGCCGTTCCAGGTCGGCGCCGCGCCGCTCGGCGAAGGTGCGCAGGACGCGCGCCGCCGCCGTGTTCTTGCTGCGGATGAGCGCCAGCAGCGCCGCCTCCGGCGTGAGCAGCGGCTTGCCGTAAGCGGTGAGGATGTCCACCGCGTCGTCGAGGACGGCTTGCGTGTCTTTGGTCAGCAGATTGGGGTTGAGCGTGGCCATGCGCGGCATCCCGAAGGTGAGCGGTCCGAAGTCACCACAAAGGTACTACGGGATGGGCGCGAAAACAACCTGGAGTTGGGAGTTATACATCGAAGACTTCCGAAGTCTTTTCACAGACTTCGGAAGTCTGGAGAGGTATCGTCAGGGCGCGATCAACCTATCCCCCTGCCGCCCCGAAATGGACAGCCGTTCGCCTGGGCGCTGCTCTGCTGCACCCCGATCGCAGCCGCGCCCGCACCGCTCAACAGCCCTGCGCGACGCCCCCCGGTCAGGAAGCCTCGCTCAACCGGTAGCCGATGCCGCGCACGTTGACGATGATGTTCGGGTTCTGCCCCGAAGCCTTGAGCTTGCGGCGCAGGTTGCTGACGTGCGGGCGAATCACCTCGCGCGCTTCGTTCTCGTCCAGCGCGTAGTTGCGCACCTCGCGCACCAATTCCGAGCAGGGCACCACCCGCCCGCGATGCGCCGCCAGGTAGAGCAGCAGGTCGAACTCGGTCGGCGTCAGGTCAATGGGCTGGTCGCCGACCGAAATCTGGTAGCGGCCAGGGTAGATGGTCAGCGGGCCGATGGTCATCGTCGTGACCGGCGTCACGACGGGCGTGCCAGCGGCAGCCCCGGCCTTGCCCGCGGCGACGCGCTCGGCGTCGCCGCCCGCTTCGGCCAATTCCTCGATATTCTCGCGGATCGCGCTCAGCAGTTGGCGGCGGTGCTTGAGATTGCGCGCCCGCTCCAATCCCTCGGCGACGCTGTTGCGGATGTCCTGGCTGCTACTGGGCTTGACCAAGTAATCGTGTGCGCCCAGCCGCAGGCTTTCGATGGCCGTCTCCAGGCTGGCATAGCCAGTCAGCAGAATGACGACCGCATCGGGAGCCTGCTCCTTGATCCGGGCCAGCAGCTCAACACCGCTCAGGCCCGGCATCCGGATGTCGGTCAGCACGACGTCGTATTCCTGGCGCTGCATCATCTCCAACGCCTCTTCGCCGGTCTCGGCGGTGTGCACCTGGTAGCCCAGGCGCTGCAGCGTCTTGCTGATCGAGTAGCGGATCGCGCCTTCGTCGTCCACCACCAGGATATGAGCCTCTTGTGGATTCTCCATCGCGTATGCGCCTCAACAGGTGATAACGAGGACCCCTCCAGACTGCGCACGATTGGCCGAAGTTCCTGGCTGCCGGTTATTGGCTATCAGGCGAACGGAGCGCGCAGCAAAACCACCTCGCCTGGCACCACTCACCAGGAACCCAAATCCCATCACCGCCAGCAACGCCGGTTGCGCGCCACTGTGTGAGTGACCCCCTAAGGGTCGGGTTTGCTTCCGGTCATTCATCTTATCTTAACTATAGCTGAACGTTGGCAAAAATGCAAGTGTCTATTAATTCCAGCAGTAGGCTTACAACAAACGCGGTAAGTTGCCTGCTTAGATTCTCTGGCGGATCATCCGGCGCGCCGCCAGCAAACCACCACGCCCACGCCGGCCATCTGCGCCAGGTCGCCGGGCACGGCGAACGGCTCCGCCACCCGCGCGCGCAGTCCCCCCGCCGCCGGAGCGACGAACCAGGCGATGGCGTCGTCCACCACCAGCAACGGCACGCGGTCGCGCCAGGCCGCCGGCACGCGCAGATTGATCAGCGTGTCGGCCAGCTTTTGCGACCGCCCGCCCATCCCGCGCGGGCAGAAGCGGTCGCCAGGCCGCCGCGCCCGCAGCCATAGCCGCGCCCCCGCTGGCACAACCAGCGCCGCCGCCAGCAGATCGGCATGCAGGGCGGGCAGATCGTCGCCGGGCGCGAGCGGGCGCGCAACGAACACCCATCCCCCGTAGACGATCTCCACCCGCTCATGGGGGCCAAAGACGGGGCCAGCGCGCTCGCCTGCCAACGCCGGGGCGTCGCCGCCCACCTCGACCGCGCCCGCGCCCGCGCCGGCGATGATCAGCGCGTCGTAGCCCACGCGCAGCGCCAGTCCGCCCGGCAGAGTCGCCCGCGCGCCGACCTGCCCGCTGGCAATCACGGCCAGGGCGCGCTCGACGTGCTCGAAGGTTACATCGCGCAGCGCCGGGCGCAGCCGCCAGACCGCCGCGCGGATGAGGTGGCGCTTGCTGCTCAGCGGCAGACCGTCCCAGGCGGCGCGGTCGAGCACCACCGCCCCCGGAGTCGCGCTCCGCAGCGCCCGCGCCAGCGCCGCCTCCCCCGCCGCGCGCACCAGATCGGCGTCGGCGCGCAGCACGTCGGCGGTGCGGGCCAGCAACTCGCGCACGTTCGGGTTGAGCGTCTCCAGCAGGGGCAGCACCTCATGGCGCAGCCGGTTGCGGAAGTAGGTCGTGTCCTCGTTGGTCGCGTCAAGGCGCGGGGTGAGTCCGTGCGCGGCGACGTACTCGTCAATCTCGCGGCGCGAAAGGTCGAGCAGTGGACGGATGAGCGCGGGCCAGGCGTCGGGAGCCGCCGGGGGACCGTCCAGCGGCGGGTCGCAGACGGTGGCCACGTCTTCCAGCAGGTGGTAGTCGCTGAGGGGCGTGGCAGGCAGCATCCCGCGCAGGCCGCTCAGCCCGCTGCCGCGCACCAGGTGCATGAGCACCGTTTCGGCCTGGTCGTCGCGCTGATGTCCCACAGCGACGCGCGCCGCCCCCACCTGGCGCGCCACGCACAGCAGGAACGTGTAGCGTACCTGGCGCGCGGCCTCTTCCACGCTCAGGCGGTGCAACCGCGCGATCTGGGCCACGTCCGCCCGCCCCACCGTGACCGGCAGCCCCCAGCCGAGCGCGGTGCAGCGCACGAATTCTGCGTCCGCTGCGCCCGCCGCGCCGCGCAGCCCGTGATCGAGCGTGGCGACGTGCAGGGCGATGCCCAGCCGCTTGCGCAGAGCGATCAGCGCGTGCAGCAGGGTCAGCGAGTCCGCGCCGCCCGACACGCCGACCACCACGCGGTCGCCGGGCGCGCACAGGGCGTGGCGCTCGATAGTCTCCGCGACGCGCGCCACCAACCCGGACATAGGCTCATCCAGTCGAAATCTGCGTCTTGGGTTTTGAGTCTGGAGTCGTGAGACTGTCCCGCATCCTCGACTCCCGACTCACAACTCACCACTCACCACCACCACAGCGATTGCGCGCCCCTACTCCACGTTTCCCATCAGCGTTCCTGGCGATTCAGCCGCCGGAAATAGCCGTGCGAGATGCCGCGCAGTTCTTCGAGCATGACAAAGGCTTTGGGGTCCACCGCCTGCATCACCCGTACCACCGTGTTCACGTCTCGGTGCTTGACGACCGCCGTCACCGCGCCGACCTGCCCCTCAGCGCCCTGGCCATAGCTCTCGGTGGCCCCGAACCCCGCCTGGCGGATAGCGGTTGCGATCTCGTGCGAGTGATGGGGTGAAATGACCTGCACCGAGACGAAGCGCTGGATCAGGCGCTGCTCCAGCGTCATGCCCAGGTAGCCGCCTACGGCGAAGCCCACGCTATATGCACCCAGGTTCCACACATTGTTGAGGTTCGAGACGACACTGCCCAGCGCAACGGCGAAAATCAGCGTCTCGATGACGGCTAGTCCTGCCGAGGAGAGCTTCTGCCCGCGCACGATCAGCACCAGCCGCACGGTCGTGATCATGTTGCCTACGACGCGCAGCAGGAAAATCCCTCCAGCGGTCAGCAGGGTGTCAGGGTCCATACTATCCCACTTCTCTCTTTCGCAGCGGCGTGCTCAGCCGGACAGCCCGCGCCAGTCGCCGGCTAGAATCACCTGCCAAACCCGATCATACGGGTCCACGAACAACCTGTTAGGGCTGGGCACTTGGGCGCTGGGATTGCCCCCCATCCCCCAACCCCTTC
>DYGW01000304.1 GCA_020724485.1 Thermoflexus sp. | reverse complement strand
TAGACGCAATCGATCTGCCGTGTCCATCTCCTTCCCTATCATACTAGACGCAGAGCACACAGAGGAGAACTATGAAGACTATTTGCTTTTCTCCGCGCTCTCTGCGCCTCTGCGGGGATGCTTTGCCCCAAAACTGGATGCTGTTGGCGAATTCTCCACACGCCGGTTTCGTAGGAGCGCTGCTCTCCTGCGTCCCGTAGGGGCGTATTGCAATACGCCCCTACGAAGGCATTTCGCCAACAGCATCAAACTGAAATGCACCCCCGCCTGACGACCTGTTCGTGGACGACCTTGTGCATACCGCCAGTACGGGCGCGCGCAAGAATAGGGTAGAATTCAGGCAGTCTCGGAGTGCCGACATGCACCCCAACGGGCGCTGCGGCGCGCGGGTGATGCTCGCGCAGGCGGATTCTGTGCGCGGGCAGGCCAGGCGCGCCATGACGTGAGGAGAGGTCGGATGGCCGTCATCACCATTTCGCGGCAGATAGGTAGCGGCGGCGAGCAGATTGCGCGCCGCGTCTGTGAGATGCTCCGCTACCGCTACTTTGACAAGCAGCTCATGATCGAGGCGGCGGCTGAGGCGGGCCTGTCGCGCGAACAGGTGGTGGACTACTCGGAAGACCGCTACGAGGTGCAGAACTTCCTGGCGCGGCTGTTCCGCCCAGGACCGCGCCCGGTGCAGCGCGTCGAGGTGCGCCAGCAGGACGCCGCCGGGCGCGTCCGGCTCACGGCGGAGTCGGTGGACGAGGCACAATACGTCGAGCTGATCAAGGCAGCCATTCGCGCCGCCGCCGAGCAAGGTGACATTGTCATCGTCGGGCGCGGCGGCCAGGCCATCCTCCAGGACGTGCCTAATGTGCTGCATGTGCGCGTCATCGCGCCGGATGGCACGCGCATCGCCCGCTTGCAGCAGCTTGAGGGGCTGAGCGTCGAGGCTGCGCAGCAGAAGATCGCCCGCCAGGATCGCGCCACTGCCGAGTACCTGGGCCGCTTCTTCGGCATTCGCTGGGACGACCCCTCGCTCTATCACCTGGTGATTAACACGGGCAAGGTCGGCATTGAAGGGGCCGCGCAGATCGTCGTGGACACGGTCGTGCCGCTGCGCTCCTTCCCCACGCTCTGACCTGCTGCGTCTCATCCCCAACGCCGCGGCGTTCCTTCAGACTTCCGAAGTTTCGACAGACTTCGGAAGTCTTCTGCGCGATCTCAACATCACTCAGGAGTGCCTCTCGTCTTTGAGGCGGCTCGGCGACCGTTGTGTGATCTGTGGTGTGGTTTGTAGGGGCGGGTTTCGAAACCCGCCCCTACAAGACCGTTTCCTGCCCCCATGGTGAGATGCACCCTCACTCAGGACCCCCAGGCAGAGCCTCGGGACTGTGCTACAATCATCGTGCAACGATCATGCACAAGGAGACAGGGTTCTCATGGCCGAATTTCCCGGCAAGGGCAAAGTCGCCATCCTCAAGACGACCCCGGAGACGGTGCTCGACGATGTGCGCCAGGTCATGCGCCTGGCGGGCTACCAGGAGGCGCTGCCCAAAGACAAAGACACGATCCTCAAGATCAACATCTCGTGGGACACCTGGTACCCCGCCTGTTCCAGCACGCCCTGGCAGATCGAGGGCGTCATCCAGGAATTGCAGGCGGCGGGCTACCCGCGCCTGATCGCCGGGCACAACGACACGGTCGTTGTGGATGCGCGCGTCGGCGAGACAAACAACAAGCACCGCTATGTCACCGATAAGTACGGCATCGAGAACTGGCACCTCTACGAGCCGCAGTTCGAATGGGTGCGCTACGAGCCGAAAGAGCCGCTGCTCGTGCTCGACCGCGTTTATCCCGAAGGCGTGTACATCCCCAAGGACTTCTACGGGCGCAACATCATCCAGCTTCCCACTGTCAAAACGCACGTCTTCACCACCATCACCGGGGCGATGAAGAACGCCTTCGGCGGGCTGCTGGGGCGCAAGCGCCATTGGACCCATGCCGTGATCCACGAGACGGTGGTGGACCTGCTGCAGATTCAGCAGGATATCCACACTGGCGTTTTCGCCGTGATGGACGGCACCTTCGCCGGGGACGGGCCAGGGCCGCGCGCCATGCACTGGCACGAGAAGGACATCCTGCTCGCCTCCGCCGACCAGGTGGCCATTGATGCCATGAGCGCCTACCTGCAGGGCTTTGACCCGATGACGCTGGACTTCATCCGGCTGGGGCACGAGCGCGGGCTGGGCGTCGGCGACCCGGACGAGATCGAGGTCGCCGGCATGGACAAGAAAGACCTGCCGCGCTATGGCTTCATCCAGACGGACACCTTTGCCAGCAAGGGTCAGAAGATGATCTATCACGGCTGGCTCAAAGGGTTTGAGGATATTCTGCTGCGCTCGCCGCTCGTGCCCTGGAGCTACTGGGCCAGCAACGTCTACCACAACTACTACTGGTACCCGTTCGTCGGGCGCAAGCGCGTCGAGGCGGCGCTCGACACCAAGTGGGGCCGGCTGTTCGCGCAGTACGGCGACGGGACGGTGGTGCTGCCCGGCGTAGACCCCGAAGAAGTGCAGAAGCTGGCTGTGGCGGGCGCGATGGCGGCGGCGGGCGCGCTGTTCCTGGGCGGGCGGCTGCTGGGCGGCTTGCTGGGGCGCAAGCGGCGCTGAAAAGCCGTTTGACAACCTCACCCGCCGGCCTCCCATATAGGGAGAGGGAGGTCGTCTTGCGGTTAAGTCTCCTCTCCGCGTGTGGAGATCGGGTTTAGAGCGTGTTATGCACTTTTCGACCCCTATCCCCCGGCCCCTTTCCCCGCTAGCAGGGAAAGGGGAGCTGCCTGTCCCTCCCCGCTGCGGGGAGGGACCACAGGGTAGGGTCAGTGCGCCACACATGCGCCGCACACTGCACACCACGCCTAGCGTGCGGAGTTCATAACACGC
>DYGW01000303.1 GCA_020724485.1 Thermoflexus sp. | reverse complement strand
CGCAGCCGGTCTTCGGTGACGATGCCCGCCGTAGGGTTGCTGGGCGTGACGATCAACAGCGCTTTGGTGCGCGGGGTGATGGCCGCCTCGACCGCCTCCGGACGCAGGTTGAAGGCATCGGCGTGCTCGGTGGGCACCATCACCATCTGCGCGCCCGCGCTGAGGATGGCGTCGTCGTAGGACGTATAGCGCGGGTCGGGCACCAGAATCTCGTCTCCGGGGTCGAGCAGCGCCTGCATGACCAGGAACAGCGCCTCCTGCCCGCCCGTGGTGACGATGATATTTTCGGCTTCTACGTCCAGGCCGTTGTCACGGCGCAGCTTGGCGGCGATGGCTTCGCGCAGGGCGGGCATCCCCGGCACCGGCGTGGGATCGGTGCGCCCGTCGCGGATGGCCGCTTTGGCCGCCTCGATGATGTGCGCAGGCGTGGGCAGGTCGGGGTCGCCGCGGCCCAGCGCGATGATGTCCGGCAGGGTGGCGGCCAGCTCCATCAAGGCGTAGCGCAACTGCGTGCCATCCGCGGCGACGGCGCGGATTTCCTGGGGGATGTTGGGATTGTCCAGCGTCATAGCGCCTCCACCAGACCTGCTGCGGCCCATTGTGAAATGCTCACCGAGCAAATCGTCATGCTTTGCTTGAAGGCACGCAGTTCCGCCGCCCGCCGCGACCCGGCCATCCAGCCGACCCGCCAGCCGGGCAGATAGTCCGACAGGCTGCCCAGCGTGACCGTCTGCGGGGCCAGCACCGCCTCCTGCGCCGGATGGAAACTACCGACGGGCGTGCCGCTGATGTCCCAGATGATCCACCAGCCGCGCTCGCGCGCCGCCGTCAGCAAGCTGTCTACGCTGGAGCGGGGATCGGCGGGCGTCAGGTACAGCGCGCTGACTGCGTCTGGATCGGTCGCCTGTGCCGTCACCGTGACGCCACACAGATGCGCCGCACCCGCGATACGCCCAGGATCGCCGGGGCAGACCAGCACACTGCCCGCCGGGGCGAGCTTCTTGATGGCCACGAAACGCGCTTCGGTGCCCCCGCAGGTGATGGTGACGGCGTCGGGCGACATGTCCAGCCCATACTGCGCGCGCAGATGTGCAGAGACCCACTCCCGCAACGGGAGAATGCCGGGGCGGTCGGTGTAGTGCGTCTTGCCCGCGTCGAGCGCGGCGACGGCGGCCTCGATGACCGCCGGAGACAGGGATGGGGCGGGCGGCAGTGGAGCGGGCGCGGGCAGGCCCTGTACCCGCTGTGCCAGGGGACGGGCCAGCGTCGCCGGCGTCATGACACCACCTCGCGCTCGAAGGGAAAGTCAATGCCCAGCGTCTGCGCCAGTTGGGCCAGTTCGTCGAAGACGACGGCGTCCAGCCTGGCCCCGTCGCGGCGATATTCCTGCTCGCGGCGGTAATCAATCTCGCCGGGCACCAGAATCTCGCTGAAGCCGGGGCGCAGCCTGGCCGACTTGCACATGCGCACGAAGTCGTCCATGCGCGCCTTGAATTCCTCGACCGGCATGAACCAGGCGATGTCAATGGCCATCAGCAGGTGCGACACGTCCTGATGCGCCGGATCGGAATAGGGCATCAGCCCATAGCCGCCGCCGCTGAGCACGCCCGTGAGCACATCGGTGAGCATGGACAGGCCGTAGCCCTTGTGCCCCCCAATGCCCAGCAAGGCCCCGTCCATGGCCGCCGCCGGATCGTCGGTCTCCTGGCCGTCGGGGGTCAACGCCCAGTCCAGGGGCATTTTCTTGCCCTCGCGCAGATACCAGCGCATCATGCCCTTGCCCGCCGTGGTCAGGGCGATGTCGAGCACGACGGGGAATTCGCCACCGGTGGGCGCGGCAATGCCCCAGGGATTGGTGCCCACCACGCCCGTGCAGCCGCCCCAGGGGGCCATCTCCGGCCCGGCGTTGGTGATGGCGATGCCGATGCAGTCGTGTTCCAGTGCGATGCGCGCGGGCACGGCAGACGATCCAAAGTGCGTGCTGTTGCGCACCACGACCGTGCCAACCCCGCTGACCTTCGCCTTCTGTACGGCCAGTTCCATGGCCTTCTGCGCGATGACCGAGCCAAGACCGTTGTGCCCGTCCACCAGGGCCAGCGCGGGCGTCTCTTTGACGATCTCAAAGGGCGCGCCGGGCACGATCCAGCCGTTCTTGATGCGCTCGTAATAGACGGGCAGGCGGCGCACGCCCTGCCCCTGACCGGGCAGGCAGTGCAGCTCGCTCTCGATCAGACCGCGCGTGCAGCGCCGGGCCTCGTCCTCCGAAAGGCCCATGGCGCGGAAGGCGCGGTAGGTGAAGTCCTCCAGCGCGTCCACCGGCACGCGGATGAGCGTGATGCCCATGCTAAATCCCTCCTACGCGGTACAGTTCGGCCTGCTCCGGCGTGTAGACCTGCATCAGTTCGATCTCGATGCCGCCCGCCTGCTGCTCCAGAAAGGCGACCCATCCTTCGGGGTGCGGATGGCTGCCTTTCACCTTGCAGGCGCTGCATTCCTTGAGTGTGGCCCCGTGAGCCTGCGCCTCGGCCAGCGCCTTTTCGATGTCGGGCACAGCGTAGCAGATGTGATGTAGCCCCTCATAACCGCGCTCCTGAATCCAGGCGTCGAAGCGCCCGCCGGGGTCGAGCGACTGACAGAGCTGATACTCAATGCCCCCCACGCTGAAGATCGCCACGCGGTTGCGCGACTTGGGGTAGTCCTGTACCTGGGCATCCAGGCCCACGCCCAACAAGTCCTGGTAGGTCTTCAGGGCGGCGTAGGCATCGCGGACGGCGAAGGCCATGTGTTTGATCGTTGGACCGGACATAGAAAGCGCTCCTGAGTGAGTAGTTGTGAGTCGAGAGTCCTGAGTCGTGAAAGCAGGATCGAAGCACGCCAAAGCAGGTACTGTGCTCTCAGTCCTCCAGCGTGAATAGCTCGCGCAGGTTGACGCCAGGGGTGATCACCGGCTCGCTCCC
>DYGW01000302.1 GCA_020724485.1 Thermoflexus sp. | reverse complement strand
TGATGTCCGGGTTGTGCTCG
Source organism: Thermoflexus sp. (assembly GCA_020724485.1). GTDB lineage: Bacteria > Chloroflexota > Anaerolineae > Aggregatilineales > Aggregatilineaceae > UBA2029. Next base: position 2,941 of record DYGW01000302.1, on the reverse strand, counting down.
ATGATCAGGACGGTGTTGCCCTTGTCCACCAGCGATTGCAGCACCTCGATCAGTTTGGCGACATCGGCGGTGTGCAGGCCGGTGGACGGCTCGTCCAGCACGTAGAGCGTCTGGCCGGTGGCCCGCTTGGACAGCTCGCGGCTCAGCTTGACGCGCTGCGCTTCGCCGCCGGAGAGCGTCGGCGCGGGCTGGCCGATGCGGATGTAGCCCAGGCCGACCGCCGCCAGCGTCTCCAGCTTGTTGCGGATGGTGGGGATGTTGGCGAAGTAGTCCAGTCCCTCGCTGACGGTCATATCCAGCACGTCGGCGATGCTCTTGCCCTTGTACTTGACCTGCAACGTCTCGCGGTTGTAGCGCGCGCCCTTGCACACCTCGCACGATACTTAGATGTCCGGCAGGAACTGCATCTCGATCTTGAGCTGGCCTTCGCCGGCGCAGTTCTCGCAGCGCCCGCCCTTGACGTTGAACGAGAAACGCCCGGCCTTATAGCCGCGAATCTTGCTCTCTGGCAGCTCGGCGAACAGGTCGCGGATGTGGTCGAAGAGCTTGGTGTAGGTGCCGGGGTTGCTGCGCGGCGTGCGCCCGATGGGCGACTGGTCAATGTGGATGACCTTGTCAATGTATTCCAGTCCCTCGATGCCGTCGTGCAGGCCGGGCCGCTCCTTCGCGCCATAGACGGTCTGGGCCAGCTTCTTGTAGAGCACCTCGATCATCAGCGTGGACTTGCCCGACCCGCTGACGCCGGTGATCACGATCAGCTTGCCCAGTGGCACGGTCACGACGAGGTTTTTCAGGTTGTTCTCGCGCGCGCCGCGAATGGTGATGAACTGCCCGTTGCCGGGCCGGCGCAGCAATGGTAGGGGAATGCACTCGCGCCCGGACAGGTACTTGCCGGTGATGCTCGTCGGGTGGCGCATGATCGCCTCCGGCGGCCCTTCGGCGACGACTTCCCCGCCGTGCTCGCCCGCGCCCGGCCCCAGGTCAATGATCCAGTCGGCGGCGAGCATCGTCTCGTGGTCGTGCTCGACGACGAGCAGCGTGTTGCCCAGCTCGCGCATCCCCTCCAGCGTGGCCAGCAGGCGGGCGTTGTCGCGCTGGTGCAGGCCGATGCTCGGCTCGTCCAGCACATAGAGCACGCCGGTAAGCTGGCTGCCGATCTGCGTCGCCAGGCGAATGCGCTGGGCTTCGCCGCCGCTGAGCGTGCCCGCCGTGCGCCCCAGCGTCAGGTAGTCCAGCCCCACGTTGACCATGAACTGCGCCCGCGCCTCGATTTCCTTGAGAATCTGGTGGGCGATCTGTAGCTCGCGCGGCGAGAGCAGCGGGTGCCCGTTCACGTCCGGGCCGGTGCCGCGCAGCGACTGCACCCAGCGCAGCAGGTCTTTGACTGGCAGCGCGGTCACCTCGTGGATCGGGCGACCGGCGACGGTCACGGCCAGGGCTTCGGGGCGCAGACGGTTGCCTTTGCACGTTTCGCACGGGCGCTCGCTCATGAACTCTTCGTACTTGGCGCGCATGTAGTCGGACGTGGTCTCGCGGTAGCGGCGGGCGATGTTGTTCAGCACGCCCTCAAACTGCGTGTTGAACGAGAAGTGGCTGCCGTCGTCGCGGCGATGCTCGACCAGAATCGGCCTGTCGGAGCCGTAGAGCAGCAGCTTCTGCTGCGCCTCACTCAGCTCGCGCCAGGGGACGTTGGCCGGAATGCCGAAGTTGCGACAGGCTTCGAGCAGAATCGCCCGCGTCCAACTGTCGAAGCTGTTGGTCGCCCAGGGCGCGAGCGCCCCCTCGCGCACCGACAGGTTCGGGTTGGGCACCATCAGGTCGGGGTCGAACTCGCGGCGGACGCCCAGGCCCTGGCAGGTGGGGCAGGCCCCGTGCGGGCTGTTGAAGGAGAAGGTGCGCGGCTCGATCTCCGGCAGGCTGACGTGGCCGTGCACGCAGGCCAGGTGCTCGCTGAACAGATGATCGGTTGGGTTGGCCGGGTCGGTCACGTCGTTGACGATGACCACGCCGCCGCCCATCTCCATCGCCGTCTCGACGGAGTCGGTCAGACGGCTGCGCGCGGCGGCGGCTTCCTCGCCGTTCGGGTCGTCGTAGTGACGCACGACCAGCCGGTCCACGACGACCTCGATGGTGTGCGCCTTGTAGCGTTCCAGCGCGATCTCCTCGCTGACATCCAGCACTTCGCCGTTGATGCGCGCGCGCACGAAGCCCGCCTTGCGGATGTCCTCGATCACTTTCTCGTGGCGGCCCTTGCGCGCTTTGATCACCGGGGCCAGGATTTGCACGCGGGTGCCGTCGGCCCAGTCCTCAATGGCCTCGACGATTTGCTGGGCGGACTGGGCGACGACTTCCTGGCCGCAGACGGGGCAGTGCGGCACGCCGATGCGCGCGTAGAGCAGGCGCAGGTAGTCGTAGATTTCGGTGACGGTGCCCACCGTCGAGCGCGGGTTGTTGCTGACGCTCTTCTGGTCAATCGAGATGGATGGCGACAGCCCCTCGATCTGGTCAACGTCCGGCTTCTCCATCTGGCCGAGGAACTGCCGGGCGTAAGCCGACAGCGACTCGACGTAGCGGCGCTGGCCCTCGGCGAAGATGGTGTCGAAGGCCAGCGAGCTTTTGCCGGAGCCGCTCAGCCCGGTGATCACCACCAGCTTGTCGCGGGGGATCACCACGTCAATGTTCTTCAGGTTGTGCTCGCGCGCGCCGCGCACAACGATCTGGTTCTGGGCCATAGGGTGGGTTGATCCTCAGCACGGTGCTTATGGACAACGGACACTAGCGAGAGATGATCGAGATGTCGAGCGCCAGAGAGAGGCGTTCGGAGGCGAGCATGATACGAACGGATGGTCGGAACGTCTGTTCTGTAGTGTAGCTCCCGGCGCGCCGGATGTCAACATCCTCGCCGCCCTGGGGTCCACGAACAAGTCGTGAACGTGTTTGT
>DYGW01000031.1 GCA_020724485.1 Thermoflexus sp. | reverse complement strand
GGGAGCCGGCCCGCCGCTTGTCTCCCTTCCCCCCTCGTGGGGGAAGGGCCGGGGAGGGGGGGGACAAACACGTTCACGACTTGTTCGTGGCCCCTAACGCACAAGGCACAGCGCCCCTGTCTTGGCGGCGCTGTGCCAGAGTGATCAGTGGATGAGCGTGCGCTTACGTGAAATCGCGCAGTTGGCGCGAGCGGCGCGGATGGCGCAGCCGGCGCAGTGCCCGGCCTTCGATCTGGCGAATGCGCTCGCGCGTCAGCCCGAACTTCTGCCCGACTTCTTCGAGCGTGTAGCTGCGGCCATTTTGCAACCCGAAGCGTAGCCGGAGAATCCGCGCCTCGCGCGCCGTCAGCGTCCCCAGCACCTCCTCGACGCGCTCGCGCAGCAAGTTCTGGTAGGCGCTTTGCGTGGGCGTGGGCGTGCTCTGGTCCTCGATGAAGCTGCCCAGCTCGCTGTCTTCCTCTTCTCCAACCGGGCGCTCCAGGCTCATCGGACGCCAGCTTACCTTGAGCATCCACTGCACTTTGCGCGGCTCCAACCCCATGCGCTCGGCGATCTCCTCCGGCGTGGGCTTGCGTCCGTGCTCCTGCTCAAGCTGGCGCGCCATCTTGTACAGGCGGCGGATGCGGTCGGACATATGCACCGGCACGCGAATCGTCCGGCCCTGGTCGGCGATGGCGCGGGTGATCGTCTGCCGGATCCACCACGTCGCATAGGTCGAGAAACGGTAGCCGCGCGTGTAGTCGAATTTCTCGACGGCCTTCATCAGCCCCAGGTTGCCCTCCTGGATCAAGTCCAAGAAGTGCACCCCGCGCCCCATGTACTTCTTGGCGATGCTGACCACCAGCCGCGTGTTGGCCTTGATCAGGTGATCGCGCGCCGCCTTCCCGTCCTCGATAATCGCCTCCAGAACCTGGCGCGCCTCTTCGGTCAGGTTGCCGTTCTGCCGGGCCAGTTCCGCGCGGGCCGCGTTGCCCGCCTCCAGCCGCTTGGCCAGCTCGACTTCCTCTTCAGTGTTCAGCAGCGGGACGCGCGCCATCTCCTTGAGGTACAGCCCAACGGTATCATCGGACGACACGCCGCTCAAGTCATAGGCGTCGTCATCATCGTCGTCCTCGTCATCCAGCACCTCATCGGCGGCGTCGAGATCGAATGCGTCCGACTTATCGCCGAACACTTCGACCCCGGACGCATGAAGCCACATGAAGATCTCTTCGAGCTGTTCCAGTGCCTCGTCGGCATCGGGCATGGCATCAATAATATCGTCAGTCGTCAGGAACCCCTGAGTGTCCGCTTTTTCCAGCAGCACCGCCATGATTTCCTGGCCGGGTGCGCTGCGTTCGTGCTGCTCCGGATCGCTATGCTCAATCAACTTCGACCCCCTCAAGTCACTCGCCTGCCAGCACCTGCGCGTCGTAGATGTCTCTTGACGTCCTTCGATGTCTATGCGGTCATGGCTTACGGTTCTTCAGAGTCCAGGGATTCGAGATGGGAGCGCAGAACCTCGAAACGTGGGTCGAGCCGGTCTGGCTTGCAGCCGCAAGGCCTCTCGTTGAGGTCTTGCCCACACTGCGGGCACAGGCCGGCACAGTCGGGACGACACAGCACCATCATCGGCACCGCCAGGATCGCTTCCTCGCGCAGCAGGGGGGCCGTGTCAAGAATGCCAGTTTCGGCGACGGAATAAACGCAGTCGGGGGACGCAGGAAAGGCGAAAAGCTCTTCCAACCCCAGCACAACGGGCACGAACGTGGGCCGCAGGCAGCGCGCGCACTCGGCCAGCACATGCGTATCCAGGGTGCCCTGCACCAGAATCCCGCGCGAGTTGCGGCTGAGGCGCAGCGTGCCGCGCAAGAAATCGAGCGTCAGATCGTCATCAAGCTGTACGCGCGGAAGATCGAGGGCAATATCGCGGACGTACCCCACCCCTTCGGCCAGCATGAAGCCCACGTTAATCTTGAGGACTCGCCGGTTAACGAAATGCTGACTGCGCGAAGTAGACACCCTGCTGAGCCTCTCAAACGTTCGGGTAATAAAAAGAGGCGAGCCGCCAACTCGAGGTGGGCAATGAGTCACGGCTGCTGCTGGCCCCCCCACTGTCACTGACGAAATTATAACGTTTTCTCAACCTAATGTCAAGCTGAGCACTCATATATTACCAGGAATTAAACGGGTGTCTCTCAGGGGCCGTCCGCGACGAGAACGCGCCATTTACCGGATACACTTGGCAACCAAGCGCCCGCCGGGGCCGATTTACGCCCGGCAGCGAATCCGGTATAATCCGCCCCGCCAGGCGAAACTGGCTGGTCAGGACGGGCTGCGGCGCGGGCGCGCTGCCCCCACACAATCGCGAGAACAACCCATGCGCATCCTCATCACCGGCGCTGGCGGGCGGCTCGGCAGCGAGTTGGCGCGCGTGCTGGCGTCACAACAGCACACCGTGACCGGCATTGACACGGACACAGTGGACGTCACCGACCGCGTGGCGGTAGGCGATGCGTTTGCCGTTGCCTCGCCGGAACTGGTCATCCATTGCGCCGCGCTGACTGCGGTGGATTACTGCGCCGAGCATCCCGACGAAGCCCTGCGCGTGAACGGCTATGGCACGCAGGTCATCGCCCAGGCGTGCCTTCAGCACGGCGCGGCTCTCGCCTACATCAGCACCAACGAGGTCTTCGACGGTCGAGAGTACCGTCCCTGCCTTGAGTACGATCCTCCCAGCTCTGCCAACCCCTATGGCTACAGCAAATGGGTCGGCGAGCAGGCTGTCCGCGACCTGGTCAGCAAACACTACATCATCCGCACGTCGTGGCTGTTCGCGCACGGCGGGTGCAACTTCATCCACACCGTGCTGCGGCGCGCGCGCGAAGGCCAGCCATTGCGCGTGGTCGTCAACGAGGTGAGTTCGCCCACCTACGCCAGCGACCTGGCCGCCGCCATCGCGCGACTGGTCGTCACCGGCAGCTACGGCATCTACCACCTGGTCAACGAGGGGCACGCCTCGCGCTGGCAGTTCGCCCGCGAGGCGCTCGACCAAGCCGGGCTCGGCGCAGTGCCCATCGAGCCAATTGCCCTGGCTGAGTTCGCGCGGGCGTCGCGCCCGCCCCAGTACGCAATCCTGCGCAACACCGCCGCCGCGCACCTGGGAATCACCCTGCGGCCCTGGCAAGAGGCGCTGGCCGCCTTCCTGGAGGCGGAGGGGCTGCGCGCGCGCTGAGAAACCGCCATGCCGGAATCCACCCGCCAACCGCTGGTCTCGGTCGTCATCCCCAACTGGAATGGCGCGCACTTTTTGCCGGGCTGCCTTGACTCGCTGCGCCGCCAGGATTACGCGCCGCTTGAAATCCTGGTCGCCGACAACGCCTCCTCGGACGGCTCGCGCGACCTGCTCGCGGCCCAGTATCCCAATGTGACGCTGGTGGCGCTGCCGGAGAATCGCGGCTTCACCGGCGCGTGCAACGCCGGGATCAGCGCTGCAAAGGGCGACATCGTCGTTCTGCTCAACAACGACACCGAGGTAGACCCCGGCTGGGTGTCGGCCATCGTAGACACCTTCGCCCGCCATCCAGAAGCCGGCCTGGTGGCATCCAAGATGCTGCTCTTCGACCGGCGCGATCACTTTCACACCGCCGGAGACCTCTTCCGCGTAGACGGGCGGCTGTTCAATCGCGGCGTGTGGGAGCGCGACGAGGGTCAGTACGACCGGGAAGAATACGTCTTCAGCGCATGTGGTGGCTCTGCCGCCTACCGGCGCGCCATGCTCGACGAGATCGGCTTGCTCGACGACGATTTCTTCTTCTCCTGCGAAGACATGGACCTGGCCTGGCGCGCCCAGCTCGCCGGCTATCGCTGCGTTTACCAGCCGGCAGCAGTCGTCTACCATCGCCTCGCCGCGACGGGCGGCGGGATCACCGCCAGCTACCACGACGGGCGCAACATGATCTGGCTGCTGGTCAAGAATTATCCGGGCGCGCTGTGGCGCAAGCACGGGCTGAAGGTGCTGCGCGCCCAGCTTGGCCTGGCCTGGGAGGCGCTTCGCGCCTGGCGAGGGGCAGCGGCGCGCGCGCGGCTGCGCGGCATGATCGCCGGCCTCATCGGCATTCCGCGCATGATGCGCAAGCGCCGGGGCATTCAGCGTTCTCGCCGTGTATCATTAGCGTACCTGGAATCCATCTTGACGCCGATGCCTGGCGAGGCGTCGGCGTCGCAGCGAAAGTGAAGCCAACGGTGACTCCGCCAAGCGATCCGCAGCGCGCAGAAGCGCCCTACCTGTCCATCGTCATCCCCGCTTACAACGAGGAAGCCCGGCTGCCCGGCAGCCTGCAGGCCATCGCCGAGGTCGTGAGCAGCAAGCTCTACACCGCCGAGGTCGTCGTGGTGGACAACAACAGCAAGGACAGCACCAGCGCCATCATCCAGGACTTCGCCGCCCGGTTCGATTTCGTGCGCGGGCTGTTCGAGGGCACGCAGGGCAAAGGGGCCGCTGTGCGGACGGGGATGCTGGCGGCGCGGGGCGCGTATCGCTTCATTTGCGATGCCGATCTCTCCATGCCGATCACCGAGCTTGACAAGTTCCTGCCGCCCCAGTTGGCGGACTACGACATCGCCATCGCTTCGCGCGAAGCGCCCGGCGCAGTCCGCTACAACGAACCCTGGCACCGTCACGTGATGGGCCGCGTCTTCAACACCATCGTCCGCGTGCTCGCCGTGCCCGGCCTGCAAGACACGCAGTGCGGGTTCAAGATGTTTCGCGCTGAGGTCGCCGAGACATTGTTCCCCCTGCAAACCATGAATGGCTGGAGCTTCGATGTGGAAATCCTGTACGCTGCCCGCCGCCGGGGGTACCGCATCGTCGAAGTGCCGATCCACTGGTACTACGGCGAGAATACGCGCATCAGCCCGCTGCGCGACTCCCTGGATATGGCCGTCGAAGTGCTCAAGATTCGCCGCAACGGTCTGCGCGGCCTGTACGACCCGCCCCGCTCATGACCGCGACGGCAGACCTGCGCCACGAGTACGCCCTGGCCTGCCAGGGCTTCGCCCGCATCGCCGGCGTGGACGAAGCCGGACGCGGCGCGTGGGCGGGTCCCGTTGTCGCTGGCGCGGTGATCCTGCCGCTGGATCGCTTCGACCTGGCCCACACCCTGCGCGGCGTCAACGACTCCAAGCAGCTCACCCCCGCCGAGCGCCAGGCGCTGCTGCCGGTCATTGTCGAGACAGCGGTCGCCGTCGGTGTGGGGCACGCGGCCCAGGACGAGATTGACGCCCTGGGCATCGTCCCGGCCACGCGGCGAGCCATGCAGCGCGCCCTCGCCGCCCTAACGGTCGCGCCGGACGCCCTGCTCGTTGACGGGCTGGCGCTGCCGGCGCTCGCCCTGCCCTATCTCGCGATGAACAGGGGCGATCAGCAGTCGCTCTCCATTGCCGCGGCCAGCATCGTCGCCAAAGTGACGCGCGACCGTTTCATGGACAGCCTGGACGAGGTTTTCCCCCAGTACGGCTTCCGCGAGCACAAGGGTTATGGCACGCCGCTGCACCAGGCGGCGCTGCGCCACTTCGGGCCGTGCGCGGCGCACCGGCTGACCTTCGCGCCGGTGCGCGCCCTGCTCTCCGGGGCCAAGGAGCAGCCCGCGCCATGAAGCTCGCCCTGGTTCACGACTGGCTCAACCAGATCGGCGGCGCGGAGGACGTGCTCGATCACTTGGTGCGCTTCTACCCCGGCGCGCCCGTCTACACGAGCATATACGCGCCGGAACTGATGCCCGCCCACTACCGGAACTGGGACATTCGCTCGACGTGGATGGATCGCTTGCCAGGCATTCACCGGGCGCACCAACGCTACCTGCCGCTGTACCCGCTGGCCTGGGCGCGCACTGATCTCTCAGAGTATGACGTGGTGCTCAGCAACAAGAGCGGCTTCTGTCACGGCGTGCGCACAGGCGCGCACACGCTGCACGTGTGTTACTGCCTTGCCCCGACGCGCTACATCTGGAACCTGGATGCTTACCTCGCCCGCGAGCAGTTTGGCGTAGGGGTGCGCGCGGCGGCGCGCCTGGTCGCCCGGCTGTACCGCCGCTGGGACTACGCCGCCGCCCAGCGCGTGACCCACCTGATCGCTATCAGCACCGAGATTCAGGAGCGCATCCGCCGCAATTATCACCGCGAGTCCGCGCTCATCTATCCGCCCGTAGAGGCCGCTGAGCGCTTCACGCCCGCCCAACAGGTGGACGACTACTACCTCGTGCTGTCGCGCCTCATCCCCTACAAGCGCATTGACCTGGCTGTGGAAGCGTGCACGCGGCTCGGGTTGCCGCTGCTTGTTGCCGGCAAGGGCCGCGACCGCGAACGCCTGGAAAGCCTAGCCGGGCCGACCGTGCAGTTCCTCGGCTTCGTGCCCGACGACGACTTGCCAGACCTGTTCGCCCGCTGCAAGGCGTTCATCTTCCCTGGCCTGGAGGACTTTGGCATCGTGCCCGTGCAGGCGCAGGCGGCGGGCCGCCCGGTGATCGCCTTCAGGGGCGGCGGCGCGCTGGACACCGTCATTACGGGGCGCACCGGCGAATTCTTCACCGAGCCGACGGTCGAGTCGCTCATAGCCGTCCTGCGCGACTTTGACGCCAGCCGCTACGACCCCGCCGTTATCCGCGCCCATGCCCTGCGCTTCGACTCGGCGGTCTTCGAACAGGCGATCACGACTTTCGTCGAGCGCGCCTGGGAGAGTTTCAGCGGACGCCGCCAGCGCCCGACACCTTCGGGCGCGCAGTCATGAAGCCGCCGTCCCACCGTTGGGCAGCCGCTCTTTCCAACGGTCGGCGCGCTGCGCTATAATCTGCCCTGTTCCCGCCCGTTCAACCACAAAGGCTACATCTCCTGATGAGTATTGTCCAAGCTGTTGCCGAGCGCATCATTGACAACGTTGCCCAGGTGATCATCGGCAAGCGCAACGAAATCCGGCTGACGGTGCTCGGTCTGCTGTGCCAGGGCCATCTGCTGATCGAAGACGTGCCCGGCGTGGGCAAGACGATGCTGGCACGCGCGCTGGCCCGCTCGATCGGCGCGTCGTTCAGCCGCATCCAGTTCACGCCTGATATGCTGCCCAGCGACGTGACCGGCGTCTCGGTCTTCAACCAGCGCACGCACGAATTCGAGTTCCGCCCCGGCCCGATCATGTCGCAGATCGTCCTCACCGACGAGATCAACCGCGCCACGCCTAAGACGCAAGCCGCTTTGCTCGAGGCGATGGAGGAGCGCCAGATCACCGTGGACGGACACACCTACGCCCTCGACGAGCCGTTCCTGGTCATCGCCACGCAGAACCCGATCGAGTACGAAGGCACGTTCCCCCTGCCCGAAGCACAGCTTGACCGCTTCCTGCTGCGCATCCGCCTCGGCTACCCCACGCCGCAGGAGGAGATCGCCATGCTGGACTCGCAGCAGTACCAGCACCCGCTGATCGGGCTGACGCAAGTCGTTTCCGTCGAAGATCTGGTCGCCGCCCAGCGTGCCGTGCGCGACGTATACCTGAACACGGACATCAAGAACTACATCGTCAACTTGGTGACCATGACCCGCCAGCACCCGGACGTGTACCTGGGAGCCAGCCCGCGCGGTGCGCTGGCCCTCTATCGTGCGTCGCAGGCGCGAGCGGCGGTCATCGGGCGCGACTACGTGATCCCCGACGACATCAAGGCGTTGGCCGACGCCACGCTCGCTCATCGCATCATCATCGGCCCCAACGCGCGCATCAAGGACATCGCGCCCAGCAGCATTGTGCAGAGCATCCTGGCGATGGTGCCCGTGCCGGGCGCAACCGTTGGTATGCGCCACTAGCCTCCCGCCGGTGGGCGACCCATGCAGAACCGTCGCAATGCGTTCTACATTCTGCTCATCTTCAGCCTGGTCTCCGGCGCGCTGAGCGGGCGCGCGTTCTTCTTCAGCCTAGCCTATGCCCTGGGCGGTGTGCTGATCGGGTCGTTCCTCTGGTCGTGGACCGCCGTCAACTGGCTGAGCATCGCCCGCCACACCCACGCCCGTCGCGCGCAGGTCGGGCACTCGCTCGACGAGTCGTTCCGCGTGCGCAACACAGCCCTGCTGCCCAAGCTCTGGCTGGAGATTCGTGACCACTCCACCCTACCTGGCCACAACGCCAGCCACGTCGTGCCTACGCTGCTGCCGCGCGGGCGCTTCGGCTGGGAGACGCGCACGATCTGCACGCGACGCGGGGAGTTCACCCTGGGGCCGCTGACTGTGCTCAGCGGCGATCCGTTCGGTCTGTTCCAGTTCCCGCGCAAGTTTCCGGCCCAGTCCTCGATCATCGTCTACCCGCTGACGGTGCCCATCCACAACTTCGCCGCGCCAGTCGGCCCGCTCTCCGGCGGAGAGGCCGTGCGCCGCCGCGCCCACTTCGTCACCACGAACGCAGCGGGCGTGCGCGATTACCAGCCGGGCGATAGTTTCAACCGCATCCACTGGCGCAGCACGGCCCGCCGCGAGCGGATGATGGTCAAGGAGTTCGAGCTAGACCCGCTGGCCGATGTGTGGATTTTCCTCGATCTGTCGCGCGCTTCGCTGGTGGAGCGCCCGAACGGAGCCACCCTCTACACGCCGCTCACCCGCCTGCCACCTTCGACGGAAGAATACGGCGTGACCATCGCCGCGTCGCTGGCCCAGTACTTCGTGGGCAAGGGGCGCGCGCTCGGCTTCGTGACCTACAGCCCCTACCGCGACATCGTCCAGCCCGATCGTGGCCCGCGCCAGCTTACGCGCATCCTGGAGATTCTGGCTACGGCGCGCAGCGCGACCGAGCTATCGCTGGCGCAAATGCTCTCGCTGGAGACCGTGCACCTGAGTCGCGGCACAACCGCCGTGCTCGTCACCGCCGCGCAGGATGAGCGGTGGATCGCCGCCGCGCACACCCTGGCCCGGCGCGGCACGTGCATCATCGCCGTGATCCTCGACGCGCACAGCTTCGGCGCGCCCGTGTCGCGCATTCATGAGATGCAGCGCATGGCTGAGGCCGCTGGCCTGGTCGTCTACACCGTCCGCCAGGATGATGATCTCACCGGGACGCTCAGCTACCGCGGCGGGCTGCGCGCGCCGGCAGTTTGAGAGGTTCCGCAGCAAGGGATGAGCCTGTGAGCGAATGCGGTTCCAGCGCACGGCGACAGCACCGCTTTCTGTACCTGGCGGTGTTCATGGGCGGCATGACGACTCTGGCTGTCGAGATCTCGGCGGCGCGCCTGCTGGGGAGCATCTTCGGCACCAGTAACATTGTCTGGGCCAACATCATCGGGCTGATCCTGGTCTACCTCACCGCTGGTTACTTCATCGGCGGGCGCGTCGCCGACCGCTGGCCGACCTTCACCATGTTCTACACCCTGCTCACCTGGGCGGCCTTCTTCTCCGGGCTGATCCCGCTGGCGGCGCACCCTGTGCTGCGCCTGGCCGCGCAAGCCGTGCAGGACTTCGATGCCGCCGTGACGGTCGGCTCGTTCATCAGCGTGCTGGTGCTTTTCGCCGTGCCGGTGACGCTGCTCGGCTTCACTTCGCCCTTCGCCCTGCGCCTGGCCCTCTCGACAGTGAGCGACGCGGGGCGCACCGCCGGGCAGATGTACGCCATCTCCACGCTGGGCAGCATCATCGGCAACTTCACGCCCGTGCTGCTTCTCATCCCGCAGATCGGCACGACGCGGACTTTCCTCGTGTTCGCCGCGCTGTTGATGGCCGTCGGGCTGGCTGGGCTGGCCATGCAGGACCGCCGCGCCGCCTTCAAGCTGCTATGGATGCCCGCCCTGCTGCTCGTCCTGGCCGTGCTCGCCCTGCGCGGGCCGCTGCGCCCGCCGCCGTCCGGCATGACGCTGCTCTACGAGGACGAGTCCGCCTACAACCTGATCCAGGTCGTGGAGGACGGCGACGGCTACCGCTACCTGCTGCTCAACGAAGGTCAGGGCATCCACTCGCAGTGGCACTCCACCGAGGTCTACTTCCGGCGCACGTGGGGCTTCTTCCTGGCTGGCCCCTACTTCAACGCCCCGCCCTTCACGCCCGACCGCGTCGAGCGCGTGGCGATCATCGGGCTGGCCGCCGGGACCGTGGCCCGCCAGCACGAAACCATCTATCCGGGCATCCCTATGGACGGCATTGAGATCGATCCGGGCATTGTTGAGGCGGGGCGGCGCACGATGGGCATGACCATGCCCAACCTGAACGTCATCGTCGAGGATGGGCGCTTCGGCCTCACCCAACTGGGCGATGGCTACACCATGATCGGCGTTGACGCCTACCGCGTCCCTTACGTGCCCTGGCACCTGACCACGGTCGAGTTCTTCCAGGAAGTGCGCGATCATCTGGCGGCGGACGGCGTGCTGATCATCAACGTCGGGCGCACGCAGTCCGACCGGCGCCTGGTCGAGGCGATGACGCGCACGCTGCTCGACGTGTTCCCCACGGTGCACGCGCTTGACGTGCCGGATGCGTACAACACCATTCTGGTAGCCACACAGCAGCCAACCCGCGCCGAAAACCTGATCGCCAACATCGCCGCCCTGCCGCCCGACGCGCACCCTGTCCTGCGCGAGGTGCTCGGCGATGCCTGGAACGCGCTGGTGCCCACCGTCGCCTCGGATGTGCGCTTCACCGATGACCGCGCGCCCGTCGAGATGCTGGTGGACTCAATGGTCGTTGAGTTTCTGCTCGGCGGCGGGATTGACGAGCTGGCGAATTGAGCGGGAATTTGAGCTGAGACTTCGGAAGTTTCTCGAACTTCCGAAGTCTGACTGGGGCTGGCAGGCCCCTTGAGCGGACTTTCCACCCTCAGCCGGAGGACGCTGTGCCCGAAGACGCCGCGCCGCAGATGGCCCACGATCCCCTGCCCTGGAACGCGCTGGCGTTGCGCCTGCTGCTGACGCTGGCCCTGCCGCCGCTGCTCGCCCTGACCAGCGTCCGCCTGGTGATGAGCGAGTTGTTCGTGCAGATCGAGTATCACCGGCCCGGCTTCCCCGCCGACCGCTACGGTTTCAGCCGCGACGATCGCCTGCACTACGCCCCCTTCGCCGTGCGCTACCTGCACAACGACGCCGGAATCAGCTACCTGGCCGATCTCACCTTCCCTGACGGCAGCCCTCTGTTCAACGAGCGCGAGCTACAGCACATGGCCGATGTCAAGACCGTGACGCGCGCCGCCTTCCAGGTGCATACGGCGCTGCTCGTCGCTTCGGGAGTGAGCGCCCTGCTACTGGCGCGGCACAGAGCCACACGCCGGGCGCTGTGGCGCGCGCTCGGCGACGGCGGCCTGCTCACCATCGCCCTGATTCTCGTGCTGGCCGCCCTGGTCGTGGCCAGTTGGGACTTGTTCTTCGACGGTTTTCACACGCTGTTCTTCGAGGGGGACACCTGGGTCTTCCGCACCAGCGACACGCTGATCCGGCTCTTCCCGGAGCAGTTCTGGTTCGACGCCGCGCTGACCGTCGCCTTCCTGACCGTCAGCGGTAGCATGTTGGCTATGATCGTCGCCTGGCGCATGGAGCGCCGGAGGAGCGAGGCGCTAAGCGAAGCGGGACGAGACCTCGCGATCCCGTCCCGCTGAAGCCGCTTTGCCTGCGCCGTCTTCCCGCGCGAATTCTCGCAGGGATGTATGCGATACTCCCCATCAGACTTCCGAAGTTTCCAAAACTTCGGAAGTCTCTTTCTGCGAAACGCTCCTCCCCCTGGCCCCGGCAGAGCCAGAGAGGGGGAAGGCGCCCCAAGTGGTGATCAAAGTCCCCCTCTCTAGCTCGGCTGGAGAGGGGGATTTAGGGGGAGAGGCATGTACGGGGCGTATGCGATACGCCCCTACGGATTCCCTTATCAAGCCCCGTACTTCTGCAACCGCTTGGCGTGCGCCAGCGCCAGGGGCATCAGGTCTGCCGCCGGGAACTGGCCCAGCGCGCCGATCATGCACTCGCGCTCGCCGAACGCCTGGGCGCGGTCGGTCATGTGCGTGGCCGGTGCCCACAGCAGCGTCGGCACCGGGTGCCACGAGTGGGCACGGTACGTCGCCGGCGTGGAGTGGTCGCCGGTGATGATCAGCACGTCCGGGTTCAGGTTGAGCAGGGTCGGCAGGGCCGCGTCCACGCCCTCGATGACCTTCACTTTGCCGTCGAAATCGCCGTCCTCACCCCGGCTGTCCGTGTACTTGACGTGGCAGAAGATGAAATCGTACTGGTCCCAGACGCGGGCCACGTGATCGAACTCGTCCTGCGTCGAGTCGTGCGACGATGTCTGGATCACGTCCATGCCCACCAGGCTGGCCACGCCCTTGTACATCGGGTAGACGGCCACGCACGCCGCCTTCAGCTTGTACACATCGTGGTACTTTGGCAACCCAGGCTCGCTGGCGAAGCCGCGCAGCGTGCACATATTGGCCGGCTCGTGCCCCTTCAGCCGCTTGGCCGCTTCGGCCAGCCACTGGTTGACCAGCGCGGCGGTCTTTTCCGCTTCTGGAGCCAGCGCCCGCGCCGGCAGCGGGGCGACGCCCGTCTGCTGCGG
This sequence comes from Thermoflexus sp., assembly GCA_020724485.1. Classification (GTDB taxonomy): domain Bacteria; phylum Chloroflexota; class Anaerolineae; order Aggregatilineales; family Aggregatilineaceae; genus UBA2029. The sequence continues at coordinate 11,519 of DYGW01000031.1, read as the reverse complement.
ATCGGTATCGGCGATGGTGCCGTTCAGCCCTTCACCGCGCAGCACCATCGCAAAGCGATAGTCTTGGCCCACCCGTACAGCGATCTCGACGCCAGGCAGCGCGATCTCGCGCAGGACTTCGACGCGCTTAGCGCCCTCCTCGGTAGGAATGCGTCCGGCGCGCCGGTCGGTGATCAGGCCGTTCTCGTCCACCGTGCAGAAGTTGCCGCGAATCGCCACATCGCCCGGTTTGACCTCCAGGCCGATTCCCGTCGCTTCCAGCACGCCACGCCCGATCTCGTATACGAGCGGATCGTAGCCGAACAGCGCCAGGTGCGCCGGGCCGCTGCCGGGCGCGATCCCTCGCGCCACCGGAATGGTCATGCCCACACAGCCCTCGTGGGCCAACCGGTCCATGTTCGGCGTATGGGCGGCTTCTAGCTCGGTCGGCCCATCCTGTTCGCGCGGAAGCCCGCCCAAGCCATCCATGACCAACAGCAGAATCTTGCCGCCCTTGTCCAGCGTCAGGCGGCGTGTCAGATCGAAGTTCGCCATTATCCACACTCCCTCTCGCAGAAGCTCAATGCGACCATCAGGCGCTAGTTGTAACACGCCCGCGCCGCCTGGCAAAGTGATCGTTGACGGCAAAACCTATGCGCAATGATATTGTAGAAAGCAGGCAATCGGGCTAAAATCCGCCCCCGGATCGTGAGGTCCAGTGCAGCTTCGGCTGTCGAGGATCGCCGGCTTAGGTGGGGTGAAGCACCGCCATGCGACGAACGCAGCACGCCATCGTCAAATGGTTGACCCCTGGGTTGCGCGTGAAACGCTGGTTGGTGGTGCTGCTCGTTGGCATTACCGTGCTGGCGCTGGGGCTGGCGCAGGTTATCGTTGCCCTGTATCGCGCCGGTGACCTGCCTGAGCTGTTGTACATTGCCGCGCTGCGCTTCGTGCCGACCTGGGCGCGCGTGCTGGTCTCTGCGGTGGTGGGTCTGGGCGCGATAAGCATCGCCATCTTCAAGCTGAATCGCTCCATCCTCGCGCCGTTCACCTACCGCCGCCGCGAGTCGCTGATTGATGCCATGGTGGCTCACCAGCAGCGCGGGCGCGGGCTGAAGGTGGTCGCCATTGGCGGTGGGACTGGCCTGCCGAGCGTGCTGCGCGGCATGAAAGCCTACACTGGCAACCTGACCGCCATTGTGACGGTGGCCGACGATGGCGGCAGCTCTGGCCGGTTGCGGCGCGAGCTAGGGGTGCTGCCCCCAGGTGACCTGCGCAGCAATATCGCTGCCCTGGCCGACGATGAAGACTTGATGACCCACCTGTTCCAGTACCGCTTTGCCAACGGCGGGCTGGAGGGGCACAGCCTGGGCAATCTGTTTCTGACCGCCCTGGCGGACATCGCCGGAGGCATGGACAAGGCAGTTGCCTTGACCGAGCGTGTGCTGGCCGTTGAGGGGCGTGTGCTGCCCGCGACGCTCCAGGACAACGTGACCCTGTGGGCAGAAGTGCGCGTCCCCGGCGAGAGCGTTTCTCGCCGCGTGGTGGGCGAATCGCAGATCGCGCAGACGGGCGGGCGCATTGAGCATGTCTTCCTGGCACCAGATCAGGTGCGCGCCTTTCCCGAAGCTGTGCGGGCAATCCTGGGCGCTGACCTGATCGTCATCGGCCCTGGCAGCCTGTACACCAGCCTGCTGCCGACGTTGTTGGTCAACGGCATCACCGAGGCGGTGCGGGCCAGTAGCGCGCTGTGTGTCTACGTGTGCAACGTCGCCACACAGCCCGGCGAGACGGATGGGTACACGGTTACCGATCATGTCGAGGCGCTGGAGAAACACATTGGGCGTGGGGTGTTTGACGTAGTGCTCAGCAACAATTCCTACCCCAGCAAAAACGCTGGCGAGCACACGCACTACGTGCCTCCCCCACTCGAAACGGATGCGGCTCACTCGCGCTACCAGTGGTACACCGCCGACCTGACCGACAGTGACCGCCCCTGGCGGCACGATCCAACCAAGCTGGCTAAGGCGCTGCTGGCCGTCTACGAGAGCATGACGCAGCCGGTGCCTTCCAGGAACAGCCCGGACGCCCCAGCGCGTCAGGCCGCGCTCCAAATCCATCAATCCGACAGCCCGTGAGAGCGGGCGAGCAAGGCTCGTATCAGTTCGTGCCATGTCATAACCATAAGGAGACTCACATGACTGTTCGCGTAGGTATCAACGGCTTCGGTCGCATTGGCCGCCAGGTGCTCAAGGCCATCAACGAACGTTACCCGAACGACCTCGAGGTTGTGGCGTTCAATGACCTGGGCGACCTGCCTACCATGGCCCACCTGCTCAAATACGACTCCAACTATGGCCGCTTCCCCGGCACAGTAGAAGTGACAGACGGCGGCCTGCTGGTCAACGGCAAGCTCGTCAAGGCCCTCAACGAGAAAGACCCCGGCAAGCTGCCCTGGGGCGACCTCGGTGTGGACATTGTCATCGAGGGCACAGGCGTCTTCCGCAGCCTGGAGAAATGCCAGCCGCACATTGACGCCGGCGCGAAGAAGGTGATCATCACCGCCCCGTCGAAGGGCGCGGTGCACCTGACTATGGTGGTTGGCGTCAACGACAACATGTACGACCCGGCCAACCATCACATCGTCTCCAACGCCTCGTGCACCACCAACTGCCTGGCCCCAGCGGCCAAGGTCGTCCACGACAAGTTCGTCATCAAGCGCGGCCTGATGACCACCATCCACGCCTACACCAACGACCAGAAGATTCTCGACCTGCCCCACTCGGACCTGCGCCGCGCCCGCGCCGCAGCCATGAGCATGATCCCGACCACCACCGGCGCTGCGAAGGCTGTCGCCCTGGTGATCCCCGATCTCAAGGGCAAGTTCGACGGCCTGGCCGTGCGCGTCCCCACCTCGACGGTGTCGCTGGTGGACTTCGTGGCCGAGATCGAGAAGGAGACCAGCACCGAAGAGCTGCACGCCGCCTTCAAGGAAGCAGCGGCAGGCTCGCTGAAGGGCATCCTCGGCTTCGAGGAAGAACCGCTCGTCTCAATTGACTTCAAGGGCGACGACCGCTCCAGCATCGTGGACGCCGGGGCGACCAGCGTCTTCCAGGGCACCATGGTCAAGGTTATGGCCTGGTACGACAACGAGTGGGGGTACTCGGTGCGTACCGCTGACCTGGCCAAGATGATGGCGGACAAGCTCTAAATCGGGCGCGCTCTGCCCATGCTCATGTGACCACGTAGAGGGGGCACGGGCCGCAGCGCCCTGCCCCCACAATCTTGTCTGGAGGACTGCACACCCATGAACAAGAAGACCATCCGCGACATTGATCTCACCGGCAAGCGCGTGCTCATCCGCGTGGACTTCAATGTGCCGGTCAAGGATGGCGTCGTGACGGACGATACCCGCGTGCGCGCGGCCATCCCCACGCTCAAGTACATCCTGGAGCAGAAGCCGCGTTACATCGCGCTCATGTCGCACCTGGGCCGCCCCAAAGACGCCCCAGACCCGGCATACTCGCTCAAGCCGGTCGTCCCGGTGCTGGCCAGGCTGCTGGGCGTTGACACGGCCTTCGCCGAGGACTGCGTCGGCGAGAAGGCCAAGCAGGCCGCTGCTGCGCTGCCCGAGGGCGGCGTGCTGTTGCTGGAAAACACGCGCTTCTACAAAGAAGAGAAGAAGAACGATCCGGCGTTCGCCCAGCAGCTAGCCGAGCTAGGCGATGTATACGTCAATGATGCCTTCGGCTCGGCTCACCGCGCCCACGCCTCGACCGAGGGCGTCACGCGCTACCTGCCCGCCGTCAGCGGCTTCTTGATGGAGAAAGAGCTGGAATACCTGGTCAACGCCATCGAGCAGGCCGAGCGGCCCTTCGTCGCCATCCTGGGCGGGGCCAAAGTGTCGGACAAGATCGGTGTGATCGAGGCGCTGCTGACCAAGTGCGATACGCTGCTCATCGGCGGCGGCATGGCCAACACGTTCTTCAAGGCGCAGGGCTGGGCCGTGGGCGACTCGCTCGTTGAAAACGAGGTACTCGACACGGCCAGGGCGCTGCTAGCTAAGGGCGGCTCCAAGCTGGTGCTCCCCGAAGAAGTTGTGATCGCCGACGCCTTCGACAACGACGCGACCACGAAAGTGATCAAGGCGTCCGCTGGCGTGCCCGAGGGCTGGCGCATCCTGGACATCAGCCCCAGCGCCGTCGAGCAGTTCCGCGCCGTGCTCAAGGACGCCAAGACAGTTGTCTGGAACGGGCCAATGGGCGTCTTCGAGATGAGCAATTTCGCCAAAGGCACCTACGCCATTGCCGAAGTGCTGGCCAAATCCAGCGCCACAACGATCATCGGCGGCGGCGACTCGGCGGCGGCGGTGGCGAAGGCGGGCCTGGCCGAGCGCATGTCGCACATCTCGACCGGCGGCGGGGCCAGCCTGGAACTGCTCGAAGGCAAAGTCCTGCCCGGCGTCGTGGCGCTTAACGACCGCTAACCTGCTCGTGCTGTTGGGCCATCCGGCGGAGACCCCATCCGCCGGATTTTGTTCGCCGTGCCCCTGGGGGCGCTGCGTGCGGGAAGGCAAGCACAGACCTCGCAGGGGCACTATAATGAAAGTACACTTTGATTGCCAATTATTGACCTCACCCCCGTTTCGCTTCGCTCAACTTCCCCCTCTCCGCCGGCGGAGAGGGGGCCAGGGGGTGAGGTTGCGAGCGGGAAGGAACAGACTGGCAATCAGAGTATGAAAGTGCGCGCGGACCGCGCCCTTGCTGGCGCGTAAATCCGCATCTGGCTCACCAAGCCGCCCGTGTTCTTGTATGCTGCACCGTAGGAGGCAATTCCCTCATGCGCAAGCCCATCATCGCCGGCAACTGGAAGATGTACAAGACCCCCCAGGAAGCCGTAGCCTTTGTCAACGCCATCAAGGATCGTCTGGTCGCGCTCAGCGCCGCCGAGCGCGTGGTCTGCCCGCCTTACGTGGCGCTGCCTGGCGTGCAGGCTGCGCTGGCTGGCACCGACATCGCCGTCGGCGCGCAGGATGTGCACTGGCAGGAAGAGGGCGCTTATACCAGCCAGATCGCGCCCGGTATGCTCAAGGGGCTGGTCAAGTACGTGATCATCGGCCACTCCGAGACGCGCGAGTACCTGGGCGTCACCGATGAGATGGTCAACAAGAAGGCCAGGGCCGCCCTGGCGCACGGCCTACATCCGATCATCGCTGTCGGCGAGAGCCTGGCGATCAATGAGGCGGGCCAGACTCAGCGGTTCGTCGGACGCCAGATTCGCGCCGCCTTCGACGCCATTCCCGCCGAAGCCCTGGCCAACGTCGTTGTCGCCTACGAGCCGATCTGGGCCATCGGCACCGGCAGGAGCGCGTCCGGCGCGCAGGCCAACGCCATCATCGGCTCGATCCGCGCCATCCTGGCCGAGCTGTACGGCCACGAGCACGCCGAGGCCATGCGCATCCAGTATGGCGGCAGCGTCAAGCCGGGCAACATGGCCGAGTTTATGAGCCAGCCGCACATTGACGGCGCGCTGGTCGGCGGCGCGTCGCTGCAGGAAGACTCGTTCGTTGACCTTGTCCGCATCGCCATCGAAGCGAAGGGGCTGGCTTAGTCGAGCACACAGCATGACTCTGGGCAACCTGCTCACGCCCTGGCTGCTGCTGGTCGGGGTGCTCATCGCGCTGATTTACGTGGAGAAGTGGATTCACAGCCACCTCTACGGCGTGGGCTGGGTGCTGACCAACAACAAGAAGAGCGCCACCGCTCTCTACTACGTGCTGCTGTTGCCGGGCGTGTTCGTCCACGAGTTCACGCAGTACCTGGTGGCGGGGGTGCTCAACGTGCGCATCAAGCGCGTGATTGCCTGGCCGGAGGCGCAGGATGACGGTACCCTGCGCCTCAATTTCGTCACCGTGCAGAAGGCCCTGTCGTTCCAGAAAGCGATCATCGGGGCCGCTCCGCTGATTGCAGGGTTGGCCCTCGTCTGGGTGATCAGCAACTACATCCTCAACCTCGAAGAAGTGCTCGCCGCCCTGGGCAAAGCCGATCTCGCCCTCCTCGGCGCGGCGCTGCGCGAACTGGGCAGCACGCCGGACTTCTACCTGTGGCTGTACCTGACGTTCGCCATCAGCAACGCCATGCTGCCCACGCCCGCCGACCGCGAAGGCTGGCCGCTGGCGCTGGCTGCCTTCGGCGCGCTCCTGCTCTTCCTGGTCGTGATCGGCGTGGGCGAGGTGCTGCTGGAGACGTTCACCGGCCCGGTCGCGCACGGTGTGGAGCTGCTGACCACCGCCTTCCTGACTGTGCTGGCCGTCGAGATTCCGGCGGTGATCGCCATCGCCTTCTTCGAGGAGATCATGGAGCGGGTGACCGGGCGCAAGTTCGTCTACAGCCAGCGCCCGGCGCGCGGACGTGGCCGGCAGCCCGGCTCAGCGGAGCCGCTGCCTCCCGGCGCGCCGCTGCCGTCCGTCTACAACCTCGACCTGCCGCTGCCCGACCCGGCGACCGACGCCGGGCCGTCGCCACGCCGGCGCGAAGCCGCGCCCGCTGCTCCGTCCAGCCAGCCGGAGCGCGCCCGTCCAGAGACCGCCGGGACGCCCGCGCAGCGCCCCGCAACGCCCCCCACCCCGCTGCCCGCCGCGAGAGAGACTCCGCCTCCGGGATCGCCCGCCGTCCGGCCCGCCACGCCGGAGGCACGTCCCGCGCAGCGTCCGGCTGGGCTTAGCCCCCAGCCCCCCGCCCGCGAAAGCCCGTCCTCCGCCGACCGTCCAGCGCCGTCCGGCAGCTTCGCACCAGGCGCGCGGACTGTGCCGCCGTCGCCATTCGGTGAGGGTCGTCCCACTGCCGAGCGCCCACGCGGTGACATCGGCTGGTCAGCGCCGGACAACAGCGGCGCGCCGCGCGCGCCGCGTCCCCTGCCCGGCGCGCAGCCAACACCGGGCATTCCCCCCGATCGGGGCACACCACCCGAACGCGACAGCGCGGATCGGCTGGACTTCGCCCGGCCCGCTCCGCACCGCGACTTCCTTGACGAGGAGTTAGAAATCGAAGAGGATGACCTGATCTATGAGGATTTCGACGAGGACGGCGCGGCCTTCGATGATCTGTTCGACGAGTGAGGTGGCCCGCCTCACTCGCGCGGCGGCGTCCTCCGGCTCAGAGCGACGAATCCCCCGCCGATGACGGCAGCCATCACCACCAACGCGATCAGCTTGAACAGGCGGCTGGCCGTCACCAGGGCAATGCCCCCAAAGAGCGCGCAGAAGACATAGTAGCCCAGCACGATCTGGCGCGGGGAGATGCCCGCATCGAGCAGGCGATAGTGCACATGGCCGCGGTCGCCCTCGGTCGGGTTGCGCCCGCTGCTCACCCGCCGCACGATCTGCCAGACGACATCCAGCAGCGGCAGGCCCATCACCAGCAGCACAGTCGCCATCTTCGCCCCGCCGATGATGCCCAGCACGCCGATCGTGTAACCGAGGAAGAGCGCCCCGTTGCTGCCCATGAACACCCGCGCCGGCGGGAAGTTGTACGGTAGGAAGCCCAGCGCCGCGCCGAACAGCGCCAGCGCCAGCAGACTCACGCTCACTTGGTCCAGGCGAAACGCCGCGTGAATGAAGATCATCAGGGCAGCGACAGCGCACACCCCCCCGGCCAGCCCGTCTAGCCCGTCCAGCCAGTTGACCGTGTTCATCATGAAGCCCAGCCAGAACAGGGTCAGCGTCACCGTGACAATGTACGGCCATTCGGGGGTGCGCTGGCCGGTCAGCGGGTTGTTGAAGCCCTCAATGATGATCAGGAACACGACGGCGATAGCCGCCGCCAGCAGTTGGGCGATGTACTGCGGCAGCGCGCTCAACTCGCGCTTGTCGTCGAGCAGGCCGAATAGGAACAGAAACGCCCCGCCAAGCAGCAGCCCGGTCAGGCGGATGATCTCCTTATCGTCGGTGCGCTCCACTGGTAAGAACTGCGCCAGGATCGCGGTGAGGGTGAAAGCGAGGTAGAGGGCCATGCCGCCAGACTTGGCCATGACGTGCGGGTGCAGGTGCCGCCCGCGCGGAACGTCCACCAGCCCCCAGCGCAGGCCCAGCCGCCGCGCCAGCGGCGTCAGCGCGAACGAAAGCCCGGCGGAAACGAGCAATACCACCGCAAACGAGACGAGATCGGCAGAGCGCATGATGCCTCACTGGTATCCGGCCTGGCCGGTTAGTGCGAGCGGCATCGCCCTCTGGGATGCCACAACCTGATGTCACTCGGCGGCGCGTGCAGCGCATCGCCCTGCCCTGGCCTGCGTCTGTTGCCTCACGCCGTCCCGAACTGGCGGTCACCGGCGTCGCCCAGGCCGGGGACGATGAACCCGTGCTCGTTAAGGTGATCGTCCACCGCGGCCAGATGAATTGGCACGTCGGGATGGGCGCGGGTGACGACGGCGATCCCTTCCGGAGCGGCGATCAAGCCGACGAATTTGATGCGGCGCACACCCCATTCCTTGAGCACGTCAATGGCCGCCGCCGCCGATCCGCCCGTCGCCAGCATCGGGTCGAGAATCAGGCAGACCTGCACCGTCGGCTCGATAGGCAGCTTGTTGTAGTACGACACCGGGCGCAGTGTCCGCTCATCGCGGTAGATGCCCAGGTGCCAGACCTGCGCGCCGGGGATCATCTCGTGGATGCCGTCCACCATGCCCAGCCCGGCCCGCAGAATGGGCACCAGGCCCACATCCTCTTGCAGCTTAAAGCCCGGCGCGCCCCCCAGGGGCGTCATCACCTCGAACGTGTTCAGGCCCAGGTCAGCCGTCGCCTCGTAGCCCAGCAGCATGGCCAGCTCGCGGATCAGCTCACGGAATTTCTTGTGCTCGGTCCGGGCATCGCGCAGCAGCGTCAATTTGTGCTTGACCAGCGGGTGAGCAGACACATGCACGTTGTTGTCGGCCATTCATGCTTCTCCTTCAGCGACCGCCCACGTTGATTGTATCCGCATGTGCTCGCCCGGCAAAGCGCACCTTTACCTGCACGCCCGGCAACGGTATACTCGGCAGCGCAATCAACGCAAGGGAGCAACGTATGTCCGACAGCAGCCGCATGGTCAGCGGGAAGAAGCGCACCGAAGACCGGGCCGACAACGCCCTGCGCCCCAAGCGCCTCGACGAGATGACCGGCCAGACGCGCGTCGTGGAGAATCTGCGCATCCTCATCGAGGCGGCCAAGAAGCGCCACGAGCCGCTCGACCATGTGCTCTTCTACGGCCCGCCGGGGCTGGGCAAGACGACCTTCGCCCACGTGATCAGCAACGAGATGGAGGTCAACATCCGCATCACCGCCGGGCCGGCCATCGAGCGCGCCGGCGACCTGGCCGCCATTCTCACCCACCTGCGCGAGGGCGACATCCTGTTCATTGACGAGATTCACCGCCTGGGCCGCGCCGTCGAGGAAGTGCTCTACCCGGCGATGGAAGACTTCGCCCTGGACATCGTCATCGGCAAGGGGCCGTCGGCCAAGAACGTGCGGTTGCACCTGCCGCGCTTTACGGTGATCGGCGCGACGACCCGCCTGGCCCTGCTGACCGCTCCCCTGCGCACGCGCTTCGGGGCCGTCTACCGGCTCGATTTCTACGACCCGGACGCCATGCGCGAGATTGTCCGCCGCGCGGCCCTACTGCTGGACATCTCCATTGACGACGACGGCATCGAGGAGATCGCCCGCCGCGCCAGGGGGACGCCCCGCGTGGCCCTGCGCCTGCTCAAGCGCGTGCGCGACTTCGCCGAGGTGCGCGCCAACGGTGCGATCAGCCTGGACGTGGCTGCCGGCGCGCTCGACCTGCTGGACATTGACCCGCTCGGCCTGGACGACATAGACCGGCGCGTGCTGCTGACCATCATCGAGAAGTTCGAGGGCGGCCCCGTCGGGCTGGAGACCATCGCCGCTTCGATCAGCGAGGAAGCGGATACGATCATGGATGTCTACGAGCCATACCTGCTCCAGCTTGGCTTCCTGGAGCGCACGCCACGCGGGCGCATGGCCACGCGCCTGGCCTACGAGCATCTTGGCCTCTCCGATGAGCGCCCGCCGCGCCAGGCCACCCTGTTTTGAAAGGAGCACTGCCCGGCGATGGACTTCAGCGCGGTGGGCCGCCTGGTGATCGTCCTCGGTCTGGGCCTCGTCGTGCTGGGGGCGCTGCTGACCGTTGCGGCCAAACTCCCCCTGCTGCGCGAGCTTGGCCACCTGCCCGGCGACATTCGCATTGAGCGGGAGAATTTCTCGTGCTTCCTTCCCCTGGTGAGTATGCTCCTGGTGAGCCTGCTGCTGTCTCTTGCCCTCAACATCATCTTGCGCCTGTTGAACCGCTGATTCGCACACGAGACTGATCGCTGCCGCTATGCACATCACCGACTTCGACTACCATCTGCCCCCGGAACTGATCGCCCAGACGCCCATCGAGCCGCGCGACGCCGCCCGCATGTTGGTGCTGGATCGCGCGAGCGGGGCCAGCGAGCACCGCGCTTTTCGCGACTTCCCCGACACCCTCGACGCGGGCGATGTCATCGTCCTCAACCAGACGCGCGTCATCCCCGCCCGGCTGCCCGCGCGCAAAATCCCCACCGGCGGCGCGGCGGAGATTCTGCTGCTGCGCCCCCTGGACGAAACGCGCTGGCTGGCTATCGTCGGCGGTGGGCGGATCAAGACGGGCGCGCGGCTGGCCGTCGGACCAGATGGCGCGTCACCGGTTCAGGCAACCGTGATCGAGGAGCGCACCGAGAGCCAGCGCGTCATCGCCTTCAGCGAGCCGATCCAGCCTCACCTGCGCGCGCTGGGCGAGACGCCGCTACCGCCCTACATCACCACCCCGCTCGCCGACCCAGACCGCTACCAGACGGTGTTCGCTCGCTCCGATGGCTCGGCAGCCGCGCCCACAGCCGGGCTGCATTTCACTGGCGAGATGCTGGTGAACCTCAAGCGGCGCGGAGTTGAGATCGCCTATTGCACACTGCACATCGGCCTGGACACCTTCTCGCCGGTGCACGCGGAGAACGTCGCCGATCATGTCATGCACACCGAGCGCGCCATCCTCTCGCCGGAAGACGCGCAGACCGTCAACAACGCGCGCCTGCGCGGACGGCGCGTCGTCGCCATCGGCACGACCGCCGTGCGCACGCTGGAAACGGCGGCCATTCGCTCGGCGGCCTATGGCACCGAGGCTAACGACCCGGCCAGCGTCCGGCGCACCCTGGCTAACCTGGCCGAGAGCGTCTGCCCCTGGCGGCCCGTCATCGCCATAGACGAGGACACCGACCTGTTCATCACGCCTGGCTACCGCTTCCGCGTCGTGGATCGGATGCTGACCAACTTCCACCTGCCCCGCTCCACGCTGCTGATGCTGGTCAGCGCTTTTTCCGGGCGCGAGCACATCCTGCGCGCCTACGACGAAGCGATCCGCGAGCGCTATCGCTTCTACAGCCTGGGCGACTGCTGTCTGCTGCTGTAACGGCTGCGGGTCCACGAACAAGCTGTTAGGGCTGGGCACTTGGGCGCTGGGATTGCCCCC
>DYGW01000301.1 GCA_020724485.1 Thermoflexus sp. | reverse complement strand
AAAAGCAGAACGGCAGCGGCAGATAGCGGTCAGCCATCAGCGCTCAGCCGTCAGCAACAAGTCTCTGGCCCTGCTTTTCGCTGAAGGCTGATGGCTGTTCGCTGATAGCTGATCGCCATAACCAACGGAGCAACCATCATGGGTGATGCAGAGCAGCTTCAGGGCATCCGCGAAGCCTACGACGAGCAGTACGGCTTCCGCGATCCCGATACCTATGTCTTCAAGGCGCGCAAGGGCCTCGACGCCGAGATCGTCGGCCAGATCAGCGAGATGAAGGGCGAGCCGGAATGGATGCGCGCCCACCGCCTCAAGGCGCTGGAGATTTACCAGAGCAAGCCCGTGCCCACTTGGGGGCCAGACCTGTCGGGCTTCAACGAGGACGACATCTACTTCTTCGTCAAGCCCGCCAAAAGCGAAGCGCGCTCGTGGGACGACGTGCCGGAGAACATCAAGCGTACCTTCGACCGGCTGGGCATCCCCGAAGCCGAGCAGAAATTCCTGGCTGGCGCCGGCGCTCAGTACGACTCGGAGATGGTCTACCACCAGGTGCGCAAGGAGCTTGAAGCCCAGGGCGTCATCTTCAAGAGCATCGAGCACGGGCTGAAGGAGCACGAAGACCTGTTCCGCCAGTATTTCGGCACGGTCATCCCCGCCCACGACAACAAGTACGCGGCGCTGAACGCGGCGGTCTGGTCGGGCGGCTCGTTCATCTACGTACCGCCGGGCGTGCGCATCGAGATGCCCTTGCAGGCCTACTTCCGCCTGAACACGGCTAACATCGGCCAGTTCGAGCGCACGATGATCATCGTGGACGAGGGCGCCTACCTGCACTACGTCGAGGGCTGCACCGCGCCTACCTACTCCACCGACAGCCTGCACAGCGGCGTGATCGAGATCGTGGTCAAGCGCGGCGCGCGCTCGCGCTACACGACCATCCAGAACTGGTCGGACAACGTCTACAACCTGGTGACGCAGCGCGCGCTGGTGCATGGCGATGCTTCGCACGAGTGGGTGGACGCCAACCTGGGCAGCAAGCTGACCATGAAATACCCGTCGGTGTACCTGTTAGAGCCGGGAGCGCACGACGAGATTCTGTCCATCGCCTTCGCCGGACGCAACCAGATTCAGGACGCGGGCGGCAAGGCCATCCACATCGCGCCGCACACCACCAGCCAGATCATCAGCAAGTCCATCTGCAAGGATGGCGGGCGCAGCAGCTATCGCGGCCTGCTCAAGGTCTATCCGGACGCGGCGCACGCCAAGAGCACCGTCGTCTGCGACGCCCTGCTGCTCGACGAGATCAGCGAGTCGGACACGTACCCGTACATCGAGATCGAGAATCCGACTGTCACCGTCGGCCACGAAGCGACCGTCAGCAAGATCGGCGACGACCAGATCTTCTACTTGATGAGTCGCGGCCTGACCGAAGACGAGGCCAACGCCATGGTGGTCAACGGCTTCCTGGAGCCGCTGACCAAAGAGCTGCCGATGGAGTACAGCATCGAGATGAACCGCCTGATCCAGCTTCAGATGGAAGGCTCGATCGGCTAGGCGCGCTGCTTGCCGCGCCCTGGGCGACCCAGAGCGCCGCCCCTACTGACGACTGATAACCGACAACCAGTAACCAACTACCAACCATCACTCTGAGAGAGGAACACCAGTGGCAACCCGTCGTCGTGTTGCACGTGACTTTCAAGCGCCGCCGCTCACTCGCGCCGATGTCGAGGCGCTGAGCGCGCGTTACAGCGAGCCGGCCTGGCTGCGCGAGGCCCGGCTGGCCGCCTGGGACATCTATGAGGCGCTGCCCATGCCCACCACCAACGACGAAGCCTGGCGGCGCACCGATTACCGGCACATCAACTGGGACAGCGCAGGCGTCCTGCGCTTGCCCAACGGCGGGCGCGTTGAGGACATCCCCGCCGACAACCGCCGCCCCCTACTCGGCGACGAACAGGGCGGGATGCTCGCCTTTGTGGACGACAAGCTGGTTTACCGTGAATTGAGCGAGGCGCTGGCCCGCCAGGGCGTCATCTTCACCGACCTGCGCAGCGCCGCCCGCGACCACGCCGACCTGGTGCGCCAGCACTTGATGGCGCACGCCGTCACGCCGCAGCACGGCAAGTTTGCGGCGCTCAATGCGGCGCTGTGGACGCACGGCGTCTTCCTCTACGTGCCGCGCGGCCAGGCGGTGACGCTGCCCGCGCACAGCATCTTCTATGCCAGCCGGCCCGCCGCAACGCTCGGCCACCTCCTGGTCGTGCTCGAAGAGGGCGCGTCCATTGATTACCTGCACGAGAATCTCTCGGCGGCCATGCCCGACGACGCCAGCTTCATCGGCGCGACCGAGCTGATCGTCGGCAATGGGGCGACGCTGCGCTTCGTCAACCTGCAGGACTGGGGCCGCAGCATGTTCGAGTTCAGCACGCAGCGCGCCCGCGTCGCCAATGACGGGCAACTCGACTGGATCACCGGGCAGATGGGCGGCAAGCTGGTCAAGGCGTTTATGGAGATTGACCTGGACGGGCACGGCTCGTGGGGCCGCATGAGCGCCCTCTATTTCCCGGACGGCAAGCAGTTCATGGACCTGGACACCCAGCAGAACCACAACGCGCCGCACACCACGTCCGACCTGCTGTTCAAGGGCGTGCTGAAAGATCATTCGCGGGCGGTGTGGCAGGGCATGATCAAGGCGCTACCCGGCGCGCAGAAGACCGACGGCTTCCAGGCCAACCGCACGATGATCATGAGCGACGACGCCCGCTCGGACAGCATCCCCGGCCTGGAGATTCAGGCCGACGATGTGCGCTGCACGCACGCCTCGGCCACCGGGCAGATCGAAGAGGAAGTGCTGTTCTATCTGATGTCGCGCGGGCTGCCGCGCAAGGAAGCCGAAAAGCTGGTCGTGGACGGCTTCTTCGTGCCCGTGCTGGATCGCATCCCCTTCGAGAACGTGCGCGAGCGGATGATGGCCTATGTCGAGCGCAAGCTGCTCGGCGAGGT
>DYGW01000300.1 GCA_020724485.1 Thermoflexus sp. | reverse complement strand
TTAGCACCTAGACGCAATCGATCTGCCGTGTCCATCTCCTTCCCTATCATACTAGACGCAGAGAACGCAAAGGAAAGACAAACTAGAACTTTCTTAATTCTTTTCTGTGCCCTCTGCGTCTCTGCGGTGATCCTCTGTCCCAGTCATAGAGAGCACCCCTCAGCGCGCCGGCTCGTCGCGGAAGATGCGCACGCGGCGGTTCGGCTCGGTGCCGTAGCTGTGCGAGACCAGGTGCGCGGCCCGCGCCAGGTCGTGCTGCTTGCGGCGAATGTAAGCGTCCTGCGGCGTCAGGTCTACCGACCGCTCGCCGCTGCGGATGCGCCGGATCGCCTCTTCCACTTCGCGCAGGGCGTGGGTCATCGGGTCCTGCGGCGTCTCGCCGTACAGCCCGAAGATGTCCACCAGGAAATCCTCAACCTGGGTGATCGTATTGGCGCGCAGGACGTAGATCGAGATGCCCATCCGCTCGGCGTCCACGATCAGGCGCGGGCGGCGGCGGTAGTAGTTCTTGAGCGTGATCAGCGCCTGGGCCGTTTCGAGGTCGTCCACGATCTCCACCGGCACGCGAAGCTGCCTGGCGACCTGGATCAGCCGGTTGCGGGCCACGCCGTAAGGGAAGAGGTGCAACGTTTGCAGGCCGCGCCCGCTTTGGCGCTGCGGCGAGAACGGCTCGGCGCGCTCGTAGTCCGTCTCGACGGCGGGCACGGCCTCGCGCCGGCCCGTGCCGCCAGGCTTGCGCCCGCCGTTGCGTGCGCCATTGCGCTCGCCGAACACGGTCTCTGGGCGGGCGCTCTCGATGGTGATCGGGCCGTCTTCGTTGCGCTGGCGGATCTCGACCGGCAGCGGGCGACCGCGCAGCTTGGCGTCCACAGCGGCGGCCAGGTCTTCGAGCACCACCAGCCGGTCGCGCGTCTGAATCTCGACCAGCACGTTGAAGGTGGGCGGCGCGCGTCGCTCCAGCACCGTCTTCTGCGTGCCGCGCCGCCGCGCTTCTTCGTCGGACAGCGTGACCGACTCGATCCCGCCAACCAGGTCAGACAGCGTGGGGTTGAGCAGCAGGTTGTCGAGCGTGTTGCCGTGCGCGGTGCCGATGAGCTGCACGCCGCGCTCGGCGATGGTGCGCGCGGCGGCGGCTTCCAGCTCGCGCCCGATCTCGTCAATGACAATCGTCTCCGGGTTGTGGTTTTCCACCGCCTCGATCATCACTTCGTGTTGTAGCAGAGGCGTAGATACCTGCATCCGGCGAGCGCGGCCCACCGCCGGGTGAGGCACATCGCCGTCGCCGCCGATCTCGTTCGACGTATCCACGATGACCACGCGCCGCGTCTCGGCCAGCACGCGCGCCGCCTCGCGCAGCAGGGTGGTCTTGCCCACGCCGGGCGGCCCCAACAGCAGCACATTGTTGCCGGCCTCGATGATGTCGGCCAGGATGTCAATGGTGCCGTAGACAGCGCGCCCCACACGGCAGGTGAGGCCGACGATGTGCCCGCGCCGGTTGCGGATGGCGCTGATGCGGTGCAACGTGCGCTCAATGCCGGCGCGGTTGTCCTGGTCGAACTCGCCCACGCGCTCGGCGACGTATTCGATCGTGTCTTCCGTGACTTCCTGGTTATCGAGAACGACCTCGCCATCAACGAAACGGGCGGTGGGCACGCGGCCCAGGTCGAGGATCACTTCCAGGAGATCGTCGTCTTTGCGCTCCAACGTTTGCAGCGCGGCGACGAGGTGAGGGGGGAGAACTGCTTTCAGTTGGTCCAGATCATCCGTGATTCGGCGTTCCATATCCTCTTTACCGGTGATTGCCGTTATGTCGCCCGTGTGACCAGCGACCGACTAGACTCTTGGGCTTGCTCAACCGCGTGAATGGCCCGTCCACTACGGGGGGCCGCAGGCGGCCCGCTTCGAGGCCGGGCACCGTCACCGGTTCCAGGCGCTCGACGCGGTACATGGTGTGCTTGACCATCAGGGCGTGCTCTGTCCAGGGTTTGAACTCGGCCCGTTCGAGCACGCCGCGCAGCCAGTCCTGGTAGGCGCGCGCGTATAGGAAGACCGGCACCTGCTCGGCGCGCGGAATGTGAGCCAGCGCCGAAAGAATGACCGCCGCCGTCTGGTCGTAGACCTCCGGGTGGAAGTAGGGCTTGATCACCACGCCGTTCTTGCCCTCGATGACCAGCAGGTAGGCAGCGATGTGCCCATCCTTCTCGTAGATCAGCCCATTATGATCCGGCTCTGGCAGCGGCTCGGCCTGCTGCAACAGGCGCGGCACGGTGTTGGCGTGCAGCGTGCTGATGGCGATGGCGTCCTCTTCCGTCTCCGGGCGCAGCAGGGCCGGGTCGCCGGCGGCGCGGCCCGGCTCGCGGCGCAGGATCGTCTGGCGCGAGTAGACCGCGAACCCCGTCTGGCGGAAGGCCGCGAAGACAGCGTGATCCTCCGGCACCTCGGCGCTGACCAGCATCGCACCGCGCTTGCCCGCCTCGACGACCAGCGCCTCGATGATCTGCATCCAATAGGACAGGTGCGCCGCCTGCGGCTCCGGGGCCAGGAATGTCATATGGGCGACCCCGCGACCGGGACGCTGGCGCACCTGACCCATCAGGCCACCCTCGCCGTTGCGAATGACGACGGTCGGCGCGCCCAGGTCGGCCAGCGGCACCGACGAGAGCAGCACCCCTTCTATGCCGGGCAGACCGCGCGCCAGCGTGGAGGCCATGTCGAGCGGCAGGCGCTGGGTGATGAGCCGCCGCACCAGGCCGAGGTCCAGCGGCGTGACAGGCCGTGCTTCACAGCCGGGCATGATCGGAGTCCTTCTGGCCAGACACACGAGCAAAACCACGCGCGCGAGCCATCCCGCGCATGACCCCATCAGCGACCGGTTGCCAACATACCGTGCCGGGAACAAGAGCGAAAGCAGCAGGGAGAACAATGCCGAAGCGTGGTTTCATCCTACGTACATTTTAGTTCAGGTTGCCCCGCGTGACAATAGCGGGGCTTTTGGGGGCGTGTGGTGG
>DYGW01000030.1:16586-24625 GCA_020724485.1 Thermoflexus sp. | reverse complement strand
GGTCGGTGTGGGTGTGACTGTGAACGTGGCCGTCGCGGTGAAGGTCGCGGTCGGCGTCCAGGTGGGCGTGAAGGTCTCTGTCGCCGTGTTGGTCGGTGTGGGTGTGACTGTGAACGTGGCCGTCGCGGTGAAGGTCGCGGTCGGCGTCCAGGTGGGCGTGAAGGTCTCTGTCGCCGTGTTGGTCGGTGTGGGTGTGACTGTGAACGTGGCCGTCGCGGTGAAGGTCGCGGTCGGCATCGGCGTGAAGGTGGCGGTCGGCGTCCAGGTGGGCGTGAAAGTAGCGGTCGGCGTCAGGGTCGGCGGCAGCGTGCCGGTCGGCGTATGACTTGGCGTGGCGCTTGCCGTCGGCGTGGCGCTGGGCGTATAGGTCGGAGTCGCGGTTGCCGTGTGTGTCGGTGTGATCGTGGCGGTAGCCGTCGCGGTGAGCGTGGGCGTGCGCGTTGGGGTGGGCGTATAGGACGGCGTAGGCGTGGGCGTGGGCGGGATGGGACTCACGCCGACGAGATGGCACGCGCCGGAGGAGACGACGTAGCGCGCCTCGACCCAGCCGAACGTCCCGGCGATGCGAATCTGCCACCATTGGCCGAACGGGTCGCGCCCCACCACGCTGAATTCCTGCCCGACGGCGACGAAGGTCATCGGTGTGTAGACTGTCCCTGGGCCGCTGTAGACCGGCAGCCCATTCTGGGCGATGCGCACGCGGCACGGCTCCGGCGTGAAGCTGGGCGTGGGCGTGCCGGGCGGGAGCGGCGTCGCGCTGGGGATGAACAGCGTCGGCGACGGCGGCAGCGGGGTGATGGTCGGTGGGAGCGTTGGCGGCAGCGTGCCCAAGAGCGGCGTCGGCGTTGGCGGCGGCAGGGCGATGCCGATGCCGCTGCATTCGCCCAGCACGTTCACGTAATAGTCGCTCACCCAGCCGATGCGCCCGCGATAGAAGACCTGCCACCACGGCGCCGGATAAAGCTGCCGCCCGGTGACGGTTAGCTCCTGGCCGATGGTGACTCCGTCAATCACCGGATAGACCAGCCCCGGCCCGCTGCGCACATTCAGCGCGCCGACGGCGACCTGCACGCGGCAGGTGCGATCTACGGGCGTGTTGGTGGGCAGGAAGGGGGTGAGCGTGGTGCCGGGCGTGATCGTGAGCAGGGCCGACTGCTCGCGCACGACGAGCGTCAGCGTAGCCGGAGTCCCGCGCACGTCGCCGCGCCAGGGAACGATGGTCAGCATTTGCTCGCCAGGGGCGTTGGGCCGCCAGCGCAGCAGAACCTGGAACTCGGCATCGCCTGTATCCAGGTTGGGCGAAGCCTGCGCGGCGACGACCGTTTCGCCCTGGATCAGTTCCACGCGGGTAACGCCGACCGCGTCGCTGGCTACGGCGTAGATCAGCACATCGGTGCCCAGCAACACGTGCGCCCCGTCGTCCGGGGCCTGGACGATCACGGTGGGGATGCCCGCTTCGCTGATGGGCGTGCCACTGGTAGCTGTGGCTTTCTGATCCTCGTCATCCCCGCTCGACAGATTGCAGGCGGACGCAATCAGACCAAGCAACACGAGCAGGAGCAGGGTGATCCAGGGGGTGAGACGCGCGCGGTAGCCCAGGGTCATCATCGCCTCCGTAGCAAACAGTGGTCAGCCGTCAGCTATCAGTCATCAGCCAAGGTGGGTTCATCCCGTTATGGTACCGCGCGGCAGATGGTTAGCGCCTGCGGCAGAACCGTGAACAAGGCAGACCTCTCGCCGTGTGAAGGCGGCAAGCTGCCGGAATGCGGACGCGGCACGGTGCATTCCGTATTCTCAGTCTATGCTGGATAGCTGGACGGCGTCAACGGGTCGCCCGGCGAGTCCCCCAATCATTGGGGAGTCGCAGGGTGCGCGTTGCCTTGGCGTTGGCTGAGTCACGAGCCATCGTCGGTGGGCCGGTTGCCGTATTGCGTGATCGCATCGCGCAGGTCGTGCCAGTCCACCAAGCCCTCGTACAGCAGGTGGGCGGTGCCGTCCGGCTCGATCACGATGACGGTGACCGCTTCGGGAATGGCCGCGTCTGGGCCGAAGTCGCGTTCCAGCGCGGCGACCAGGGCGCGGCTGGCTGTCCCAAAGACGTAATCCGCCGCCACGTCGTCGCTGAGAATTAGCTCGGCGGTCGGCCAGTATTCGCCCAGGGCTGCCTGTAACGCGCGGCGCAGGCGCGCCGCAGATTCGCCGGGCACCACGTCCAGGGCGACAAAGACCGTATCGGTCAGCAGGCCGAGGTCGTAGCGATCTTGGGCGGCGTACAGAAGGCGCCCTTGCTGCTCGATGCAGATCGCGCACGAGGCGGACAGGGTTTGTAGCACGACGGCGCGCCCCAGGAACTCGTCGAGGGTGCGCGTCTCGCCGGTGTCGTCGGTGAAAGGCAGGGCCAGCCAGTCGCCACGCGGAATGAGCGTTCCCATCGGTACCTCGGTGGGGCCGGTGCGGTCGCGCGTGGGGTACGGCGTGGGTGAGGTGCGCGGTGTCGCGCGCGGCAGTGTTGGCGGCGGCGTTGCCGAAGGCCATTCGGTCGGCCAAGGCGTGCTGGTCGGCTGGGCCTGGGCAGTCTGGGTCAGGTGTTGGGCGTTGGCAGCGGCGTCAAGCTGCGAGGGCTTGTCGGACGACTCACCACCGCACGCGGCCATGGTCAGGGCAGTGGCGAGCAGTACAGCGCAAACCGTGCGCGAAAGAGTGGGCATGATCATCCTCGCGGGTGTGACGGTCGTTCACGCCCATTATACGATCAGCCCGCGCTTTGCGCCGCTGGCGCGCGCAGAAGGATCACATGGCAGCTACACCAATTGGCACTGCAAGCCTTTGCTGGGACAATCTTGAATGAAGGAACTGGTTAGCGAATGGAGCGGAGACCATGAAGATCGGCATTGTCGGCAGCGGTGTGGTAGGCGCGACGACAGCCTACGCGCTGGTCATGCAGGGCATCGGTCGCGAGATTGTGCTGGTTGACCTGAACCACGCGCGCGCCCAGGCCGAAGCGGACGATATTCTCCACGCCGTGCCCTTTGCACACCCCTTGCAGGTGCGCGCCGGCGATTACCCGGACCTGGTGGGGGCGAGGGTGGTGATCGTCACTGCCGGGGTAGGGCAGCGTCCCGGCGAGACGCGGCTGCAATTGCTGGAGCGTAACGCAGCCGTGTTGTGCAGCATCGTCCCGCAGGTGTTGGCCCACGCGCCAGAAGCGGTGCTGATCGTGGCGTCGAATCCGGTGGATGTGATGACCCATCTGACTGCGCGATATGCGGTGGAGTTCGGGCTTGCCAGCCGCCGCGTGATCGGCTCCGGCACCACGCTGGACACCGCGCGATTTCGCGCGCTGCTGGGGCGGCATCTCGGTGTTGACCCGCAGCATGTTCATGCGTATGTGCTGGGCGAGCACGGCGACTCGGAGGTGCTGGCCTGGTCGGAGGTCGGCATTGGCGGGATTCCGCTGGAGGAGTTTTGCGTGGAGCAGGGGGGCGAGATCACAGCGGAAGTGAAGGCCCAGATTGATGACCAGGTGCGCAACGCGGCCTATCGCATCATTGCCGGGAAGGGCGCGACCTACTACGGGATTGGCAGCGCGTTGGCGCGCGTCACCAACGTTATTCTGCGCGACCAACGCGCGATCCTGACCGTGTGTACGCCGCAGGAGGAAGTTGCCGGCGTGCGCGATGTGACGGTTGCGCTGCCCAACCTGGTTGGCGGAGCGGGAGTCATCTCGACCTGCCCCTTCCCACTGAGCGACGAAGAGCACGCCGCTCTGCGGGCCAGTGCCCAGATTGTGCGCGAAGCAATTGCCAGTCTGGATGGGGTCTCGGCGTAAGCAGGGTTGCAGGCGGCGTTGCGCCTCAGACGGTGGCGGTTGTAGCACGTGCGCCATTGGCTGGCTGGTGACCGTTGCGGCGCACCCCGACGCGCTCATCAACCCAGGGCTGAATCTCGGCGTAGAGCAGCTCGGCCAGGACGAGCAGGTGGTTCAGCCGGTTGCTGTCGAGGCGGGTGGGATCGTCGAGACGACCGTCCTCAACCGCGCCCTGAAGCGTCTGCAGAGAGTCCAAGCATTTGCGTAGCTGGCGTTGGGCGTTGACGAGGTCTTCCCACAAGATGTCATTCAGGGCGCTGGACATGGACGGACCTCCTTTGTGTATTCTGTCTCAATCTCACTGTATCCGGCATTGGCCGAGTCTGCATCGGGCGAACTTCACGAGTTGGTGCCTGCCGAGATTGGATGGTCTGCACAGGAGTGGGGGGAGGGGGAAACAAAAGGCTCTCTCGCTTACGCGGAGAGAGCCGGTTGAAGTGAGTGTCGGGGCGCCCGGATTTGAACCGGGGGCCTCTTGCACCCCATGCAAGCGCGCTAGCCAAGCTGCGCCACGCCCCGTCTGACTGACTGCTAATGGTAGCGGGTGAGGGGGTGGATGTCAAGGATAGGTTTGAGTTGGGGTCCACGAACAACCTGTTAGGGCTGGGCACTTGGGCGCTGGGGTTGCCCCCCATTCCCCAACCCCTTCCCCCACGCTGCGCGCAGGGAAGGGGAGCCGGCCCGCCGCTTGTCTCCCTTCCCCCCTCGTGGGGGAAGGGCCAGGGATGGGGGGGACAAACACGTTCACGACTTGTTCGTGGACCCTTTGAGTCGGGCGCGTGCAAAATCTGTCAGGCAGTCTGCCGCGCCCTGGTTTACTTCACCCCCGCTCGGCGAGGCTGGGGGTGAGGTCAATGCCCCCCGCGTCAAGCGGTTCGGTGACAACCTCTGCACGCACCCTTACAGGCTCTAGTTTTCTCGCGCTCAGCCGTCTTCGCGCAGGAACTGCTCGGCTCTTTCGACCAGGTCGCGGTTGCCCATGAATACCGGCACACGCTGGTGCAGATTCTCTGGCTGGATGGTGAGGATGTCGCGCGCGCCATCCGAGGCGTAACCGCCAGCCTGGGCCGCGATGAAGGCCAGCGGTTGCGCCTCATAGGTCAGGCGCAGCTTGCCGTTGGGCTGGTCTGTGTCGGCGGGATACAGAAAAACGCCGCCGCGCAGCAGGTTGCGGTGAAAATCGGCGATCATGCTGCCGATATAGCGCAGACCGAGCGGCTCGCGCCCTTCGTCGTCCAGGCCCTGAAGCCAGGCCACATAGCGTTGGACGCCGCCCGTCCAGTATTTCTGCCGCCCCTGGTTGACGCTGTAATATTTGCCGGGGGAGGGGATGCGAATGTTCGGGTGGCTGAGCAGAAACTCGCCGATGCTGGGGTCAAGCGTGAACCCGTGCACTCCCTGCCCGGTGCTGTAGACCATCATCGTGCTTGACCCGTAGATGACGTAGGCGGCGACGACCAGCCGCGAGCCAGGCTGGAGCACATCTTCCAACGTGCCGCGCCCCTCGCCGGGCGTGATCTTGCGGTGGATGGCGAAGATGGTGCCGATGGAGGCGTTGACATCAATGTTCGACGAGCCGTCCAGGGGGTCATAGACCAGCACGTAGTAGCCGGGCGGATAGCGTTCGGGGATGTGCAGCAGGTCGTCGTGCTCCTCCGACGCCATGACACATACGCGCCCGGTGTGGTCGTTCATGCGGAAGATCACCTGGTCGGCGTAGACATCGAGCTTCTGCTGGGTCTCGCCGTGCACGTTTTGCCCGGCTGTAGCGCCGAGCACATTGACAATGCCAGCGCGGGTGGTCTCGCGCGCGATCAGCTTGGCCGCCAGCGCAATGTCGTAGAGCAGGCTGGTCAGGCGGCCCGTCGCGCCGGGGTACTGCCCTTGTTTTTCGAGAATGTGGCGCTCGATGGTCACGAGCTTGGACAATGACGAGGGCATGGGCTATTCCTCCGGATCGTGCTGGCCGGTCAGGCGGATTGGCGTGATACGCCCTGACACGATTGTGGCACAGACCTGCCCAAAACAACAGCGGCACACGCGACTGGCGTGTGCCGCCGGGGGATGCAGGTTGTGCGCTGTGTTAGCCGAGCGGGAGAATGTCGCCGAGCAGGCTGTTGTACGACGGGTCTTCGGGGATGCGATCCAGCCAGTCGTCCCGGCGCTCGATGGTGGCTGCGGCTTTCTGCTCGTCCAGCCAGGTCGTGAAGGTTTCCTGACGGCGGGTGTTCAGTTCGCTGTCCGTCAGCGGGCGAATCTCGCGGGCGTGTACCTGGATGATGTGATAGCCGTATTCCGTCTCGATCGGGCCGATCACCTCGCCGATGGTCGCATTCAAAACCGCGTCCTTGAAGGCGGAGACGAAGCTATCCGGGCTGGACCAGCCTAGCTCGCCACCGCTCGCCGCGCTGGTGTCATCCGAGATGGCCTTGGCCAGGTCGGCGAACGGCTCGCCATCCTGCAGCGCCGCCATCGCCGCCTCGGCGCGGGCCAGGGCTGCTGCTTTTTCCTCATCGGTGGGGGGCAGCGTCTGACCCGCCGGGAGGTCAGGGTTGAACGACAGCAGAATATGCCGCGCGTTGACCTGTAGCTCCTCTGTCGGGAGGTCTTTGGTCAGCTCTTCCAGGACAGCCGTGCGCAGGGCATCGTAGTAGAACAGTTGGCGCACAGCTTCGCGGTCGGCGCCAACGGCCTTCTTCGCATCCTGGAAGAAATCGCCAGTTGCGCTTTCCAGGGTGGCTGCGATGACCGTTGGCTCCCACGTGGCAGTCGGCGAGGGGATCGGCGTCTCGGTAGGAGTACCGGTCGGCGTGGCCGTTGGGCCGGGCGTCGCAGTGGGTAGCGGCGTGGCCGTCTCGGTTGGGCGCGGCGTGTTGCTGGGGGTGGGCGAGACGAGCGGCGTCGGCGTGATCGTCGGCGCAGTGGTCGGCGTAGCCGTTTCGTCGGACGGCAGGGTGAGGCCCAGCGTCTGGGCCATGTAG
Source organism: Thermoflexus sp. (assembly GCA_020724485.1). Classification (GTDB taxonomy): domain Bacteria; phylum Chloroflexota; class Anaerolineae; order Aggregatilineales; family Aggregatilineaceae; genus UBA2029. The sequence goes on along the minus strand of DYGW01000030.1, from coordinate 17,776 downwards.
TCATCAACCTGGGCGTCTACGGCGGCCTCATCCACTGTAATGCCCATCGCAGCGGCGGCCTGTTTGATCACCAACTCTTCTTCCATCTCGTCGAGCACCTGGCTGCCGATGATCTGGGGACGGCGCAGATCGTTGATCTGCTGGCTGGCGTACTGCTGGATAGTCTCCAGGTTGCCGCCGGTGAGGAAGTAGAACTCGCGGATCTGCTCTGCCGTCAGCCAGCGCATCAGCCGCACGCGGTCTTCAAAATCGCGCGTGGCGATCTCGTCGCCGTTCACTTTGGAGATAGCCTGGCCGGGCCAGATGACCTGCTCGTAGAATAACGCGCCCACCAGCACAACAACACTGAGGCCAATGAGCACTGCGGTGACAATGAAGACACGGCGCTGCCACATCCGGTCGCGTTCGGCGCGTGACTGGTACTCGTGGCGGCGCTTGAGGTCCTCTTGGGTCACGCGGCGCGTGCGGGGCCCGCCGGTAGTGCCTTTCTTAGCCATAGAAGACTATTCTCCTCGCAATGACGAATCGCTCAAGGTGGAGCTGCTGGTCGCAAGAGCGGCCTGGCGCGCAACAGAAGGCAACACGCAGCCAGGCCACCATGAATCCCTAGCCGGGATCGGAGGCGCGCCGGACGCGCCGCCCGTGCACCAGGCCCCTAACCGCGCGTCTGCTCATCGGTGAAGGGCAGCAGAGCCAGATGGCGCGCGCGCTTGATCTGGCGGGCCAACAGGCGCTGGTTCTTCGACGTAAGACCGGTTTGGCGGCGAGGTCGGATTTTGGCTCGCTCGGTGATGAAGCGCCGCAGCGTCTCAACGTCTTTGTAGTTGGGCACAGTGTTGCTGGCGTGGAAGTAGTCTTCCTTGCGGCGGCGACCACGACGGGCGCCGCGCTCGCGCGATGATCCCTCATCCTGCTCCATATCGAGGGAATCGTCTTCTTCGATGTCATTCAGGTTTCGTCTGTTGGCCACCTGAATATCTCCTTGTCTCGCATGGTTTCGCTTATCTCTGGTAGTCTGATGCGCGCCAGGGCGCGCCGCTTGTATTCGCTTTAGAACGGGAAGCTGTCCTTGTCTTCTTCGTCGGGCGGCTCGCCGTCGTGCATCTCTTGGACCGGATGCCGGTCGCCCAAGAGGATCATCTCGTTGGCGACAAGCTCGGTGCGGAAATGGCGCGTGCCATGATCGTCTT
>DYGW01000030.1:0-16576 GCA_020724485.1 Thermoflexus sp. | reverse complement strand
GCGCGTCTGCAGGCGGCCCTCGACGTAAACCTGCTGCCCCTTAGCCAGGTGCGTCTTGCAGATTTCGGCCAGGTTGCCCCAGGCGACGACGTTGAACCACTCGGTTTCTTCGCGGCGGTCGCCGTCAGACGAAGTCCAGGTGCGGTTGGTTGCCACACTAAAACTGGCCACGGGCCGGCCACTGGGGGTATAGCGCAGCTCAGGGTCGCGCCCCAGGATACCGATGATCATGACTTTGTTCAACCCTCGGCCCATGACGCCTCGCTCCTCCCCCAGCCGGCATGTGCCGGCAGGTGCCGCTTACTCGTCCAGCCGGACGACGAGGTGCCGGATGACGCGGTCGCTCAGCAGGAGATTGCGCTCCAGCTCGTTCACCCTGGCAGGTGGGAAGTTCATGTTCAGGAAGACGTAGTAGCCTTCACGGTAGTCGTCAATGGTGTAGGCGAGACGGCGGCGGCCCCAGTAATCAACGTTGGTGACCTCACCGCCGAAATCTGCGACCCATCCCTTGACGGTGTCAATGACCGACTGCGTGTCGGACTCCGACACGCTGCTAGGGATGATGAATCCTAACTCGTATGCACGATTCATGCGTGGAAGTATCTCCTTTCCCTGGGTTTACCCATCGGCGGCGGCGGGTGCCGTGCTGACGAGCGGAAAGCCGCCCCGCTTGTCGTTGTGGGGGCGAACAGGCGGTGAGTATACTACCGCAGGCATTCGTGTTTGACAAGGCTCGATTCGAGTGAGCGTGTTTGTCCCCCCCTCCCCGGCCCATACAAAGGGGCTGTGGGACGGGGGGTATGGGTTATGCACACACTCGGTTCAAGAGCGTCGGCGCGTGACCGGACTGCACGTGGCGACGCTGCCAGACTGAAGAGCCAGCGTCGCGGAGACCCGGCACTATCCCGTTATCACAGATTTTCCGGTTGGCGCAATCTATAGTAATCTTCTAGCACACCGATCGCTGGAGACCCGCGCAAGCGGCAAGGAGACGACCTCAATGGCGCACATGAGACGATCAATTCGGGGCCTGTGGGTTATCGCGCTGGCGGTGACCCTGTTAGCACCCGCATTCCCGGCAGTACAGGCCGATGGCCAGGATGCGTCCGGACTAGGCGTGAGCAGTGCCCTGCGGCACCTTGTGACGCCTGCTGAGTTGCAGGCTGATTACGAGCGATCCGCTGCCTGGCTGGCCGACTGGGTGCGCACGCGCCCGCCGCGACCGCCGGTTGATCCGGCCCAACAGGCGCAGACGGTGGCTGAGTGGACGGTGCTGGTGCATATTGCCGCCGACAACAACCTGGAGTTGGCCGGGCTGTCCGACCTTAACGAGATGGAAGCGGTGGGTTCCTCGCCGCAGGTCAACATTGTCGTGCAGATTGACCGCTCAGCCGATTATGTCACGCTGGACGGCGACTGGACGGAGACGCGGCGTTACTACGTCCAGCAGGACGACGATCCGCAGACGATCACCTCGCCGATCGTCTCCAATCCCGGCGAGCTTGACAGCGGCAGCGCCGACACCATCGCCGATTTTGCCATCTGGGGCATCCAGACGTATCCCGCGAACAAGTACATGCTGGTGCTGTGGGATCACGGCGGCGGGTGGACCAGCCATTCTAGCGACGAGGACTCCGGTAGCGATGTCACGCTGCCGGATACGGTCGCCGCGCTGGAGCGTATTGTCGCCGAGACGGGCATCGGCCAGTTCGAGGTGGTCGGTTTCGATATGTGTCTCATGAGCCAGCTTGAGGTCTACCAGGCAATCGCCCCCTTCGCGCGGTTTGGAATCGGCTCGCAGGAAAATGAGCCGGGCGCGGGATGGTTCTACGTGTTCCTGGATGAGCTGGTGCGCGATCCGGCAATGGACGGCGGGCAGCTTGGGCAGCACGTGGTGGACTATTTCATGTACTTCCTGCGCGAGGTCGTCGGCGATCAGGATGTGTACGGCCTGGCGACAGTTGACCTGAGCCAGAGCGCGCCGCTGGTCAACGCCGTCAACCAGTTCGTGGACACCATCGCTGCCAACCCGCAGCGCGCGCTCAGTTCCGTCGCCGACGCGCGCAACAACACCATCCAGTATGGTGGCTTCGACGACCCGCAGGTGCAAGGCTACTGGTCCTCCGTAGACCTGTACCGCTTCATGGAACTGCTGGCGGACATCGCGCCCGCGCCGGAGATCGTCCAGTCGGCTTCCGGGGTGATGCAGGCGGTGCGTCAGTTCGTGATCTACGAGGATCACGTCGAGGTGCTGGACGGGTCGAACGGCGTGGCGATCTACTTCCCGCCAACGCAGAAAGCCTACAAACTGGGCGCGAACAACGAGCGTTACCCTGCTCAAACGCCCGCCGAGCTGGCTCGCTGGGTGCAATTCCTCGATGTTTTTCACGGGACGGCAACGGCGACCGTTGAGAGCGCGCCCGGCGTAGCCATCCTCAGCACATACCCCGACGTGGCCAGCATCTACCAGCCGGCGGTCGTGACGCTGGAAGTGTCTGGGCGCGACATTCTGCGCGTCAACTACGCTGTGACATATCTCAAGAGCGAGAATGAGCGCGTCGTGCTGGACTATGACTACCTCGTGTCGCGCACGACGACCGCCAGCGGAGCGAATATCATTGACTGGTCGGACGGCGTAACGCAGCGCACTTTCATCTGGGAAGCTGAGGTGCCGGTGCTCACCGACGGGACAACGTCTACCTACGCGCTGCTGATCCCCAACAGCGACAACCCGAACCAAGCGCTGGTCAACGGTCTGTATACGCCCGCCAGCGGCGATCCGCCGCTCCAAGCCCAGCTTCTATTCGACCTGACGCGGCGACAGTCCACTGCGTTGTGGGGGCTGAACGAAACGGCCAGCGGCAATCTCCAGCCCTTCGAGATCAATGTTGCGTCCGGTGACACGTTCCAGCCGCAGTGGTTGACGCTGGACGCGAACAACGAGCTAGCCAGCACCAGCTTCGGCGAGACGCTCACGCTGATGAGCGCGCAGTCCATCACCTTCGAGAAGGTGCCCGCGCCGTCGGGCAGGTACGTGATCAGCTTCGTGGCCGAGAACGTGGCCGGGGTCAACAACCTGAGCGAAGTGATCATCGAGGTCAGCAATGAAGGGCTGAATCCGGCGCTGCGCGGCTACACCGACCTGACCTACGGCGTCAACTTCCAGTATCCGTCGAACTGGATTCGCCCGCGCTTCACGCCGGACGGCCAGCGGCTCTTCACCGGCGACGAGGCGACTGGCACCCTGCTCAGCCTTTATCCGTACACGGACGTGTCCTCCGCCGAGGAGACAGACGCCGCCATCCGCGCAAGCTGGAACCAGCTCGCCGATCTGACGATCCAGCAGCAACGCCAGGTGGAGATCGGCGGTCTGCCGGCCTACGTGACCGACTACACCTACACGTTCAACGGGGAGGCGCGCGTCGGGGTGGTGATCGCCATCTACGTGCCGAGCCAGAACGTCGGCTATGCGTTCGACCTGGACGCGCCCGCCGCCAACCCGGCTCCGGCGCAGCAGGCGCTGCAGGCGTTGGTCAGCAGCATTAACTTCTTCGACGCCGGCGCGGTGTCGGGTACCAGCGCGTGGCAGACGGTGTCGGCGGCGGGCGGACTGCTGTCGTTCCCTGTCCCAGCCAACTGGACGCCCGAACAAAGCGACGGGTGGACGCTCTACGGGCCGGTGGGGGCCGACGATGTGTTCGTTGCGGTGACGGCAGCGGCGGCGACGGGCCAGACGAACGCTGACCTTGCCCAGTCCTGGGTGGAGAGTCTCCAGAGCAGCGTGCAGAATCTGGAGATTCTGGCCTCGGAACCGTTCTACATCGGCGGGCGCGAGTGGCACGTCGTCGTCTTCACCTATGACGGCGCGGTGAAGATGGCCGGGGCGTTCTTCACGCTGACCGGCATCGGCGGCCAGGATGTGACGTTCTGGATCGAAGCGTCCGACGCGGACTTCGACCGGCTGTACGCTGAGGTGTTCTCGGTCATCCTGGGCGGGTTCGCGCTCGGCGGGTGACGCTCCCCGGCGTGTCTGGCCGCCGACCAGGCGTTCTGACACAGACTTCCGAAGTCGCGCCGACTTCGGAAGTCTTGTTGTGGGGCGTGTCTCATCGGTCGGCACGTGCGCCGGCTGGGTTGCAGCGTGCCTCGAACTCGGCCATAATACGCGCCCCTTAATGCGTCAAGGAAACGGAAGCATCGTGGTACGCATCGCCATCGTATCGGACATTCACGGTAACCTTCCCGCGTTGGAAGCTGTGCTGCGCGACCTGGACCAGGTACGGCCCGACCGCGTGTATGTCAACGGGGACGTGGTCAATCGCGGCCCGCAGAGCAAGGAGTGCCTGGATCGCGTGCGCGCGCTCGGCTGGCCGGTCGTCTTCGGCAACCACGAGGAATACGTGCTCAAGTGCCGGCACGGCGCGCCGGGCGAAGACTGGGCCTCGGCGTTCTGGCTGCCCGTGCGCCGCTTGGCCGAGGATGAGCTATCTGGCGACGACATTGCCTACCTGGAGGCGCTGCCGCACTCCCGCCTGATCGCGCTGCCGGGGCTGCCCGCCATCCGCCTGGTGCACGGTAGTCTGCGCGCACTCAATGAGGGCCTGGGCTTTTGGATGACCGACGACGAGTTGCTGGCGGCGGTGGACAGCGCGCCAGAGCCGGTGGTGGTCGGCGCGCACACCCACCGCACCTACCAACGGCGGGTCGGCGGGCGGTGGGTGCTCAATAGCGGGGCGGTGGGCGCGCCCTACAACGGCGACCCGGCGGCGCAATACCTGCTGCTGACCGTGCGCGACGGCGCGTGGGGGGTCGAGTTTCGCGCCGTGCCCTACGACCGCGCGCCGGTCTACGCGGCCTGGGCGCGCACCGGCTACCTGGAAGTGTCCGTCGCCGCGCGGTTGATGCAGTACGAACTACAGACGGCGACCTACCACTTCGGCCCCTACTTCGACTTCTGCGCCACGTATGGCTACGACAGCAACGATGACGCGGCGTTCGAGCAGTACGTGTTCCTCTCCCGCGATGTTCCGCCGGGGCGCTCGCTGCACGGCGATCCCCGGTACGATGGACTCTCCTGAGACGGACTGGGCGTATGGCCAGGCTCAAGTTGCAGCGGTTCCGGGCCAGCGAACCGCCAGACCACGTCCAGGCGCGCTACATCCGCGTCTACAAGGGGCGCGATCTGCATTATCACCCGGAGGCGCTGCCGCCCATCTCGGCGGCAACACTGTTCGGCGTCAGCGCGCCGCTGGTGCTCGACCTGGGCTGCGGGCGCGGTGAGTTCCTGGTGGGGCAGGCGCAGGCCCAGCCCGACCGCTACTTCGCCGGCTTTGAGTGGCATATCAAGTCGGTGTGGGACGCGGCCAACCGCGCGCACGCGGCAGGCTTGGACAACGTGCGCATCGTCCGCGCCGACCTCCGCCTGGCGCTGCGTGTCGTGCCGGATGGCGCTGCCGACGAAGTGCTGATGCTCTTCCCGCCGCCGAAGCTGGCTCGCAGCGAGCGCAAGGACGACCTTCTGAGCGAGCCACTGCTGCGCCACATTCACCGCATCCTGCTGCCCGGCGGGCTGTTCCACTTCGTGACCGACCACGCGGCCTACTTCGCCACCAAGCGCGCCCTGATCGAGGGCGGCGGATTGTTCGCGGTGCAGGGGGAATCGAGCGCCTTCGAGGGCGGGCTGACCCGCTTCCAGCGCATCTGGGAGGCGATGTCCATCGCCTCCCGGCGGCTGGAGTGCCGCAGAATCTAAGGGGGAAACCAGTTCCAATCCGCACGATAGGGGTTTTGAGCCATGAGTCGTGAGATTGCCCGGCATTCTAGAGCGGGCAGAGTCCATGACACGCGCCGGACTCAAGACTCCTGACTCAGGACTCACCACCCGCTGCGATTGTGCAGTACTGTTCGAGTGTCTTCATGAACGTGTGCGCACTCAGCCTGCTCGGCGGCCAGGCGGACGGCGGCGAGGGTCAGGCCGAGCAGCAGCCAGACCAGGGTCATCGTCGCCTGGAAGAGATCGATCTTGAAATAGAAATGATCGAAGACGCCTCCCGCCAGCACGCCGATCAGCCCGCCCGCCAATCCCAGCCAGACATCGTCGAGCAGGGGCGCGGCGCGGATAGCGCGGTAGTGGGCCGCGCTATAAACGAAGGCGCTGCCCATCATCAACAGGTAGGCGGCCAGCCCCACCAGCCCCATGTGCGAGGCGATAGTCAGGTAGGTATTAGCTACGCCCAGATACAGGTCAATCTCCGGCGTGCCCGAAAAGCCCACGCCAATCACCGGATGGCGTTCGATCAGGGCCAGCGCGTCCTTGTACTCGCCGAAGCGCATCTGTGTCTCGATGTCCTGGTTGGTCAGGCCTGCCTCGATCTTGGCAATGTAACGCTGTGTCGCCGGCAGGAAGAAGGCGATGGCAACGGCCAGGGCCATGATCAACAGCAGCTTGCGGTAGCGCAGGGCGGCGATGAAGACGAACGCCGCGCCCAGCGAGAGCATCGAGCCGCGCGAGTCGGTCAGGAACAGGGCGAGGACGACCAGGCCGAGCGTCCCCAGCGCGACCCAGCGCGGCAGCACGGGGCGGGCGCTGAAGATTTGTGGGGCGGTCAGCGCGCCGATCATCAGCAGGAAGCCACCAAAGGCGTTGGGGTCAATCCAGGTGCCGATGGCGCGCTCGTTGAGCACGCTGGCGTAGTCCTGGCGGTAGCGCAGCACCCCGCCAACCGGGTACTCGAAGCGGCCCAGGCGGTTGAGCAGGGCTTCGGCGCTGGGATCGGGCAGCGCCCACAGCAGGATGCCGATCAGCGCGGACAGCCCGCCCAGGAGCATGATCGCTGCCACGAGGCGGCGCAGCAGCCGCGCGTCGCGCACCACGTCTACCAACACCGGGATCAGCAGCAGCCCGGCGACCGTCTCGGCGACCGTGCGCAGCGTGCGCAGTTCCAGTGGCGCGTGGCGCAGGCCCATCAGGTAGGCGAAGAGGACCAGCCCGGCGAAGATCAAGGCGAAGGCCGTGGCCGGGACGGTGCGCAGCAGGCGGCGCTGCCCGCTCATCCACTGCAACAGATACACGGCCAGAAAGCCGCCCAGCGCCCCGTCGAGGAAGGTTGGCGAGGGCGAGAAACCGACCGGCACTTTGCCGAAGGGGATGAGCGCGATCACGGCGACCATGACGATCAGCGCGCCGTGCAGACTGGTCAGCACGTAGAGGGCGGTCGCCAGGCCGAGCACGACGCCGAAGGCCATCACCGGGCCGAGCAGCACGACCAGTAGCGCCAGCAGCCCGCCGCCCAGGCCCAGCGTTGCGCCGACGAGAGCGGCGGCAGGGCGGCGGTCGGGGGAATAGAGCGACGTGTCACGCATGACGGCGTTCCTGGCGAGGTGGATCACTCTGGTGTGCGCTCGGCGACGACAAAGCCGGCGATGAACAGCACGCCCGCCACCAGCAGCGCTAGCGACCCGCGTAGCTCGCCGGAATAGGTGTAGTAGTAGTACGAGATGAAGACCATCGCCAGCGAGAGCAGGAAGAACACGCCCGCTATCTTGGCTCCGCGCTCACTGGTGGACATATTCGGAAGCTGGCCCTGCACCAGCCCGCTCCAGGCCAGCACGACGTTGACCAGCACGGCGAGCAGCAGGCCGATGAACAGTGGCGAAGTTGGCTCAGAGGTGGTGAACATCGCGGCTTCCCCTTTCTGGGCGCAGGCCCAGAAGGACTTCCCACACGCAGGTCAAAAACGCGGCGACTCCGCCCCGGAGCGCGCCCGGCGGCGGTCGCTCAGCGCAGCAGCGAGCAGATAGACGATCAGGCCGGTGAGCGTCACCGCCGAGATGACGCCCCCGGCGATCAATGACTGGGGCAGGAAGCGCAGCGTCACCTTCTGCGCCGCGCCCGCTGGCACCGGCACCCCGATCAGCCCGGCATAGGTATCCACGATCTCCGCTGGCTCGCCGTTGATTTCCGCCTGCCAGCCGGGGTAGTTGGCCAGGGCCAGCGTCAGCAGGGCGGGGGCGCTGGTGGTCACTTCCATCTCCAGGTATTCGGGCATGACCATCTTGAAGGCGCGCACCTGGGCATCGGGCGGGCGCTCGCCGGGCAGGTCGAAGGGCAGCGGCTCGCTCACGACGCCGATCGCGCGCAGGTCAATCCAGGGTTCGAGCATGATCGCCCGCGCGCCGTCCTGCCCGTCGTCCGAGACGCGGGCCTGGTAGACCAGGTGGGCGAAGGGGCGCGGGTTTTCTAGCTCGTAGAGCGTGTATGCCTCGCCGTCGTAGTTGACGCCCTCGCCGATGGCCCGCACCGGCACGTTGTCCGGCACGTCGGCGATCATCGTCGTGTAGCGCACAGCGAAGACCTCCCAGCGGCGATCCACGCGAATGCGGCGCAGCTTTTCCAGCGTCGCCAGGCGGAAGGGGCCGGTGCCGTAGATGTCGGGGATGCGCCAGTAGGTGCCGTAGGTCTGGATGCCCGCCGCGCCGTCCACATGCCACTGAATGTCCTCGACCGGCTGGCGCAGCAGGTCATAGTAATCGGGCGGCTGGATGCGCTCGTCGGGCGAGTCCGGTACGAAGTTGGGCGAATTCACGCCGAGGGTGAACAAATCCACGACGATGAGCAGCAGCAGCGCGCCGCGCGCCGCAGCGCCCCGGTCGCGGGCGCGCCAGGCCAGCCAGCCAGTGAAGAACAGGCTGACCAGGGCGACAAAGCCGAAGGTGTTCGGCGTGACTGCTTTCACGTCGCCGCCGCGCAGCGCAGTGATTACGGCGACTACCAGGAAGGCGCTGCCCGTCAGTGCCAGGTGACCGCGCGCCAGCCAGCGCAGCCGCCGCCCGTCCGCGTCGGCCAGGGCGTCGTCGGGGCGCAGCAGCGCCGCGAGTCCGTCGGTGGCGAGCACGACCAGGGCGAAGACGACCAGCGAGGCGGCGCGCTCCTGCTGGCGGAAGAAGTTGAAGCCCGGCGCGACGAGGTAGAACAGGTCGTAGACAATGCTGTTGCCGCCGAAAGACAGCCACAGCCCGACGACGATCACGGCGATCCAGAAGACGTGCTGCTTCCTGGGGCGCAGCAGGGCGTTGAGCGCCAGCAGCAGGCCGGGTACGCCCAGGTAGAGCGGCCACCATTCGGCGTCGAACAGGCGCGGCCAGACGAATTGGGTCAGTTCTGTGAAGGAGAAGCCGACCGACTTATCCAGATAATGGTAATCCTCGGCGCGGAACGACCGCGCGACCAGCTCGTAAGCGGGGAGAAGCTGCACCGCCGCCAGCGCCGCGCCCAGCCCGCCAAAGGCGGCGATGCGCCAGAGGATGCCCCGCCACGACACGGCGCGCCGCCAGCCCTCAAAGGCCAGGTAGGCGGCGGTGAGGTAGGCCATGTGCAGGGTGGTCTGGGTGTGCCCGCCGAAGAATGACAGGGCGAACATGGCGCTGCCGAGCAGCACACCGCGCACGCGCCACCAGGGGCGCGTCAGGCTGAGGTGCGCGCCGAGCAGCATCAGCGGCAGCCAGGCGATAGCCTCCAGAATGCTCGGCTGGAGCATGGGGTAGCCGGTCAGATAGCCGCCGTAAGTCCACAGGACGCTGCCGAACAGCGCCGGGTCGAGCAGCGGGCGCGGGCGCTCGCCGAGCAGGACGCGCAGGAAAGCGTACATCATCAGGCTGATCAGCCAGTAATGCGCGGCAACTTCAAGTTGCAGTGCCTCGATGCCCCAGCCGTCGCGCCCGGCCAGCAGCACCGCGATCCAGCGCGGCGGGTACCACACCGCCCACTGCACATTGGCCGCGAAGGGGTCGCCGCCGTAGTTGTAGGGGTTCCACAAGGGAATCTCGCCCTGCCACATACGCTCGACCTGGTAATCGCTGTACGAGAAGTAGTGCAGGGGGAAGTCGCCCCTGGCGAAGATGGCGCGGTCGGCCTGGGTGGGGGTGAGAAGCTGCCAGAAGAACAGCGCCCACAACGCCGTCAGGGCGACGACTGCTACCACGGCTGGCCCTGTGGCGCGCGCTGGCAGTCGGTGGTGGCGGCGGATCACGGCTGGCGGACTCCTGGTTGATCGGGCTGCTGGGGGCCATTATAGCGCGAATCGACGCGGCGCGGCGGCGGTTGGGCGGCGCTCGCCCGACGGCGCGCAGAAGCCGGCTAGGGCAGGCCGCTGCCGCCCGGCCAGCGGTTGGTCACGCGGACGGGGAGAGTCAGCGCGTCGTCCGGCTGACCGGGCAGCGGCACGCGCGCGCCGCTCTGCCAGTCGTACCAGCCGGCGACGAGCGCGTACGCGCCAGGGGGCAGGTCTGGCGGGAGCATGATCTGGCGTCCGTCCGCGATAGTCTCGCCGCTCGCCCAGCCCGACGACGGGCGCGATCCGCCGCGCGGGTAGCCGTCCGCCTGCGCCCACACGCGCCCGCTTGAGTCGGCCAGGTGCAGGAAGACGCTGTAATCCTGCTCCGCCGCGCCGAGCACCCCCCAGTGCAGGACGACCGCCAGCGAACCGCCTGCCCAGGTCTCCGCGCCGTGCGGCAGGGCGACGCCGCGCAGTTGGGCGAATTCGCCCCAGATCACCGGCGCGTTGAGGGGGGTGTAGCCGGGCGCGCTGGTCACCGGTTCCACCTGGACCGGGCCGCTCAGCGTCTGGTCGCCGCAGACCAGTTCCCAGGTGTAGCGGCCCGGCGGGGTGTCGAGCGGCAGCGCGATCTGCTCGACCAGCGTCTCGCAGCCTACCGCGCGGGACGCGGGATACTGGCCCCACAGGAATGGGTGCGCCGCTTCGCCGATCACCGTGCCGGACTCGTCGCGCAGGCGGGCGCGCGTTTCGGCGGGCAGCGCTGCGCCGGGTGCCAGCGTCACCGTGCAGGTCAGCGGCAGGTCGAAGCCTTGGGGGAGCGCGGCGGGCGGCGCGAGGTCGAGGCGGCGGCGGAAGACGGTCATCGGGCTGAATTCGGCGTCGCCGGGCGTGCTGAATTGGGCCAGCGGCGCGTAGTGGTAGCGGAACCAGTCCTGGGCGGCGAGGCGCTGCATCTCCCAGTACTGGGTGGTGACGACGAGATCGGTCTTGTACTTGGCGACGGCATAGGCGTCGCTGACGACGTGCAGATCGGGCACGATCAGCCCGAAGGAGTCGCGGGTGTGGCGCTGGGCGTAATAGCCCACGATGCCCAAGTCTTTGACCAACAGCGTGGCGGCGGTGTCGGTGTGGGCGGCGATCCACTCGCCCACCAGCCGGTAGGTGGCCATGCGCGGCGGCGGGGCGTGGTAGTCCCAGGTGCGCACGGCGCCCAGCGCCGTGCTGACCAGCACCAGCAGCCCGGCCATCGCCGCGACGAGGGGCCGCCGCCAGCCCGACCGCACCAGGCGGCGGGCCAGCCAGTCGCCGCCGAGCGCGGCCAGGGCGGCCAGGGCGGCGAGCAGCGGCGTGTAGTACCAGAAGGCGGTCACATTCAGCGCCAGGTAACCGGCGAAGTAGAGCGCGGGCCATAGGGCCAGCGGGCGCAGGCCCGGTGCCCACCAGGCGCGCCAGACGCCCAGCGCGATCAGGGGGACGGCCAGCAGCGTCAGCGGGTTGTTGCCGTAGAAAGAGCGCCACCAGCCCACGCCGTCATCCCAGAACTTGACGCCCTGGAACATCTCCTCTTTGGCGCTAAAAGTCTGCGGCAGGGGCGTGCCGAAGTAGGCCCAGGCGAAGATGACCCAGGGCGCGATGCCGCCCAGGTAGACCAGCGCCAGCCGGATCACAGCCGTCAGCGAGCGCCGGGGATCGCCCCGCCCGGCGCGGAGGTCGCCCAGCGCGTCGCCGGCGACGAGCAGGCCCAGTGTCGCCGCCAGCACCAGGCCGTCGGCTCGCGTCCAGGTGAGGGCGGCAGCGGCCAACAGGGAAGCCGCGCGCCGTCCGCGCGCCCACAACCAGAAGGCCCCGGCCAGGATCGCGCAATAGAGCAGCGTCTCCATGCCAAAGCTGACGTAAACGAGCGGCGAGGCGGCGAGGGTGATCGCCAGCGCGCCCCTTGCCGGGCGGGAGAGCATGGGCCGCAAGGTGAACACCAGCAGGGCGGCGGTCGCCAGCGCGAACAGGCCGCTGAGCAGGTTGCCGGCGTGCAGCAGGTCGGGCGTGACTGTGTACACAGCAGCCATGAGCAGCGCGTAGAGGGGGGTGGTCGTGCCCTGCACGCGCTCGCCGGGGTTGAAGACGAAGCCCTCGCCGCTGGCGATGTTGCGGCTGTAGGCGAAGGTGATGAACACGTCGTCCTGGGTATAGTCCCAGTAGGCCGCCGTGAGCAGGGCGACCAGGGCCAGCGTGACCCCGATCCACGCCCGATCTTGCGCGACAAGTCGCAGCGCGCGCATCATTCCACCTGAATCCAGCTCAGCCAGACGTAGTCTACCGACTGTGTGCCCGCGTCTCCCCGCACGCGCAGCGCTCCCCCCGGATCGCCCGCCGGGTAGACGCGCACCAGCAGCCGGTAACGCCCCGGCGGAGCGTCCGCGGCGATGGTCAGCGCCCGCGTGTCGGTCACCGGCGTGCCGGGCAGCCAGGCCGAGGTCGGCGGATCGGGCGGCGCGTCGAGTTGGGCGGCCTTGACCAGCCGTGCCGGGTCGGGGTCAATGATCTGGACGGAGATCACGTAGTCGGTGTCGAGCTGTTCGAGCGCTTCCCAGTGCAGGGTGACGGTCGTCGTCTCGCCGGGCCTCAGCGCGCGCGGCTCGATGGTATAGCCGCGCAGCACCAGTCGCCCGTCGAAATTGGCGTTGACCGGGTTGGGGAACGGTCCCGCCGGCGGCTCCAGCGTCACGCGGCCCAACCAGAGGCGGTCGGTCAGCGGATCGGCGTCCGCGCCGAGGGGAACCATGCGCTCGAACGTGGCGAGGTCGTAGAAGCCGAGCCAGACATCGAGCGTCTGCGGGGCGTAGATCGTCTCCGCGATGGGCACGGCGATCAGGTTGTTCCAGGATTCACCGGATTCTAGGTCTGAGGTCGCCAGCAGCCCCCCGCCGGGGTACACGTCGCGCTGCGCCTCGATGGTGCCGTCGGCGTTAACCAGGTGGACGAACAGGCTCCAGTCACGGGCCAGGGGGCGCTTGACCGTCATGGCCGGGGACAGGTAGAGCATGTCGCCGAGTTGCAGTGTCCCGTCCACGCGCTGGTAGGCCAGGCAAAGCGTTTCCCCGGCGGCGTCTGGCTCGCGGAAGCAGGCAGCCTGGTATGGGCCACTTTCCAGGGTGGCGAAGGGCCAGGTTGCCCCGCGATCCAGAGTGTAGGCCGGACGGATGGTCGTGAACGGCTGCGCGGCGGCAATCCCGACGAAGAGCAGGGCGGCGGCGCTCAGGCTTGCCGTCTGCGCTTTCGACCCGCGCGGCAGCCAGGCGGCGATCCCGGCAGCCAGCCCGACATTGAGCGCGGCAATGGCGCTGAACCACAGCCGCCCCTGTGAAGCCCAGGTCTGGCGCGTCCAGATCAGCAGCGAGACGAAGACGAGCGCCGCCCAGATGACGGTCAGGGCGCGCGCGGCGTAGAGCGAGCGCATCGGGGGACAGGTGTGGGTGCGGAAGCGGAGCGCGATCTCGCGGGCGAGCGCCAGCAATAGCCCCAGCGCACTCAGCCCGGCCAGCAAGTTGAACAGGGCGTAGACGCCGTCGCGCATGGGCACGTTGACGCCACCGAAAAAGCCCCAAAAGGCCATCATGAACGTCTCGCGCTCCGTCCAGAGTTGGCGCAGATCGGCAGGGATGGCGCGCCGCCCGACGATGTCGAGGAAGACGTTGATGCCGGTTGCGTCGCCATAGAGGTGGTAGTTGCGCCAGTACCACCAGCTGGCGATGAGGACAGTCAGCCCGCCGGAGATCAGCCCGCCCAGGACGACCGGTCGCCAGTCGCGGGCGCGCAGCGAGATAGCCAGCAGCACCAGCGCGATCAGCGGCAGCAGGAAGCCGATCTGATACTTGGCGAGCATCCCCAGCCCAGCCAGGAGGCCGAGCCAGGCGTAGGCCCGAAGCGGGGGCGGATCGTCCCAGCGCCTGACCAGTCGGACGACGATCAACAGCAGGGCGCTGGCTAGCAGCGTGGACAGGTTGTCGTTGTTGATCACCCCGCTGATGAACAGGAACATCGGGTTGAAGGCGGTGAACGCGGCGGCGGCCAGGGGAATGGCTGGAGTCGCTGGGAAAAGCTCGCGGCCCAGAGCGTAAGTCAGCAGCACGGTGCCCAGGCCCATGAGCACGGACAGGAAGCGCACCAGGTACATCGCCAGGGCTGTGCCCTGCCAGGGGAACGCTTCGCGTTCGGCGTCGTGGACGACCATGTTGGCGTTGCCGTCCGGCACGACGACGCCAATGTCGGCGTGCGGGTTGATGCGACGCACCGCGTCCATGTCGGACGTGTCAATCCAGCGGGTGAGCGCCGCGCCCAGGTAGTAGTAGAGCGGGGGCTGGCCGCCTTCCTGCCGCCAGGGGCCGGGGTTGGCAGGGTCCTGTACGGGCAGACCGAAGTCGTGGTCAGCCACGTACTTGACCATCGGGTAATGCCATAGCTCGTCGGACGCCTCAAAGAGCGGCGTGACCAGGCTGTAGACCACGGCCAGAAGCGCGTAACCGCCCAGGATGAGCGCCAGCAGCGCACGTTGGCGGGGAGTCATTTGGGGCATGAGCATCCGCTTGCGGACTGTGGTGCTGCGCGAATTCAGCGGCGGAGTGTACCGGATTGGGCGCGGGTTAGCCAGGGGAGCGTTTGGGAAGGACACAGAAACAGATTTCCGAAGTCCGCGAGACTTCGGAAGTCCAATCGCCGCCTGCCCGGTGCTGCGGATGTGGTTACTCTGTGCGCCCGAAGCGCGTCGTCAACGCGCCGCCCGCCGAGCGCACGGTGCGGCGCAGGAGGCTGTGGATACCCGGCGCGCTGTTGGCGATCTCCAGCGCCTCGATGTAGAGACGCTCCAGGCGAGTCATCGTGTCTTCCCACGACAGGCGACTGGCATAGGCGCGGGCAGCGGCGGCCATCGCGCGGCGGCGGTCGGGGTAATCGCGCAGGATGCGCACGTAGCGCGCGTAGTCCGCTGGGTCAATGGCGCAGACGTAGCCGTTGGCCTCGTGCGTCACGTAATCCACGATGCCGCCGGAGTTGGGCAACAGCACGGGCAGCCCCGAAGCCATCGCCTCGATCACCACCTGCCCGGCGACTTCGTTGGTGCCGGTGAAGCCGAAGACATCGGCGCTGGCGTAGGCGGCGGAGAGGTCGGCGCCGGTCAGGTAGCCGGTGAAGGTGGCGCGATCGCCGAAGAGCCGCTCCAGTTCGCTGCGCAACGGGCCATCGCCGACAATAGCCAGCGCCACGCCGTCCAGATCGGCCACCTCGCGCAGCAGGTCTACGCGCTTCTCGCGGGCCAGTCGCCCGACATAGAGCACGAGCAGCCTGCTCGCCGGGCGATCGCCCAGCAGCCGCCGGCGCATTTCCGCCGAGCGATGGGCAGGGCTGAAGCAGGCTGTGTCCGCGCCGCGCTGCCACAGCCGCAGGCGTTGGAAACCACGCTCGCGCAGCTCGCGCAGGTTGTGCTGAGTGGGCACCAGGGTCAGCGTGGCCTTGTTGTGCAGGTGGCGGACATAGGCCCAGGCCAGGCCCTCCAGGTTGCCGATGCCGTAGCGGTGGGTGTAGCCGGGTAGATCGGTCTGGTAGTTGGCGATGAGCGGCACGCCGTGATAGCGGGCGTAGTGCACACCTGTCCAGGCTAGCGCCGCCGGGCTGAAGAGATGGATCAAGTCGGGCTGGAAGCGCCACAGTTCGCCTAGCTTGAGGTAGGGAAACCCGAAGCGCGACTCTGGAGGCACCAGGGGCGGATGCATGGAAGGCACGGCGATCACGCGCGCACCGTCGAGGGTGGCGGGCGTGCGCAGGTCGTCCACCGTCAGGCTAGGTGCATAGATCAGCACCTCGCGCCCCATATTGAGGTGATGTCGCGCGGTGAGGGTGGTGAGCTTGCTCACCCCGTCCACTTTGGGCAGGAATGCTTCGGTGATCAGGGCGACGCGCTGCACTGGTGCGCGATCTGCTCCCGCGGTGATCGGGTTCACACGCCATTCGTCCCCCAAAGACAGTCGCTCGGCCACCATGCCATGCTCTCCTGCGGCAAGATTCGGCGGTTGTTCGGCCTGTCATGACCTACTGTAGATTATAGACACTCATACTAAGATACGGCTGTGCCCCGGCAAAAGTTTCTTAAGAGCAGGCGCTTGGGTGCGAGACCATTGGAGAAGTTTTGTTTCCAACCCCCAACCCCTTCCCTCCTCGTGATTCAGGGGCGGACAGGCATTAAGGTTGGTCTGTAGTCTGGGGCGACTCTTCACTTTACCTCACCCCCGCTCGGCGCTAAGCTCGACTTTGCACATCTCAACAATCGCATCTATGGGCATTTTTCGGTGAGTTCAAATGGCCTCGATGATTTTTCAAATGCCTTGAGATCACACCGATATTCGAAAAGTCTGACAGGTTCTGATAGTTTCCTCTAGCCGAAACGCCGTAAGCCAAGATTGTCATGTGCAAAGTCAAGCTAAGAGACCATGTGGAAAGCGCCTTCCTAAGATGTTAGTTTAACTGAGCGTTTC
>DYGW01000029.1 GCA_020724485.1 Thermoflexus sp. | reverse complement strand
ATCTTAGGAAGGCGCTTTCCACATGGTCTCTAAGAGTATGTTTAAAAACGGACGATAGGGTGGTACACTAAGGGGCATGAACGAGCGAAAACCATACCCCACTGATCTGAGCGACAAGGAATGGGAACAGATCGCCCCGTTGTTGCCGTCCCAGCGCACAGGCCGACCGCGTAAGTACCCGCCCCGGGAGATGCTCAATGCCATCTTGTATGTGGCGCACGCTGGGAACAGGATCGGCAAAGTGCCCGCCGCGTCGCCACAGCGCGTGCGGCCTATCTCAGCGGTCAGTGAGACGATCTGCGCGCTCGTCCGGCGGCCTGATTTTGCCTGACAACCTTTGCACGCGCCTTCGCCGAAAAGACTCTTGTCAAGCCCACTGGCCTATGCTATGATTCAGCGCAAAGTAGCCTGTGCCTGTAGCTCAGCGGATTAGAGCGCTTGCCTACGGAGCAAGATGTCGGGGGTTCGAATCCCTCCAGGCACGCCAAAACCATCGCCAGCGGGAGACGCCCGCTGGCGATTTTCGTTGTGGGCGGCTTGGGACGCTGGCGCGGCTAGGGCGCGGCAGACCGGCTGCTGGCCGGCAGCACGAGAAACCCCTCGGCGACGCTCCGGCGGGCGGCGGCGTAGGCCTCCGGCACGCTTTGCGAGTCCAGCAGGTTGGCGTTCGGCGGCTCGATCTGCAGATCGGCGACGAACAGCGTCCCCGCCTCATCGTTGAGCAGGGCGGTCAGGGCGCTATGCGCGTCGCCCGCCGCGTCCAGGGTGCGGTAGGCCACCAGGTAGCCCCTGCCCGCCTCGCGCTGGACTGTCGCTACGCTCAGCACGGCGTCAACCGTTGCCGCCGCGCGCACCCACGCTTCCGCCGCCTCCGCCGAGGCGATGGCTGTCTCCGGCTCAGTCCACAGGCGCACGCGCTCGTTGTTGTTCGCGCCATTCAGGAGCAGCGTCGCCGGGCGACCGGGGCTGCCGGCGGCCACAGTCCAGCCAGGAGGATGGCGCAGCACGAACCCGGCGGTCTGATCCAGATAGGCGCGCCAGTCAGAGGGCAGGGCGAGCAGCGCCGGGAATCCCTGGAAGGCGGGAATGACCAGCGTTTGCAGCAGGTCGAGCAGCGCCGGGTTGTTGGCGGGCACGACGATGCGCGCCACGAACAGCCAGTCTTGCCACAGGCGCGACGTTGTGCGGCCCAGGTAGTCGTGCCCTTCGGACGCCAGCGCGAAATCCACGATGACGCCATCCTCACCGACCGTCCGCGCCGTCTCCTCCCAGCTATCGTAGTCCTGCCAGGCCCCGGCGAAGTGCTGCGCGGTCAGGTAGTTCGCGCTCAGCGAGTCCAGGCTTTCGTATTCAACGCCCGGTTGGATATAGTTATGGATCACGACCAGGCGTTGCGGGCTGGAAATGACGACGCGCGCCACGGCGCTGGCCTGCACTGATTCGCCCTCGTCCACGATCCAGTCGTCACCGGCGGGCAGGAATGTCTGGAACAGCCCGCTGCTGTGAATGTAAGGCGGCTTGCCGGTTAGCTGCGGGTCAGGGTCGGGCGTGGGGATCACCAGCCTGGTGGGCTGGGGCGTGGCAAAGGGGTCGAGGTCGGTGCTGGAACTACTGCGGCTCCCCAGATCGGGCGCGATCAGGGTGAGCACAAAGGTGAAGATGATCATGGAGCCGATGATCGCGCCCAGCAGCGTCGCCCGCCGCTGACCACGTTTCTTGGACTTGTGCATGGTCTACTCCCGTACAACGAGTGCACTGGCCCGCCGCTGGCCGGGCCAATCGGTCAGCGCGCCGACCTCAAACTATACCGCACAATAGGGGCAGGGGTGAAGAAATGCTGCCAGAAAATCAGGACGAACTCACCGAGAGGCGGGCCGCGTGGCCCGAAATCGAGCCGATCAGCACCACCGAGGCGCAGGCGATCCTGGCCGACGCCCTGGCTCCGTACCTGGCCGACGGCTGGCATGTGCTGGATCGCAGCCCGGCGGCGGCGCGGCTGACGCGCGGCAAGCGCAATCTCGACGTGCGCGTGGACTTGCTGGGCGCAGTCGAGACCCGCGAGTCCGATCTGACGCCGCTGCAAGACAGCGGGCGGCTGATCGCCTGGGTGCTGCTGCTGACTTCGCTGCTGCTGGCGTTGGCGGTTGCGGTGGCGCTGGGCATCTTGTGAGGGGACGCGCTCTGGCGGGGATGTACCTCTGCGATGAAGACATGAGATACATCCAGAAGGCCAGGCCCACGAATCGAGCCTTGTTACGCCTGGGGGCTTATGCTACAATGCTGGGCCGGGTCTGCGCGCGGCTTGCTGCCAAGCCCGACCCGAATATCACACACCGGGACTCCGCCTGTGTTGTCCGGCTCGACGCCGGATTTGCGGCGGGGGATGAGCGGTGTGATCGTCTAAACACACCTCAGGAGGAACTCAGCAATGCCCGTCGTCTCCATGAAAGCGCTGTTGGAGACGGGCGTTCACTTCGGGCACCGTGCACGCAAGTGGAACCCGAAGATGAAGCCCTACATCTTCACCGAGCGCAACGGTATTCACATCATTGATCTGCAGCAGACCATCGTCTACCTCGACGAAATCTACAACCTGGTGCGCGAGACCGTCGCCGATGGCGGCTCGGTGCTTTTCGTGGGTACCAAGCGCCAGGCCCAGGAAACCATTGCCAGCGAGGCGCTGCGCTGCCACATGCCTTACGTCAACCAGCGTTGGCTGGGCGGCACCCTGACCAACTGGCGCACGGTGCGCAGTCGCCTGGAGACCATGAAGCGCCTGGAGCGCCAGCTTGAAGAGGGCGTCTTCGACCAGCTCACCAAGAAAGAGCGCCTGTTGCTCGACCGCAAGATGGAGAAACTTGAGCTACGCTTCGGCGGTATGCGCAACATGACGCGCCTGCCCGACCTGCTCTACGTGGTGGATACGCGCCGCGAAGAAACCGCTGTCAAAGAAGCCAACAGCCTGAAGATTCCCGTCATCGCTCTGGTAGATACCAACTGCGACCCGGACTCGATTGATTACGTCATCCCGGCCAACGATGACGCCATCCGCGCCATCAAGCTGCTGACGGGCACCATCGCCAACGCCGCGCTGGAAGGCATCGCCCTGCGCAAGACGCGCGTGGACGACGAAACGCTGCCGGAAGAAGACGTGGACTTCATCGAAGTGATGGCCGACGAAGACGAAGACGAGGCGTATCTGGGCGAAGCAACACTGGCCAAGCTGCGCAGCGGCGACCTCGACTTCGAGGGCGAAGGTGAGGACCTGGACGAAGAAACAGAGAGCGAGGGGAAGTAGCCGATGGCAATCACGGCACAGATGGTCAAAGAACTGCGCGAGCTAACCGGCGCCGGCCCCCTGGACTGTAAGAAGGCGCTGGAGCAGTTCGATGGCAACATGGAAAAAGCGGCGGACTCCCTGCGCGAGAAGGGGCTGGCCAAGGCCGCCAAAAAGGCGGGACGCGCCACGAACGAGGGCATCGTTCACGCCTACATTCACCACACCGATCGCCTGGGCGTGCTGCTGGAACTGAACTGCGAGACCGACTTCGTCGCCAAGACCGACCTGTTCCGCACGCTGGCTAACGACCTCGCCCTGCAAATCGCCAATCTCGGCGCGCAGTACGTCAAGCGTGAGGATGTCCCGGCGGCATTGGTCGAGGCCGAGCGCGACTTGCAGCGCCGCCGCGCCCTGGAAGAGGGCAAGCCGGAGAATGTCGTGGATCGCATCGTGGATGGCCGCATGAGCAAGTTCTACGAGGAACTGGTGCTCGTCGAGCAGCCCTTCATCAAAGACGATAGCACGACCATCGGCGCGCTGATCACCAAAGCCATCGCCGACCTGGGCGAGAATATCACCGTCCGCCGCTTCGCCCGCTTCGCCATTGGCGAAGGGGCCGAGGCCGACGAAGCCTAGAGGCTGAGATGCTGAACGCGGGGGATTAGGAGCACGCGGCCTAATCCCCTTTTTTTGTCGGCTGAGTGGGCCGAATCTGCCATACTCTTTGACTACTGAACACTGACAACGAGTGCGTGCAAAGGTTGTCAGCGAATCGCTTGACACCGGGGCATAGACCTCACCTCCTGGCCTCACTGCGCTCGGCCTTTCCCCCTCTCCGCTGCGGAGAGGGGGAGGCAAGGCGCGCCAGCGCGGAGCGGGGGTGAGGTAAACAGGATACGGCCAAACGGCCTGACAGGTTTTGCACGCGCCCCTGACAACCCACCGCCAAGTCGAGTCGCCCACCCCAGGTGGGACTCCTGTCTACCAGAGAGCTGAGGAAGGACCCATGACCAATCCCTCCCAACCCCCCGCCCCCCGTTACCGGCGCATCGTGCTCAAGCTGAGCGGCGAGGCCCTGGCCGGGCCGGAGGGCTTCGGCATTGACCCCGACCAGGCCACCGTCATCGCCCGCAAGATCAAGTCGGTGACCGACCTGGGGGTGCAGGTCGCGCTGGTCATCGGCGCGGGCAACCTGTGGCGCGGCAGTAAAGGCGTGCAGCGCGGCATGTCGCAGGCCACCGCCGACCACATGGGCATGATCGCCACCGTCATGAACGGGTTGGCCCTGCAAGACGCGCTGGAGCAGATTGGCGTGCCCACCCGTGTGCAGACGGCGGTGATGATGAACCAGGTCGCCGAGCCGTACATCCGTCTGCGTGCCATCCGCCACATGGAGAAGGGGCGCGTCGTGATCATCACCGGCGGCACCGGCAACCCCTATTTCACCACCGACACGGCAGCGGCGCTGCGCGGCATGGAAGTCAACGCTGACGTGATCATCAAGGGCACGCAGGTGGACGGAGTCTACACCGAAGACCCCAAGAAGAACCCCGCCGCCCGCCGCTTCGACCACCTGACTTATTCCGAGGCCATCGAGTACCGCGTGCGGGTCATGGACTTGACGGCGATCACGCTGTGTATGGATCACAAGCTGCCGCTGATCGTGCTCAACATCTGGGACGATCACAGCCTGCAAGACGCGGTGCTGGGCAAGAAGATCGGCACGCTGATTGACGGGGAGTGACTCGCGAGGCAGCGGTTATGAGTCGTGAGTTTTGAGTCTGGAGTCCAGACCACAGGCCGGTCTCATGACTCAAAAACAGGCAGCTTCTCACTCGCTGTCGAGGATAGCGTCCACGCGGAACTGCCCGTCAGCGGAGTCGGCGGCGTTGGCCAGGGCCTCGTCGTGGGGCAGCGACGGCCCGACGACATCCGGGCGCAGCACATTGCGCAGCGGCAGCACGGAGGCGGTGGGGGGGATGGCGGCGGTGTCCAGCGCCTGCAGACGCTCGGCGTAGGCCAGGATGTCGGAAAGCTGCGCGGCGAACCGCTCGCGCTCCTCGTCGCTGAGCTGGAGCTTGGCTAGCTCGGCGATATGCGCCACCATCGCGCGGTCAAGTGTCATCGTGCGGCTCCGGAATGACAGAACCCTACCGCACCGGATTATAGCGCAGAGCCAGGCCCGCGCCGAAACTATCTGAGCGCCCACATCAACAGGCCATATTGACCTCACTCCCTGGCCTCGCTGCGCTCGGCCTTTCCCCCTCTCCGCAGCGCCGAGCGGGGGTGAGGTCAACCGGGTTGTCGTTCTCCCTGCCGCCAAGTATCATTACCGCCATGCCGCTTTCCCGCGCGGACGGACGGTCACCGTTGCACGCCCGCGTGTCCGCACTGTCTGGCGGCAGACTGTTGGTGCGACCCCAGCCCGGATGTGACCCATGACGGCTGTACACGCGGCCCCGGCCATCTCCAGACCGAACCCGCAGAAAAAGAACATCCTGATCCGCCGCCTGGCCCGTGCCCCATGGTGGCTGCTGCTGCTGGCGCTGCTGGTGATCCTCTTTGTGCTCAGCGTCAATGACCGGCACCCGTACCCGATCATCTGGCGCGCGGTCAAACAGGGCATCTGGACGACGATCTGGGTGTCCATCGTCGCCTACACCATCGCTGTGATCCTGGGGCTGTTCATCGCCCTGTTGCGCCGCTCGAACAACGTGGTCATCTACCAGCTCAGTACGTTCTACGTCGAGGGCGTGCGCGGCATCCCAACGCTGGTGCTGGTCTACTACATGGCCCTGGCCGCCATCCCGCAGTTGATCTCGCTCGGCAACGGCCTGGGCGAGTGGCTGACCTGGCTGCGCATCACCATCACGCTCAGCGACAGCGTCAGCTTCGATCTCACCTTTCAGGGCATCGGGTCGCGCCTGGCGACGTTCGATACGCGCCAGTTCCCCAACACCTACCGGGCGATCATCGGTCTGGCCATCTCCTACAGCGCGTTCCTGTCCGAGGTGTTCCGCGCCGGCATTGACAGTATTGACAAAGGCCAGCGCGAAGCCGCCAGCAGCCTGGGCATGACCCGCTGGCAGATCATGCGCCTAGTGGTGCTGCCGCAGGCCATCCGCGTGGTGATTCCGCCGCTGGCCAATGACTTCATCGCCATGCTCAAGGAAAGCTCGCTGGTCTCCATCCTGGGCGTCGAAGACATCACCCGCCAGGGCCAGACCTACGCCGCCAGCACGTTCACCTTCTTCCAGGCGTACAATGTGGTCGCGCTGACCTATCTCGTGCTAACCCTTTCTTTGTCTATGGCGGTCAAGCTGCTGGAGATGCGTCTGCATCGCGGGCGGGAGCATGTGTAGCGGTCAGCCGTCAGCTATCAGCGATATGCAGCGCTGGACTGTTCACGTTGATGGAGGACAAGTGGACAGTAAGCAGCCTTCGGCGGTCGGCTGGCGGTGCATGTCGAGTTGGAGCGTTCCTCTTGTTCGGCGGCTGTGCTCGCTGATCCCTGCAATCTTGCCAGGTGGCGATATGGTAAAATAGTCCACGAGGAGACCTGACCCATGAGCCTGCCTATTGCCATTCCCTATGATGCGCTGCGCGAGTTTTGCCAGCGGTGGCAGGTTAGCGAGTTGGCGGTGTTCGGGTCAGCCGTGCAGGGCAATTTCCGCCCCGAAAGCGATATTGATCTGCTGGTTCGCTTTGCGCCAGATGCCCATTGGACGCTGCTTGATTTTGTCCAGATGCGCGATGAACTGAGCGATATCTTCGGGCGCAAAGTCGATCTGGTCACACATCGTGCCATCGAAGCCAGCAAGAATCCTCTCCGTCGCAAGGCAATCCTCGAATCGGCACAGGTCATCTATGTCGCGTGATCTCCCGCATCTCCTCGACACCTGGCAAGCTGCCCAGAAGATCAGGGCTGTCACCCAGGCTGTCACCAGAGACGACTTTGTGCGGGACGAGATGCGCCATGCTGCTGTGATCTACCAGTTGATTAGTGTCGGGGAAGCGACCAAGCGCATCTCAATCGAATTCAGACAACAGCATTCGGCCATTCCCTGGAAACAGATGGTTGGCATGCGCGATGTGCTGATTCACGGCTACAATGATGTGGACCTGGAGCTGGTTTGGGAAGCGGCCACCCGGTCGATTCCCGCTCTGATCGCCTGGATCGAGCCACTGCTGCCCTCGACGAGTGAATAGTGATCAGTCTGCAGCGTTCAGTCTTCAGTCAAAATGGAAGCCAGTCATTCTCGCTGACCACTGATAGCTGACGGCTGACCGCTAACGGGTTCTCGCAGGAGGAAACCATGTTCGACTTCACCGGGCGCGTGGCGCTTGTCACCGGGGCAGGCGGCAATCTGGGCGGGGCCGTCGCTCGCGCTTTTTATGACGCCGGGGCCAGCCTGGTGCTGGTGGATCGCCACGCCGACCGGCTCGCTGCCGCGTATCCGGCGGAGCAGTTCGTGCCCGCGCGCGTGCACTTCGCCGCCGCCGACCTGACCGACGAAGCCTCCGTGCAGGCGCTGGTCGCCGGGGCGCTGGATCGCTTCGGCGCGATTGACATCCTGGCTAACACGGTCGGCGGCTACCGCGCCGGGACGCCTGTGCACGAGACGCCGCTGGAGACGTGGGAGTTCATGCTGGTGCTCAACGCGCGCTCGGCGTTCCTGATCAGCAAGGCGGTCATCCCGCCGATGCTGGCGCGCGGCGGCGGCAAGATCGTGCATGTGGCGTCGCGCGCCGCGCTGAGCGGCAGCGCCCGCCAGGTCGCCTACAGCGCGTCGAAGGGCGCGGTTGTGCGCCTGGTCGAGACGCTGGCCGCCGAGTTGCGCCACAAGGGGATCAATGCCAACTGCGTGCTGCCGGGCACCATTGACACGCCGCAGAACCGCGCCGAAATGCCCGACGCCGACTTCAGCAAGTGGGTCGCGCCGGAAGCCATCGCCGACGTGATCCTGTTCCTGGCGTCGGACGCGGCGCGCGCGGTCAACGGGGCGGCAGTGCCCGTCTACGGGCGGAGCTAGCGCTTCCCGCGCGGCAGCAAGGCGAGTCTCATTCAACAGGACAGCGCATGAGCGCGTCACTGCGCGTGCAAACCCTGGGCATGTTCCGCGTGTGGTTGGGCAATGAGCCGCTGCCGAGCGTCGTGTGGAAGCGCGAGAAGGCGCAGCGGCTGTTCCAGTTCCTGATCACCGTGCGCCTCAACGATAGCCACCAGATGCTGCCCAAAGAGCGCATCACCGCCGAGCTGTGGCCAACGCTCGACGCCGGACGCGCCGACCGCGACTTCAAGGTGGCGCTCAACGCGCTCAACGATGCGCTGGAACCGCACCGCCCGGTGCGCACCCTCTCCACGTTCGTGACGCGGCACGGCCTGGCCTATGGCCTGGACCCCGACGCGGCCATCGCCATTGACGCCGAGGAATTCCGGCTGGGGCTGCGCGATGCCGCCCGGCTGGAGCGCGACGACCCTTCCGCCACCATTGACGCTTACCGCGACGCGCTGGACTGCTACGCGGGCGATTACCTGCCCGACGCGCTCTACGAGGACTGGGCCAGCCTGGAGCGCGAGCGCCTGCAAACGCTCTACCTGACGGGGGCGATGCGCCTGGCTGCCCTGCTGCTGGACGAGGGCGGCTACCAGGAAGCGATTCACCTGTGCCAGCCCGTGCTGATGATCGATCGCTACTGGGAAGAGGCGTACCGGCTGATGATGCTCAGCCATGCCTTGCGCGGCAACCGCCCGTTGGCCCTGAGCGTGTACGAGGGGGTGCCGCGGCGCGCTGCGCGCCAGCCTGGAAGCCTGGGAACGCGAGGTTGCCGCCCAGTGGGACGCCTTCGTGCGCGCGCCGGGCACGCTGCGTCGCATCGGCGGGCAGATCAACCAGACGTTGCTCACCCAGCAACGGCTGAGCGCGGCCCTGCAGGCGAGCGGATTCTGCGCCGCGTTCGCCGGGGAGCAGACAGCGCGCCTGCTCTACCTGCTGGAGCAGCAGGTGAGCGACCTGGCCGGGCGCATCGAGCAGCTTGAGCGCACAGTGGGCCGCGACGATGAGTGACCCCCTTGAGCGCGCCGCCGCTTTGTGGTCGCTGGGCCTGCAGCAGGTGTGGGAGCACTACACCGCCGCCCAGGAAGCTATTCTCGCCCAGGGCCGCGCCCTGGTCAGCCAGACCCCGGCGACCGTCGTGCGGACTGAGGGGCGCGCGCGCCTGCTGCGCTACACGCCCCAGGTGCCGGCCCCGCAGCCGATCCCGCTGCTGTGCGTCCCCTCGCTGATCAACCGCCATTACGTCATGGATTTGATCCCGGAGCGATCGCTGGTGCGCTACCTGTTGGGGCGCGGCATAGATGTCTACATGCTCGACTGGGGGACGGCCACGCCGGTGGATCGCTACCGCCCGTTTGACGAGTACATCAGCGGGCTGCTGCGGCGCGCGGTAGCTGCTGTCCGCCAGGCCAGCGGGGGGAGCGCCGTCTCGCTGCTCGGCTATTGCATGGGCGGACTGTTCGGCGCGATCTACACCGTGCTCTACCCGGACGATGTCGCCGCCCTGGTCAACCTGGCCGGGCCGGTCAATTACCACGACGACGGCATCTACAGCCTGTGGACGCGCCCGGAATGGATGTGTACGTGGACGCGCTGGGCAACATCCCCGCGCCGCTGCTCAACACGACTTTCAACATGGTGCGCCCGACCAATGAGCTGGTGCAGGCGCTCAATTACTGGGAGCGCGGCGAAGACGAGGGCTTCATGCGCCGCTTCGCCGCCATGCAAATCTGGCTCAACGACTCGACGCCCTTCCCCGGCGAAGCCTTCCGCAAATACATCAAGGATTTCTACCAGCGCAATCTGCTGGTGCAGGGCCGGCTGGAGGTTGGCGGGCGGCGCATTGATCTGGGCGCGATCCGCGCGCTGGTGCTGACCATCGCCGCGCGCCAGGATCACATCGCCCCCTGGCGCTCGGTGACGCTGCTGCACGACCTGGTTGGCAGCGCCGACCGAGACGTGATCGTACTGGAAAGTGGGCATATCGGCCTGGTCATCGGCGCGAGCGCGCAGACCATGCTGTGGCCGCGCCTGGGCGACTGGCTGGCCGCGCGCTCCGGCGGGTGATGCGTCCCAACACGCCCCGCCGGTAGACTTCCGAAGTTCGTGCAGACTTCGGAAGTCTCGTCGTCCACACCCGGCGCTTGGAGCCGGGGGGCCGGATGGCTATAATGGACGCCATGAAGCACCATCGCCATTCCAACTCTCCCCCCGTCTTGCCCGAACAGGCCGCGCTGATCGTCGCCGCGCTGCTGATGGCCGTCACGGGCTGGGTGGGGCTGTGGATGTTGATCACCACCACGCTGCCTACCGCCTTCCCGCGCTGGATGTTCTTCGTGTTCCTGTACCTGGCCGTGACCGGGACGGCGCTGCCCTTTGTGCGCTACCTCAACGCGCGCTTTTCTCGCGCAGAGTCCGGCCCGCCAGCGATGGGTGTGGTACTGCGCCAGAGCATCTGGGTCGGGCTGTTCGTGGTGGCCTGCGCCTGGCTGCAGATTCCGCGCGTGCTCAACCCGGTCATCGCCTTGATTCTGGCGCTGAGCCTGGTCGTCATCGAGTGGTTCTTGCACATGCGCGAGGGCGGCCAGCCAGAGTCGTAGCGCTCCCAATCTCATGCCCAATCACCAACAACCAACAACCCATTTCCCGATGACTCCCGATCGCCCCCTCACCCTCAAGGACATGACCCATGAAAGCTGATCTGGATCGCCTGATGGCCGAGCGCGTCCTGGACGCGCTGCT
Source organism: Thermoflexus sp. (assembly GCA_020724485.1). Taxonomy (GTDB): domain Bacteria; phylum Chloroflexota; class Anaerolineae; order Aggregatilineales; family Aggregatilineaceae; genus UBA2029. The sequence continues at coordinate 13,549 of DYGW01000029.1, read as the reverse complement.
GATCTTCCCCGGCGAGAACGAAGACCCCTACCGCACCTACCTGAGCAATGGCGCGCAGCACTCCGGCCTGGTGATCAAGCGGCGCGGCGACGCCCCGGTGCTCATCGTCAACGGCATGGAGCGCGACGAAGCGGCGCGGGGCGGCCTGCCAGTGCACACCTACGACGATTTCGGCTACGGCGAGCTGATGCGGGCGCACAAAGACGACCGCGACGCGGTGACCGCCGCCTGGTACCGCCGCATCTTCGAGGAGTTCGGCGTTGGCGGCAAGATCGGCGTTTACGGCGTGACCGACCTCAACATCGCCCTGCGCACGCTGCGTATCCTGGGCCGCACCTTCGGCGACGCGCTGGAATTCGTCACCGAGCAGGCGCGCGAGACCGTCTTCGACCGCGCCTACGAGACCAAGGACGCCGACGAACTGGCCCGGCTGCGCGACGTGGCCCGCCGAACCAGCGCCGTCATGCGCGCGGCGCGCGACTGGCTGGCGACGCACCGCGCGGCGGAGGGCGTCGTCGTCCAGGCGGACGGGTTGCCGCTGCGCATCGGCGATGTCAAACGGCACGTGCGCGGGCTGCTTTACGCGCAGGGCCTGGAAGACCCCGAAGGCATGATCTTCGCCCAGGGGCGCGATGCCGCCGTGCCACATAGTAAGGGGACCGACGACGAGCCGCTGCGCCTGGGCGCGACCATCGTCTTCGACCTGTTCCCGCGCGAGCCGGGCGGCTACTTCCACGACATGACGCGGACGTGGTGCCTGGGCTACGCCCCGCCAGAGGCGGAGGCCGCCTACGACGCGGTGATGACCGCCTTTCGCCGCTCGCAGGAGATGTGCGCGCCGGGGCTGCCCACCAGCCAGGTGCAGCGCATGGTCTGCGAGCTATTCGAGGCGGCGGGTCACCCGACCGTGCTGCACACGCCGTCTACCACCGACGGCTACATTCACTCGCTGGCGCACGGCGTCGGGCTGAACGTGCACGAAGCGCCGTACTTCCCCACCTTCAGCGACCGCTACACGCTGCAACCGGGCAATGTCTTCACCATCGAGCCAGGGCTGTATTACCCAGAGCGCGGCTACGGCGTGCGCATCGAGGACACCGTCTGCCTCAACGAGGCAGGCGAACTGGACGTGCTGACCGACTGCCCGTATGATCTGGTGATCAGTTTGGAGTCGTGAGTCGTGAGTTGGCGGTAGGGGCGGCGCTCTGCTGCGCCCCGGTTTACCTCACCCCCAGCCTCGCTGCGCTCGGCTTGCCCCCTCTCCATTCGAATGGAGAGGGGGCGGCGAGGCCCGCGTCAGGGGGCCGAGCGGGGGTGAGGTCCGCAGGGGCGTACTGCGATACGCCCCACCAGAAACACCATCAGTCGCCGGTGCCACCGAGCGGTAGGATATCCCGGTTGATTTCTTAAAGAGCATAGAACCCGCCCCTACACTCGACCTGCCATCTACCTTCCCGTGAGGCGCTATGACTCTCATCCTCGGCATCGAAACCTCGTGCGACGAGACGGGCGCGGCGGTCGTCGAAGACGGCGTGCACATGCGCTCCAACGTCGTCGCCTCGCAGATTGACCTGCACGCGCAGTATGGCGGCGTCTTCCCGGAGGTCGCGTCGCGGGCGCATATCGAGGCGATTGTGCCCATCGTCGAGCAGGGCCTGGCCAACGCCGGCGTGACGCTCGCCGATATTGACGCCATCGCCGTGACGCGCGGGCCAGGGCTGGCCGGGTCGCTGCTGGTCGGCGTCAACTTCGCCAAGGGGCTGGCCCTGGCGCGCGGGCTGCCGCTGGTCGGCGTGAATCACCTGGAGGGGCACGTCTATTCGCTGTGGCTGACCGAGCGCGAGTCGCCGGTGCAGTTCCCGGTGGTCTGCCTGATCGTCTCCGGCGGGCACAGCGAGATCGTGCTGATCAGCGAGCACGGCCAGTACCGGCAGCTTGGCACGACCATTGACGACGCGGCGGGCGAGGCATTCGACAAGGTGGCGCGGCTGTTGGGGCTGCCGTACCCTGGCGGGCCGTCCATCCAGCGCGCCGCCGAGGGAGGCGACCCGGCGGCCTACGCCTTCCCGCGCGCCCTGCGCGGCGAGGGCAGCGACTTCAGCTTCTCCGGGCTGAAGACGGCGGTGCTTCGCGGCGTGCAGGAGCCGCACAGCGGCAAGCGCCTGCCCAGAGGCGAGGGCATGACGCCCGACCAGCGCCGCCCGGACGTGCCCATCGCTGACGTGGCAGCCAGCTTTCAGGCGGCGGTGGTGGACATTCTGGTCGAGAAGACGCTGGACGCCGCCGCCGAGCACGGAGCGACCGAGGTCTGGATGGCCGGCGGGGTGAGCGCCAACACAGCCCTGCGCGCGACCCTGCGCGCGACGAGTCCGCTGCCGGTGCGCTACCCGCCGCTGGCGTTGTGCGTGGACAACGCGGCGATGATCGCGGCGGCGGGCTATTTTCGCTATATGGCGGGCTTCCGCGACGATCTCGATATGGACGTGCGCCCGCTATGGCCGCTGACGACCATCGCTGAGGGCATGGGGCGGGACGGGGTGGACTAGGGTCTACCCTTCCTCGTACTTGCGCGACTCTTCGCGCAGCCCCTCCGCCCACTCCTCCTGTGGAAGCGGGCTGTTGATCTCGATCAGCGTGCCTTCCGGGTCGCGCAGATGGGCGGTGCGGATGCCCCAGTCGGGGTGATCTTCTATATCCCGCACAAACGTCGCCCCTTTCGCTTTGAGCCGCGCAACTGCCGCTTCGAGATCGTCAACCCCAAAGATCAGCATCGCGCGATCCTGGCATTCCGCTTCAAGGGGCGTGCCCCCCATGCCGACAACGTCGGCCATAGCCTGCCGCCCGAAGAGGGCGAGGGCTGTCCCTTCGCCAACCTCAAAGTCGGCGTAGCCACTCGTTTCATCGCCCCAGCTTGCCTCGAATCCCATCACATCGCGGTAGAAGCGAAAACAAGCCTCGAAGTTGACCACAAGCAACCGGACATGAGTGAGTTTCATCGAGAAATCTCCTTTGGGAACAGCTCCTGCCTTTCCCCTTACTCCCCCAGCCACTCCGCCAGCGCGCTCGCCAGCACAGCGTTGCCGCGCGCGTTGAGGTGCATGTCGGTCGTGTAGTAAAGCTGCTCCCCGGCGTCAGCATGGGCCTGTAAGGCCGCCAGCGGGTCGAAGCAGGCCAGCCCCTCCGCCGCGCAGAAATCGCGCATCATCGCGTAGGGCGCGTCGAGCAAAGCCAGCTTCTCCGCGCCGAGCAGCGGCTCGCTCATCGCCCGGTAGACCTGCTCCTTCGTCGGCATGAGCACGATCACCAGCCGCCCGCCGTATTCCTCGACCGACTCGCGCGCCGCGCGGATCGCCACCCCGCCGCGCGCCCAGCCGTCCAGGTTGTGCGGCTGCGTCATGTCGAAGGCGTCCCACAGGTAGGGCTGGCCGAAGGCGAGCGTCACGTCGCCGCGCGTGGCGTATTCCGGCGCGTGGAATTGCAGCGACGCCGCGAAGTCGTCCTCCGGCCCCAGGTACAGCTTGAGCAGCACGTAGAGCGCCGAGTGCTCATCCCACCAACTGCGCCTGGGGACGGGCGGGGGCGGGTCCGCCGACTGCACATCTGTCTCGCCGCGCAGCGCGGCCAGGCCGTAATCCTCGTTGGCGTCGTTACCGAACCACTGCCAGATGACCAGCGGCGGCTTCAGCGGCAGCCCGAAGTCGGCCAGCACGCGGGCGTGGCTGAGCGACCCCGTGCTGGTGATGCCCAGGTTGATGATGTTCAGCCCGGTCAGCGCGCCAAGCCGCTGCACCCAGCAGTCCTCCTCGTCGGTGAAGCAGAAGGTGAACGAGTCCCCCACCGCCACCGCGTCCACACGGCGATCCACCAACTCCTGCCGCGTGCGGAAGGCGACGCGCGATCCCCACAGCGTCTCCGTGCTAGCGGTGAAGCGCACCTCGGCGCTGCCGAACTGCTCGTAGTTCTGCACCGGGCGGGCGATCATCAGGTAGTCCACGTCCGGCTGCCAGATCGGGTCGGGCAGCAGGCGGGCGTCACCGAACGGCGTCTTGCGCACGTGCTCCAGCACCAGTTGCAGGCGCGGTGGCAGCGAGAAGAACAGCAGCCGGATCAGCACCTCGACCAGCAGCCAGGCCAGCAGCACGCCGAAGGCGATCCCGGCCAGGCGGCCCGTCCAGGTCGCCACGTTGAAGTGATCGCGTTGTGGCAAGGACTTCCTCCCGTACTTATCCTACTGTGAGTTCCACACGCCCGCTGCCGTCACCGCTTCGACCGGGAAGAACGCGCCCTCCCGCCCGGTGACGCGCCGGTAAGCGGCGGCAGCGCCGCCCAAGAAGTCTCCGACCGCGCTCGCTTCCACCAGGGCGACGACCGCCCCGGCCTCGCCCCCGCCGCTGTAGCGCGCGCCCCAGCAGCCGGGCTGCGCGGTTGCCGCCGCCCACATCGCGTCCAGCGCGGGCGAGCTGCTGCCGTAATCGTCGCGCGCGCTGCAGTAGGACTCGCTCATCAGCGCGCCGAACGCGGCCAGGTCGCCGCGCGCCAGGACTTCGACCGCGTGGGCGACGCGGGCGATCTCGCTGACGACGTGCCGCGCCCGGCGGTACTGGCCGTCGCTCAGCGCGGAGCGGTGCGCCTCAAGCTGTGCGGGCGTCACGTCGCGCAGCAGCAGCGCCCCCAGATCGCGCTGGCGGATGATGCGGGCGGCGTCGTGCGCGTCCTGGGCGCGCCCGCCGTAGCCCGACCCAACCAGCGCGCGCCGCGTAGCCGTGTCGCAGACGACGACCGCCGCGCCGAGCGGCAGCGCAATGTGGCGGTGTTCCAGGCTGCGGCAGTCCAGCCACAGGGCGTGGCCCGCCCGCGCGTGCAACACCGTGTACTGATCCTGGATACCGATGCCCAGGCCCAGGTAGCCGCGCTCGGCGTCCAGCCCCACTTCGGCCAGCGCGCCCGGCGCAAGCTGCCAGCCGCCCAGCGCCGCCCAGCCGATGGCGAAGGCGACCTCGACCGCCGCTGACGAGCTAAGCCCGGCCCCCATCGGCAGGTCGCCGGAGAAGGCGGCGTTCATGCCGCGTGCCTCCAGCCTGCGCTGGCCCAGCGCCCAGATCACCCCGGCGGGATACTGCGCCCAACGCGGCAATGGCTCTCCTGCGGCGTCCATCCGGGCGGCCAGGCGATCCGCCGCGTGGGCCAGTGCGACTGTCTCGCCCAGGTCGGCGGCGTGTAGGGTGCTCACCGCGCCGGACGCGGGGGCGGCGACCAGCCACACACCCCGGTCAATGGCGATGGTGATCACCGTGCCGCCGTGCATGTCCACATGGCCGCCCAGCAGATTCACGCGCCCCGGCGCGCGCGCGATCACCTGGGGCGGCACGCCGGGGCACAGCCGCTCATAGGCGGCCAGCAGCGCGCCGGGCGGGGCGAGCAGCGTGCCGGCCTGCGAGGCCGCTTCACTCATCGAAGTCCACCAGAATCCCGTGTTGGTGCAGGGCGGCGACCAGCGCCTCGTGCTGGTCAGCGCGCACGATGACCGCGCTGGGGCCAAGCTGCGCGCCGAGGAAGCGACGCAGTTCCGGCGTTTCGAGGATGGTTTGCAGCACGTCCGGCGCGTTGCTGCGCAGGACGACCGCGCGTTCCAGCCAGACATCCGCGCCGCCGGTCTGCTCCCACCCGTCAAGCAGCCGGTAGATGGCGTCCGGCACGTTGTCGCCGCTGGTGCGGCGCAGGAAAGCACGCATGGCGTCGAGCGGGACGCCCTGCTCGGCGGCGCGCTGCAAGCCCGCCGCCGATAGCCGGTACTGGTACGGATCGCCCGCCGGCCCCCATTCGGTGATGCGCGCCAGTTGGAAGCGTTCGTAGCGGCTGAGTGTGCGCGGAGCCAGGGCGGTGCCGTCCGGGCGCAGCGCCAGCAGGGGGCGCTCTTCAGGCCGGTCCGGCCAATCGGCCCCGCTGACCAGCGCGCGCCCGTAGGGGGTCAGGCGGCACAGCGCGCCGCCGTCGCCCAGGTCGGCCAGCCCCAGCCAGTGCAGCGGCCCGGTGAGGATGAAGCGCAGCAGCGCGCCATCCACACGATCCCAGCTTTCGAAACCGCGCAGGTACTCGCCGCTCTCTGCGTCGCGGATATACCAGCTATCGTAATCCCCGGCGGGCCGCTGGAAGTCTGGCTCTTCGTCGTGAACCAGGGCGACCAGCTCCTCCACCGGCCACCAGCCGGGCGGCGCTGTCTCCAGGAAGGTGAGCACAGTCTGGCGAGCCAGCAGTGGGTCGTTGCGCCAGCCGGTCGGCTCTGGAACCAGGCCGGGCGTGTGCCATAGCTCGTTGAAGAGCGTGCTGTTGCGCCAGGCCTCGGCCAGGGCGCGCACCTGGCGGGGGCGCGTCTCTTCCAGCCAGCGGCGGGCCTGGGCGGGAACGGGCTTGAGCAGGCCCTCGTCGTCCGCCGCCACGCCCATGCTGAGGGCCAGGCCCACCAGCAGCGCGATGGACGCCGGACTGTGCGCGCCCAGCCAGTACGGAGCCAGCGCCTCGCCCAACGCTGCGAGCAGCGCGTCGGCGCCAGCGGGCACGCGGGCGATCTGCAGGTAGACCAGCAGCGTCGTCAGGTCGTCCACGAGGGTGGTCGTCGCCGGGATCACCTGCTCTGGCTCGGTCCCCGCGTCGGGGGGCCAGTCGGAGTCCGGCTCGGCGCTGAGGTCGAAACCCGTTTCGTGCGCGGGCAGCACGCCGGCCAGGTCGGGCGGGACGAAGACGAAATACTGCACGCCAGCGCGCCCCTGGTCGAAGGCCACCGCGATCAGCCCCCGGTAGAACAGCGTCTCGGCGATACCGGTCGGGTTCAGGTGCGGCTTTTCGCGCTCGCGCCCGCCAGGGCCAAGCTGCTTAAGCTCGCGGATGTCGCCGAACAGGCGGGTGAACTGGACGGCGGGCATTTTGTGCTCGCGCGCGCCGAGCAGCGTCTGCAGCGCGCCTCGCTCAGCGTCGCTCAGGCGACCCCATTCGGCGGCGGCGCGCTGCGGGGTGAGCATGGCGTCGGTGAGAACCTGAGCGGCCTGGCGCTTGTCCAGCGCCTCCAGGTCCACGTCCCAGCGGTGGGCGATGATCGCCAGCAGGTCCGGGTCGTAATCGAGGAGGGTCGGCAGCAGGGTTTGCATGGGTCATCCCGCGTGGAACCAGCACAACTATAGGGTTAGCTTAAATGATGGCTGCTGTTACGTGCAAATTTCTGGGGGGAAGCTCCCCCAGAAGCGGCACCGCGCACGCCGCGAGAAATTGCCGCCGGTGGCGCTACGCCCCTCCCCGGCAGAGCCTTCAGGGGCGGGCAGCAGCGTGGGAAGCATGAAGATGGCGTCTGGTTGACCTCACCCCCTGGCCTCGCTACGCTCGGCCTTTCCCCCTCTCCGCTGCGGAGAGGGGGAGGCGAGGCGCGTCAGCGCCGAGCGGGGGTGAGGTCAACAGGGTGCGGCCAAACGGCCTGACAGATTTTGCACACACCCCCACATCCGGCGGTCAAAGCCCCCCTCTCTAGCTCGGCTGGAGAGGGGGATTGAGAGGGTGAGGTATGCGGGGGCGTATCGCAATACGTCCCTACGGGTCCCCGGCAGCGAGCGGCGCAGACAGCTTACTCGCCCAGCGGGATGCACCCCGACACCCACAGCGGCGGCCATTCGGAGTGCGGCATCCCGTAGTAGTCCTCGATAATGCGGCGCACAATCGGCGCGGCGACCTCGGACCCTTCGCACGAGTTCTCCACCGACACCACGACCGCGATCTGCGGATCATCCTGGGGAGCGAAAGCCACAAACCAGGCCTGCGGCTTGGTCCCCGCGCCGCCGGTCTGGGCCGTGCCCGTCTTGCCGCACACGATCACGTCGCTGCCCTGGAAGCGGTACCATTCCTCGAAGATGTAGCGGGCCGTGCCGTTCGGGTCGAGCGTCACGTCACACATGCCCTTCTGGATCAGCTCAAACACCTCCGGGGCAAAGTCGAGCTGCGACGTGATCGTCGGTTCAGCGACATAGACGGGGTCTTCGCCCACGATCTGCACCTTGCTGACGAAGAGCGGTTCATAGAGCGCCCCGCCGTTGGCGATGGCGGCGGTCATGCGCGCCATCTGCATCGGCGTGATCTGAATCGGTCCCTGCCCGATGACCAGGTTGAGCATGTCGGAGATATTCCACTGGCGCGCTTCCAGGCGGAAGATCAACTCGCTGTTGGGGATTTGCCCCACCTCTTCGGGCAGAATATCCTGACCGGTCGGCACGCCTAGCCCCATCTTGTAGGCATAGTTGGTCAGCGACGCTGGATCGTAATTCTGCAGGTTGACTCCTAGCTGCCAATAGTACGAGTTGCAGGAATAGGTGAGCGCGTGCGAGAAGTCCACGTAACCGTGACCGGTCGGTAACCAGTCCGAGCGGAAGGGCAGGCCGTCGCCGTACTCCTGCCCATACCAGGTGCCCGTGCAGGTGATGGCGGTCTGCGGGGTGTAGACGCCGCTGTCCAGCCCTGCCGCCGTCGAAACGATCTTGAACACCGACCCCGCCGGGAACTTGCCGAGCAGCACGCGATCGAGCAGAGGCGTGCGCCAGCTTATTCTCAGGTCGCTGAGCCGCTGGACGCGGTCTTGCAGCAGCGAATCCGGGTTGAACAGGTTGGGGTCGAACCAGGGGTAGCTCACCGAGGCCAGCACTTCGCCGGTCTTGACGTTGAGCACCACAGCAGCGCCGCCGGGTGACGTGGTGGCCCAGGTGCCAGCCGAATAGTTGTAGGCCTCGACGAACGCATTCTGGACGGCTGCTTGCAAGTCGCGGTCAATGGTCAGGTAGACGCTCTGGCCCGGCTCGGCGGGCGCTTCGGCAATCTCGCGCAGCGTCACCCCCTCCGGCGAGCGAATGACCAACCGCCCGCCCGGCTTGCCCGCCAGGTAGTTCTCGAACGCCTTCTCGACGCCGGTCTGCCCGATCAGGGCGTCGGCTGGGTAGCCTTTGCGCTCGTATTCGGCGACCTGCTCTGGCTGAATCTGCCCCACATAGCCAACCAGGTGCGGGGCTAGCTCGCCAAAGTAACGGCGTGTGCTGCGAATGGTGGTGTCGTACTGGTCGTCGCCCACGTCGCAGTACTGGCGCAAGTTGGCCTCTTCCGCCTGGTAGGTTTCCGGGTCTACCTCGCCAACCAGGAAGCGCGTCTCCGGCAAGAACTGGGCAAACGTGCGCTCCAGCGACTGAACCTCGCGCCGCAGCACGCGCGAGAGCAGGGCGATGCACTCGTCCACGTTGGCGATGTCCTGCTGCACCAGCCAGATGCCAATGGCGCGCCCGTTCTGATCTACGAGCACCTTGCCGTTGCGGTCGTAGATGTTGCCGCGACCGGGCAGCGTTTGTAGTCGTTCCAGGCGCGCGCCTTCGGCCAGTCCGTCTATGATGTCCATGCGCGACCAGGCGACGCGCCAGCCCTCCGGCGTCTCAATCAGGCGCATGGTGCGGCCCAGGTCTTCGATGACGCCGAATAGCTCGGTGTTGAAGCGCGCGTCGTATTGGATGACGGCGGTTGTGCCCTGGCGCAACGAGCTAGTAACCGCCGTCTCTAACGAGGTCTGCGTGAACTGGACGGCGACGGCCTGGTAGTCGTTGCTGAAGGCTTGCTCGGTGTATACCTCGCGGCTGTTGGGGCTGATCAGCCCGTACATGGTCTGGTAATCGCCCTCAGTCCACGCTTTGAGGAACGTCTGAGCGACCTGGTCGGCCTGTTCCAGCGAAAGCTGGGGGGTAGGGTTGGGGTTGGCGGCCCCGCCCAACGAGCCGCTGTCCAGGCTGTCGCAGGCGCTCAGGATCAGCGCGGCGGCCAGCAGCAGGAAGGCCAACCACGAGGGCTTGTGTCGTCGCATAACGGTTCCTCGCCAAAACAATAAAAGAGGCAAAGGTCGCAGGATGCCTCCCGGACTTCACCCCCCAAAAAGCACGTGCTCGCGGCGCTTCGCCGCCCACTGCCGTATTATAGCGCGCCTGCCGCCGCGCGGCGAACTTGCTCGGATCCGGTCTATACACAGAGCCAGGGAGGGAAAAGTGCCACATCAGCCGGTCAGAGTCCCCCTCTCTAGCTCGGCTGGAGAGGGGGATTTAGGGAGTGAGGCGTGTGGAGGGGCGTATGGCCAACGTCCCCACACCAGCGACCCGCCGTGCTAGCCCAGCGTATCCTGCACCACCGGCGGCACCAGCGCGCGCTCGAATGTGACTTCGTGCGCGTCGCCGTCGGGCAGCACGGTCAGCGGCACGACCAACGTCGCCCGGTCTACGAAGCACAGCGTCTCGTTGACCGCCTCGCACCAGTACACCGTCAGGTCGAGCGCCAGATCGGTCTGCCCCACCGCGAAGGTGACCGGCACTTCGACTGGCAGATCGGGCAGGAGGATGCGGATGTCGCGCGAATCAGCGGGAACCTGGGCGACCGGGTTGTCGGGGAAAATGGCCGTGAACGGGGCCAGGTCGTTGAGCTTATAACCGTCGGGCATGGTCACGTGGATGCGCAGGGTGCCCGGCCCGGCAGCGACCGTCTGTGGAGCCAGCAGCAGCGCGCCCTCAGCGGCGAACGCGCCCCCGGTCAGGCCGCCCGGCGCAGCAGACGCAGCGCCCGCGTCGCTCAGCCGCTCGACGTTGGGGAATGTCACCGTGCTGACGACGCCCGTCGCCAGGTCAGCCACGCGGATGGCGTGGTTGTTCGTGTCGGCGATGTAGAGCTTGCCGTCCGCGTAGTCAATGCCGCCCGGCTCGTAGAACAGTGGGTCGCTCCCGCCGGCGAATCCCGGCTCGCCCGTGCCCAGGAAGGTGACGCTCGCGCGCGTGGCCGGGTTGATGCGCTTGATCTTGTTGTTGTAGGTGTCAGCCACGTAGAGCAGGCCGTCGTCGGCGACTGTCACGCCCAGGGCGTGCTGCAGGCGCACGGCATCGCCCACGCCATCCACGTCGCCGAAGTCGAACAGGCCGGTGCCGACGATGGTGCGCACCTCGCCGTTCGGGTCGAGGTCTGCTGTGCGGATGGCGCTGGCTTCGGGGTCGGCGAAGTAGAGCACGTTCCCGTCGGTGTCAATGCCGCTGGGCTGGTTCATGGCCGACTGGCGCAGCGGCCCGTCCAGCAGGGCTTCGCGCCCCGTTCCCGCATACGGCCCGACTTCGCCGCTGGCGCTGTCGTAGACCCACAGTTGGTGCGGCCTGGCCATGGCAATGTAGACTTTGCCCGTGTGAGCGACCACGTCCCAGGGGGAACTGAGCGCGAGGGCGGTGCCGGGGCCGCTGGCGTCGCGCTCGAAGCCCTGTATGCCCGTCCCGGCGACGGTCGTCACCGTGCGCGCGGCTAGGTCAACGGCGCGGATGGCGTGATTCTCGGTGTCGGCCACGTAAAGCGTGTCCCCGTCGAGCGTCAGGCCCTGGGGGCGGGAGAACTGGGCGGTCGCGTAGTCGCCGTCGCGCAGACCGGCCTCGCCCGCGCCGATCACGTCGAGCACTTCGAACGTGTCCAGCGCGGCGACAACGACGCGGTTGTTGTTGCTGTCGCTGATGAACAAACGGTTGCCCGCCGCGTCGGCCAGCACCTTGCCGGGGAAGCGCAGCGGCGCGCCGTGCTCGTCGCGGGCCATCTCCGGCTGCCACTGGGCCAGCGGCGCCGGGTTGATCGCACCCGCCGCGCCGTATTCGCGGGCCATCGTCTCAATCACCGGCTGGATGCGCGGGTAAAGCGGCTCGCCGGAAAGCTGCCCGACGACCTTGCCGAAGGGGTCAATGACCACGAACGTCGGCCAGGCGCGCACGCCGTACTGCTGCCAGGTGATGAAATCGCGGTCGTTGATCACCGGGTGCTCGACCTCGTAGCGGCGCACGATGCGGCGGATATTTTCCGTCTCGCCCTCGTTGGTGAACTTGGCCGAGTGCACGCCGATCACGACCAGCGCTTTGGGGTATTCGGCCTCCAGCCGCTTGAGGTCGGGGATGACATGGATGCAGTTGATGCAGCCATACGTCCAGAAGTCGAGCAGCACGATCTTGCCGCGCAGGTCGGCCATGCTCACCGGTGCGGAGGCGTTGATCCACTCAGCGCCTGCGGGAAAGTCCGGCGCGTTCACATCTCCCGAATAGGTGTACGTCACGTCGTCTCCCTCACCTGGGCCCGGCGTGCTGCCGTCCTGCGCGGTGACGCCCGCGGCGCTCAGCACGAGCGCGATCAGCGTCACGCTCAGCGCAATCACAGCCATCATTCCAACCCATCGCTTCATCGCTTCTTCCTCGCCTGTCCGCTAACCCCCCGCTGCGCCCCGCGACCACACCGCTCACAGCGCGTGATGAGGAGATTGTACGCGCGCGCCGCCCGATCTGCCCACTGGGGAGAGAGGATGAGTTACCGCTGAGAAGCAGCGAGCGCCGAAAACAAGACTTCCGAAGTCTCGCGGACTTCGGAAGTCGGTAGCATGGCGCTTGCTCAGAAGGGCGTGACCGCTCAGCCCGCGCCCGGCTTTGTGCCCCAGTGGAGGGCCATCGTGCCCAGCATGAAGCGACGCCAGCCCACGTCCACCAGGCCCGCAGTGCGCATCAAGGCGGCCAGTTCCTCGGCAGATTTGAAGCCGAGCGTGCTCTCTGGCAGGTAGCGGTAGGCGTCGGCCTGCCCGGTGATCCAGCGCCCCAACAGCGGGATGACCTGTCTGAGATAGAACTGGATCAGCGGGCGCAGTGGGCCGCGCGGCGGCGTCGTGTCGAGCGTGACCAGCCGACCGCCCGGCTTGAGCACGCGCACTTGTTCGGCCAGTGCTCCGGCGATGTCGGTCACGTTGCGGAACAGGTAGCCGCTCGTCACTGCGTCGAAAGCGTGGGCAGCGTAGGGCAGGTGCAGCGTGTCGGCGGCCTGCCAAGACAGCGGGCGTCGCCCGTCAACGCTGGCGCAGCTTTCGCGGCGCTGCCCGACGCGCATCATCGGCAGGGCGAAGTCCGCCGCGACGATGTGCAGGTCGCCGACCTGCCGCTGCGCCTCGAAGGCGATGTCGCCAGTGCCGGTGGCGATGTCGAGCAGCCACGCTCCGGGGCGCAGCGCCGCCCGCTGCACGACGTAGCGCCGCCAGCGCCGGTCCTGGCCGAAGGTCATCAGCCGGTTCATCAGGTTATAGCGCCGCGCGATGCGCCCGAACATATTTCGCACGTAGGCGGCGTGGTCAGCGTGGGAGGTGGTATGCATGTCCATAGGAGCGTGAAACCGTATCGTGCCGCGCCGGCTGCGCGCGGCTGCTGCGTGTGTCCAGCGATTGTACCAGACTTCGCGGCGTATGCCCTGGGCGCTTTTTTCACATTCGGCCAAGATCGGCTATACTGATAGGCAGGTCTGCGGACCAAGAAATCGCGCATAGAATGTTTCAAGGAGATTGTGAAAATGAAGCGGCTGCTAACATCATTACTCGTGTTGCTGCTCGTGCTCACGGCAGCTCAGGTCGTCGTCGCCCAGGAAGAAGAGGAGTTTGAGGTGAAAGACCTCATCCCCTGCGACGAATACGATCTGAGCGAACTGCGGATCGGCCTGGTGACGGATG